>JBGAHN010000027.1:0-43121 GCA_044226145.1 Labilithrix sp. | reverse complement strand
GGAGCGGTGACGTGCGACGCGTCCGGCGCGCGTTCGTCGGCGATGGCTGGACGAGGCCTTCGACGGGCCCTGTCGGATCGACCTCCGTCAAAATGCATCGAACGAAAAAAGCCCCGAGACGCGCGTCTCGGGGCTTTTTCGTCGACGCGAAACGCGAGGCCGTCCTCGCGCTCGGCGTGTTCGTGGTGTCGCTCGCTCAGCCGAGGAGCTTCGTCGCCGGCACGTATTCGAGCTTGTGTGCTTGCGCGACGGGCTCGCAGGTGACGTGACCGGCGTACGTGTTGATGCCCTTGAGGAGCGCGCGGTCGGCCTTCGCCGCGGCCGCGAGGCCTTGATCGGCGATCCGGAGCGCGTAGCTCATCGTCGTGTTCGTCAGCGCCCAGGTGCTCGTCTGCGCGACGGCGCCCGGCATGTTCGCGACGCAGTAGTGGACGACGCCGCGCACTTCGTACGTCGGGTTGTCGTGCGTCGTCGGACGGCAGGTCTCGATGCAGCCGCCCTGGTCGACCGCGACGTCGACGACGACCGAGCCCGGCTCCATGCGGCCGATGAGCTCCTCGGTGACGAGCTTCGGCGCGCGCGCGCCCGTCACGAGGACGGCGCCGACGACGAGATCGGCGCGCTGCACCGCGTACTCGATGTTCGTCGGGTTCGAGTAGAGGGTCTCGACCGCGCCGCCGAAGATGTCTTCGAGGTAGCCCATCGTCGACGCCTGCACGTCGAGGACGGTGACCTGCGCGCCCATGCCCACCGCGATCGTGGCCGCGTTCCGGCCGACGACGCCGCCGCCGAGGATGACGACGCGACCGCGCCGCGTGCCCGGCACGCCGCCGAGCAAGACGCCCTTGCCGCCGTGCTCCTTCTGCAGCGAGCTCGCGCCGACCTGAACCGCCATGCGGCCGGCGACTTCGCTCATCGGGCGAAGCAGCGGCAGCGAACCGTCGTCGAGCTCGATCGTCTCGTACGCGACGCCGGCGACCTTCTTCGCGACGAGCTCACGCGTCAGCTCGGGCTCGGGCGCGAGGTGGAGGTAGGTGTAGAGTACAAGATTCTCGCGGAAGAAGCCGTACTCCGCGGGGAGCGGCTCCTTGACCTTGACGACCATCTCGGCGCCCCACGCATCGGCCGCGGTCGGGACGATGGTGGCGCCTTGGGCGACGTACTCGGCGTCCTTGATCTGCGCGCCTTCACCGGCGCCTTTCTCGACCAGGACCTTGTGGCCACGCGACGTGAGGCTACGCACGCCCGCGGGCGTCATGCCGACGCGGTACTCGCGGGTCTTGATCTCTTTGGGCACTCCGATGATCACGGCGAACGCTCCTTTTTGCGCATTTTTCGATGAAATGCGGCTTGGGCGGACCATAGCCGAGCGCCTGGGCGTCGTCGAGCGAGGGTCACGCCGGATCACGGCCCGGTTTCGGGGGATGCCTCGGGCGATGCTTTCTGCGTTGCGTCACGCTCGCGATCCCGAATAACTCCGCGTCGCCGTCGTCGAAAAAGCGAAGTAGGTTGCCGAGGCTGGAAGAAGGCTGCGCGAGGTCCATGTATTCGGTCATCAAGCCGCTCCTGTTTTCGATCAGTCCCCCGCAGGCGCATGCGCTCGCCATGGCTGGGCTCTTTCCTCTCGAGCACGTGGGCGCGCTGCGCTCGGTGGTTCGTCACGTCTCCGCGCCGTTCGACCCGCGCCTCGAGGTGCGGAAGATGGGGCTCGTTTTCCCATCGCCCGTCGGGCTCGCGGGCGGCTTCGACAAGAACGCCGAGCGGCCGTGCGCGCTCGCGGCCCTCGGCTTCGGTCACATCGAACTCGGCACGGTCACCGCCGAGCCGCAGGATCCGAACCCGGGCCCGACCCTGTTCCGCCTCCCGGCCGATCGCGCGCTCGTCAATCGCCTCGGGTTCCCGAACGAAGGTGCGGCACGCGTGACCGCCCGCATCGCGTCGCGCAAGGCCGGCATCGGTGTGCCGGTCGGCGTGTCGATCGGCAAATCGCGCAGCGTTCCGCTCGAGCCGCTCTCGGGCGTGCTCGACGACTACCTCGCGAGCTATCGGATCGTGCGCTCGGTCGCGGACTTCGTCGTGGTCAACGTGTCGTCGCCGAACACGAAGGGCCTCCGCGCGATGCAGGCCGCCGACGTCGCCCGCCGCCTCTTCGAGGCGCTCCGCGAAGAGGAAGCGCGCGGCGAGGGGCCGAAGGTGCCGATCCTCGTGAAGATCGCCCCCGATCTCGACGACGACGCGATCGACGCGGTCGGCGACGCCGTGCTCGCCACGGGCCTTTCGGGCATCGTCGCGACGAACACCACGACCTCGCGCGACGACCTGGCGACGCCGCGGGAAGAGCTCGCGCGCATCGGCGACGGTGGTCTCAGCGGCAAGCCCCTCTTCTCGCGATCGCTCTCCGTCGTGCGACGCGTCCGCGCGAAGCTCGGCCCCGACGCGTGCGTCATCGGCGTCGGCGGCATCGACAGCGTCGAGAGCGCGCGCGCGATGCTCCACGCCGGCGCCGACCTGATCCAGCTCTACACGGGCTTCATCTACCGCGGTCCCGGTTTGCCGCGCGCTATCGCTCGGGGCCTGGCGCTCCGTCCTTGATGTCAGCCGCGTCCTCGGTCGCGTCACCGTCTTCGGTCGCGCCCGTGACGATGGCCGCCGCGGCTTCCGGATCCCAATCCGCGAGCATCGCGTCGAGCCATGGGCGCGCTGCGTCGAGGCGCGCGAACCAGTCGGGCGCGTCTCCGCACGAGTTCACCGCGACGACCGCTCCTCTACAATAGAGAGGACCGCCGGAGTCACCGCCCTTGGTGCTCACGCGAAACGCGTCGAGCCCGAACGCCGTCGCCCGCTCTTGGCGCATCTTCTCGGTCGCCGATCGCTTTTGATGAAAGGTCCCTTCGTACTCGCCGAACCCGACGGTCACGCACGCCTCGCTCGCCTCCGGCACGCGATCGTCGATCGGATCGGGGGCCGCCTCGGCGGTGGGCACGGGTTCGGCCAGCTTGACGAGCGCCACGTCGAGCATCGGCGACGGGCATTCGGGATCCCGTCGCCCGAGGAAGCCCGGGTACGCCGCCTGTCCGGCGACCGGGTGCTTCGTCATCGTGTCGATGGCTTCGGTCGAATGGAAATCGGTGACGGGACGACCCGCGCCGAGGTGGAACGACACCGCCGTCTCGCGCAGGCAATGCCCGGCGGTCAGGACGACGTCGGGCGCCACGAGCGTGCCCGTGCAGAAGCTTCCATTCTCCATGCGGACGATGCCGACGGCCGGATAGCCGGTCTCGACCGCACCCCCACGAATCTCGTCGTCCTGCGATCCCGTCGGGGCGCTCTCCGAACGGCATGCCGACAGGGAAAGCGCTGCGAGCGCCCCGAGCGCCGCAAGCACTGGCAGCAACGAGCGAGAAAAGAGCACGTCGGCGCCGAGAGCACGCTCCGTGCCTCGCCACTCCACGCATTGACCGGCTTCCGATGGGCCGGCACACGCCCGTGAAAAGGAGCGTAAGCCGTCGCCGCCCGACGGGTTCGGACACGCCGCGTCACGATTGGCGTGAAATGTGAAAAGAAGGCGTCGGGGGAAAGTTGGGGGGAATTCAGGTCGCCCGTGCAAAATGCGACGGGTATTTGGCATTCGCAGCCACGTTCTCGCGAGAGAACGAATACGGATGTGCAAGCCTGCAAGGCCGAATCTGCGCAAGAATGCAAGTGTGAAATGACATCTGTCGTCTCGTGCTGGCAGAAATTTGCGCAAATATTGGATTTTTCGATGGCGGATGCGGCTTGTTGCCATCTTTCCTGGTGACCATTTTATCCACCCCTCGTGTCCTGGTCGTCCTGAGCGCTCGAAGCGTCGCGCCGGCCGGGTGAGGGGTCGTGGCTTCGTCGCCGACGCGTTTTCCGCGCAAACGGGGACTTTCATGAGACGTCGTCGTCCCTTCGATTCGAGGGTCGGCGATAGCCTTTTGGAGATAGTCGCTCGGCGCTCGACGAAGCGCATCTCGTCGTAGAAATCGTTTCATTGGACCCTGAAGACGACGCCGGCGTAGACCCATACGGATATCCCGTCTCATTCGCATACCCATTGTTGCCGTCGTTCTTTTGCCTTCGTTTGGTCACACGATGATCCGGGGAACCACCCTTGTGACCGACTACAAAAACCCACACGACTGTCGGTAGATTCGTACAGTTTTCATGTATTTGTGACGGCGCCGTGACTGGCACGCGAGCCGCAATAGGGGTCGGCATGCGCCGGTCGTCTCCCGCCCCGAGCTCGCTCCTTCTCATCGCGTCACTGTCGCTTGCTACGGCGGCTCTGCCCGCATGTAGTCAAGGGCCCGAGGACACGATCGAGCAGAGCAGCAGCGAGGTCGCGTCACAGGCGATCCGGAATGGCTACTACGCTGCGATTCGCGACGTCGCTCGCGCGAACGGGGTCGTGAACAACGCGTTCCTCCTGGGAGGGATCGCGGTTCAGGAGTCGACCCTCACGCAATGCTGGGTCGATGCCCAGTGGGCGTGTCAGGGGCCGTCGTCGCCCGATTGTGGCGGCGGTCCGCTCATCGCGGGCGGCGGTGATGGTACGTGCGCCCAAGGCGGGCTCGGCTTGTTCCAGTTCGACGCCGGGACCCAGCAGGACACCCTCAACACCTACGGTGGCGACGTGCTCCGCATCGACGGGCAGATTCGCCTCGCGGTCGACTACGTCATCAAGATGGTCCGCGACTCGCCGTACACGACGAACGCCGAGACGTACGACAAGGCGCGCGCGTGGTTGAACAACTTCGACATCTTCAACAACGGGCTCCGCGATCAGTGGGTCAAGACGGTGCTCCTCCGCTTCAACGGCTGCCAGCCGGGGTGGAGCTGCTGGTCGGAGCGCTACCCGCAATACAACGGCGCCCTCCAGACGGCGATCGACGAGCCGGGCGGCTTGGGCTTCTGGGGAGCGGGTGGTGGCGCTGGATGTCCGGGCGCGAAGGGTCAGACGCAAGGCGCGATCGACGCGAAGTACCGCGAGCTCGGCGGGTGCAATTCGGTCCTCGGCGCGACGCTGACGGACGAGACGAAGACGCCGGACGGCGTCGGTCGGTACAACGTGTTCGAGCGCGGGTCGATCTACTGGAAGGAGCAGACGGGGGCGCACGAGGTCCACGGCGTGATCCGTGACAAGTGGGCGGAGCTCGGTTGGGAGACGGCGGAAGGCCTGATGGGCTACCCGATCACCGACGAGACGAAGACGCCGGACGGCATCGGTCGGTACAACGTGTTCGAGCGTGGGTCGATCTACTGGACGGAGCAGACGGGCGCTCACGAGATCTACGGCTTCATCCGCGACCGGTACAAGGACCTCGGCTGGGAGGCCGGTCCCCTCGGTTATCCGACGTCCGGTGAATACGACGTCGAGGACGGGCGACGGAACGACTTCCAGAACGGATCCATCACCTGGAATCCCAAGACGGACGAATACTACGTCAAGTTCAATGCGAAAGAGGCCGGGTTCTGATCCGGTCGTTCGGCCACATCGCGAAATGGAATCTTCGAACGAAATGAACGGTCAACGCCGAGAAGGAAAGGGACGTCACATGCAAATCTCGCGAAATGGTTACTTGCGAGCTTGGGCGGGGGTCCTCGTAACAGCGCTGTCCTTCTCGAGTTTCGGTTGTGCCGATTTCGAAGATTCCGCGCAGCAGTCGACCGACGAGCTCCAGAACTGGAAAGTCCTCAACATCCAGTACCAGGCGCAGCAGACGGGATACACGTGTGGTCCGGCGGCGGCCCGCAACGTCATTTCCGCGCGTCAGAACCCGCCGGCAGAGTGGGATCTCGCGAACCGCATGGGGACGACCGGCGATGGGACGAACAGCATCGATCAAGTCACGCCGGTCTTGAACCAGTTCCTCGGTCAAGGCGTCTACGTCAGCCGCTGGATGCCGAACGACCCGCCGACGCCGCAGCAAAAGAACCTGTTCTGGGACGACATTCGCCGGAGCATCGACAACGGCTACGGGTTGGTCGCCAACATCGTGGCGCCGCCGAACAACCACCCGCCCGGATATCCGAATTCGACGATTTTCCACTACATTGCCATCATCGGATACAACCCCGACAATGGGCAGGTTTACGTCGCCGACTCCGCCATGTTCGGTGGGTTGACCAATTACTGGATTTCGTTCGACCAGATGGCGACGTTGGTGCCGCCGAAGGGCTATGCCGCGGCGGTGGGACCCGCGGTCGGCGGCGGTAGCTGCGACGGGGCGAAGGGTCAGACGCAAGGCGCGATCGACGCGAAGTACCGCGAGCTCGGTGGGTGCGGCTCGGTCCTCGGCGCGACGCTGACGAACGAGATCCCGACGCCGGATGGGCGCGGTCGGTACAACGTGTTCGAGCGCGGGTCGATCTACTGGACGGAGCAGACGGGCGCGCACGAGGTCCACGGTCAGATCCGTGACAAGTGGGCGGAGCTCGGTTGGGAGACGGCGGAAGGGTCGATGGGCTACCCGATCACCGACGAAGTGAAGACGCCGGACGGCATCGGTCGGTACAACGTGTTCGAGCGCGGGTCGATCTACTGGACGGAGCAGACGGGAGCACACGGCGTCTACGGGTACATCCGCGACACGTGGAAGCGCCTGGGTTGGGAGGCCGGTTCCCTCGGCTACCCGACGTCCGAGGAGTACGACACCGACGACAAGAAGCGTCGCAGCGACTTCCAGTACGGCTACGTCACCTGGGATCCCGAGACGAACGACGTGTCCGTCGTCTTGAAGAAGCGCTGAACGCCGAGCGGCGCATCCGACGCCGAACGGCGCGTGAAGGTGCCGGCGCTATGGCCGATCCGTCGCGACGCATCGGCCATAGCGGCATTCGGCCCCCAGAGCGGGCTGGAAGGCGCACCCCTCGATCGGGCATTTCGGGGGCTTCTGGCAGGTGTTCTTGTACGACGCCTGGTAGTTCGCGAGGTGCGCTCGGTTGATGGCGTGGCGGCAACCGCAAGACGAGGTGCAGCACCCTTCGACCTTGGGGCACGCCAGGACGCAGTCCGAGGCGCGTTCGCACGAATAGATGTCGGTGCCGAGCGCGCCGACGGGGGGAGGCGTGGGCGCGATCGGAACGGGCTGGACGCGCGGTGCCGAGGGAGGGGCGATCGGGGGCGAAGGCGTGGCCGGTGGTTTCCGAACGTCGGGCGCGGTCGGCGACGTGGTCTCGGCGACGTCGAGCAGCGCGGGGACGACGCACGCGTGGAGAGACTCGGGGAGCAGCGGGCGAACGACGTAACGCCCGGGCGGGAGCGGCTTGGTGCAAGGCTCGCCGCCGCGGGTAGAGATTTTCGTGGAGGCGAGCGGCACGCGCTCGCCGGGGCCCATGCGGACGTGCTCCGGGGATCGCTGTCCGATGCACGCCCCGGCGTTGCAGGTCCCGTAGTAGTCGTAACCGGGACCGAGGCCCTCGAAGTCGATGGGGCCGCCCGGGCAGCGATCCGGCAGGACGATTTCCTGGGGTGACGTCGTCGCCGATTCGGCGAAGACCGTCAGTTCGTGCTGCCCGTTGCTCGTGGCGCGGATTTCCAAGCGTACCGTCAACGGACACGACGCCGTCGTGTTCGGAATGCTCGGCGACGGGGTGACGGGAGACGGCGGTGAAGGTTCGGGAGCGACGAGGGGGGACGTGGGGCTCGCCGCCGGTGGGCGTTCGTCGCATGCGAATACGGCGGCCATCGTGGTGGCCAAGACGGCGATGCCGAGACGGCGAGGACGCGGGCGCATCGCTCGAGCATAACCCGACGCCGTCCGCGCCGTCCGCGTGCTCACCACTCCGTCGGCGCGTAGTCCTTGAAGAACTTTCCCCAGAGATGCGTGCCGGTCAGGAGACCGGAGAAGAACGGGTCGCACACGCGCGCGGCGCCGTCGACGATGTCGAGCGGCGGCTGGAAGTCGTGCACTTGGCGTTTGCGCGACGAGAGCGCGGCCGGATCTTCGTCGGTGACCCACCCGGTGTCGACGGCGTTCATGAAGATGCCGTCCTCGGCGTAGTCGGGGGCGCTCGTGAGCGTCATCATGTTCAGCGCCGCCTTCGCCATGTTCGTGTGGGGGTGGCGATCGGTCTTCGTGCGCCGCGCGAACTGCCCCTCCATCGCCGACACGTTGACGATGTGCTTGTCGTCGGTCCGGTGACGCATCATCAGCGGCTTGAGCTTGCTGCAGAGGATGAAGGGCGCCACGGCGTTGACGAGCTGCACCTCGAGCATCTCCGGCGAGGGCACGTCGGCGAGCTTCAGCCGCCAACTGTTCATCGTGCGCAGGTCGACCTGCTGGAGATCCGCGTCCGTTCGTCCCGTGGGGAAGAGGGCGGCGTCTTCTTCGGCGTCGTCGTAGGCGCACGGGATCTGGGACATCATCGCCGACGCACGGAGGCCGATGCCCGGGCCCTCGCCGGTCCACGCGACGAACCCGGCGGGCGTGCGCGGTTCGGTCGTCGTCAGGGCTCGCGGATCGTCGTCCGGGGCGTCGAGCGACATGGCCGCCTTGCACTCTTCGTGGCGCCGGAGGAGCCCGGCCATCGCGTCCGGGAGATCGTCGAACGCGCGCGTCTCGAGCTCGAGGAGGTGCGCGTAGAAGCCGGCGGGGCGCCGCACGGTCTGCGCGGCGTTGTTGATGAGCACGTCGAGCCGCGACTCGGTCTGCGTCACGTAGCGGGTGAAGAGCTCGACGCTCGGCGCGTGCCGGAGATCGAGCCCGTACACCTGGAGCCTCGATTTCCAAGCCTCGAAATCGGGTTCCCGGGTGAACCGCTGCGCGGCGTCCCGCGGGAAGCGCGTCGTCACGAGGACGCGGGCGCCGGCGCGCAGCATCATCAGCGCCGCCTGGTAGCCGATCTTGACGCGGGCGCCGGTGATGAGCGCGACGCGGCCTTCGAGCGAGGCGGTCTGGAAGCGCTTCCGATAGTTGAGATCCGCGCACGCGTCGCACATCGAGTCGTAGAAGAAGTGCAGCTTGCGGAACTCGCGCTTGCACACGTAGCAGTCGCGTGGCTTCTGGAGTTCGCGCGCCGGCGCTTCGCTGGCCGCGTCGGTCGACGTTCCGGCTTCCTCGGCCGTCAACAATTGCGGCGGCGGGACGAACACGTCGCTCTCGCGCGCGATGCGGATGCCCGTCTCGGCGCGGATCGCGCGATCTTGCGCTTGCTTCCTCGCGCGGGTGACCTTCCGGAAGGCCTTCGAGGAGCGCTGCGCTTCGTCACGCGTCGGTCGCGACAGCCGGCCGGCCGCGATGAGCAAACGGCGGCGCTTCTCGTCCGACACCGTCGCGAGCAGGGTGCGGTCCTCCACCAGAGCTTCGAGCAGCGAAGTGCATGCGTCGAGCTCTTCCTCGGTGGGGCGGTTCGGCTCTTCGCCGGTGGAGCCGTTCGGCTTGGGCATCGCGACGAGGGACATGGGGGCGGGGACCTTAGCGGAAGTCGAAGCCTCGCGCTTGCGTTCGATGCCTCGATGCATAGGGTCTGCGTGGAGGCTCGTCGCGTCTTTCCACACGGTCGCTCGAGGGACGCGCAAGGGACAGGGGGATCACTCGACGTCGAGCTGTAGCGCACGCTGCGGCGCGCGTCGCTTGCAAGAGCAGTCGCTCGAAGGACCCCGACATGAACCCTTCGGAAGCCACGTTCGTCGAGGAGCTACGGAGCGAGCTCGAAGAGGTCCTCCGCACCGCGCCGGAATCGAATCGAAGCTGGTCGCGAGCGATGCAAGAGCTCGTCGATCGATCGACGCCCGCGGTCGCGGTCGTGACGGAAAGCGCCATCGTCGTGAACGCGGCGGCGAAGGCCCTTTGGAGCCGCGCGTCGATCGCTCCACGCAGCCGCGCGTCGAGGGCGCAGGACGCCCAATCCTCCCAAGGGGCGCCGGAGGCCCGCGAAGAGAGGATGGCGCCTTCGACGGCGATGCTCGAGATCGGGGGGCAAATGGCGCGCCTCTCGTCGTGGGCGTTCGACCGCGTTCGCGATCGCACCGACACCGGCGGGACCGTGCCCGTCGCCGAGGTGGGGCACGGGAGCGAGCCGGGCTCCGGCGAGAGGCTCGTGGTGGTACGTCCCGACGGCTCACGTCACCTTGCCCGCGCGTATGCACGCGCCGTCCGCGCCAGGGACGGCCACGTGGTCGCGGTGCTCTGTGTCTTCTTCGCGATCCCCGAGAAGGTCGACACGTCCGTCCGCGCCCGCGCGGCTCATCAGCGCGCCTCGTTCCTCGCGCGGGCGAGCACGCGCTTGCTCTCGACCTCGCTCGATCCCGATACGATCCTCCGCCAGCTCGCGGCGTTGGTGGTCCCCGCCGTCGCCGAGGCGTGCGTCGTCGACGTCATCGACGACGAGGACGAAGAGCGGCTGCGTCGCGTCGTGACCGAGAGCGTGTCCCCCGACAAGGCCGTGCTCATCGATCGGGTCAACGCGATGCACGAGCGGCGCGGGGAGCGACCCCCGGCCATCGTGCGCGTCGTCCGCTCGGGCGTCCCCGAGATCCATCGGAAGATCGACGTCGCGGCGCTCGAGTGGATCGCGAACGACCCCGAGCAGCGCGCGTTGCTCCTCGACCTCGCGCCGCGGTCGGCGATGGTCGTCCCGCTCCTCACCCGCCACCGCGTCGTGGGTGCGATCACGCTCATCCGGTTCTCCGAAGAGCACGTCTTCGAGGCCGCCGATCTCGACATGGCCGAGCAACTCGGCCTGAACGCGGGCCTCGCCGTCGAGAACGCGCGCCTCTATCAATACGAGCAGCAGGCGCGGACGACGATCGAGCGCACGGCGAACCGGATGCGCCGGCTCCAAGCGATGATGTCCGATCTCGCGATCGCGCTCTCCTCGGACGACGTATCGCGGGCCGTCATCCAGCACGGCCAGCTCGCGGTGGGCGCCGCCGCCGGCTTGTTGTGGAAGGTGGACGAGGCGAGGCAGGAGCTGCAGCTCGTCCACTCGTCGATGCTCCCGGAGGAGGCCAAGGAGAAGGCCTGCGCGTCGTACGGCGTGCTGCCGCTGCAGCGCCGCGGCCCCTTCTCGTGGACGTTGTCGTCGCGCGAGCCGGTCTTCGTCACGTCGCTCGAAGAGCTCCACGAGCGATTTCCGGAGTCGTCGATCGAGGTCGACGCCGTCGCCAGCATGCCGTTGTTCCAGCAAGGGAAGGTCCGCGGGGTCCTGGCCTTCACGTTCGACCGTCCGCGGTCGTTCGACGTCGACGAACGCTCCTTCTTGGCGCTCGTCGCCGCGCACGGAGCGCAAGGCCTCTACCGGGCGAGCGTCTACGAAGACGAGCAGAAGGCGCGCGCGGAGATGGGGCTCCTCTACGCGCTCGTCAACTCGGCGAATCGCTCGACGTCGACGACGGAGCTCTACGAGGCCTCGCTCGACGTGGTCGGTCGTGGCCTGCGCGCGGAGAGGCTCGCCATCCTCCTCGACGACGAACACGGCGTTCCTCGCTTCGTGGCGGCGCGCGGGATCTCCGAGCCGTACCGAAAGGTCGTCGAAGGTCACGTCACGTGGCCGGGGCACCCCGAGAATCCTCCGCCCGTGCTCGTCGAAGATGTCGAAAAATACGAGGATTTTCGTCCTTTTTGGGCGGCACTGCGGAAAGAGAACATCCGTTCGATCGGCTTTTTTCCGCTCGTGCACAACGGAGAGCTCTTCGGGAAGCTCGTCATCTACTCGGACGTCCTTCGCGTCTTCTCGGAGGACGAGAAGCGGCTCGCCCAGACGATCGCCGGTCAACTCGCGCAGGCGCTCGTCCGGAAGCGGACGGAGGCGGACGTCGAGGAGGCGCGCGCGGCGGCCGAGTACGCGAACCGCATGAAGGACGAGTTCCTCGCGGTCGTCTCGCACGAGCTCCGCACGCCGCTGTCGTCGATCATGGGGTGGGCATCGATCCTCCAAACCGAGCGCCGCAACGATCCCGTCATGCTCGCCAAGGGGCTCGCCGCGATCGAGCGCAACGCCAAGGCGCAGGCCACCATCATCGGCGACATCCTCGACGTCTCGCGCATCATCCGGGGCAAGCTCGTCCTCGACGCGCACCCGATCTCGATCGTGCCGCTCGTCGTCGACACCATCGAGACCCTCCGTACGTCGGCCGCCGCGAAGCAGATCACGGTCGAGCTCGACGTCGGCAGCGATCGCTTCATGCTCGTCGGCGATCCGGACCGCATCCGCCAAGTGGCGTGGAACCTCGTCTCGAACGCCATCAAGTTCACGCCCTCCGGGGGGCGCGTGAAGGTCCGTCTGCACCGCGAAGCCGACGCGATCGTCCTCACCGTGAAGGACACGGGGAGGGGCATCTCGTCGGACTTCGTGCCCTACGTTTTCGATCGGTTCCGCCAAGCCGACGCGTCGACGACGCGCCGGGAAGGTGGCCTCGGGCTGGGCCTCTCCATCGTGCGGCACCTCGTGGAGCTCCACGGCGGGCAGGTCGCCGTCGCGAGCGAGGGCGTGGGCAAGGGCGCGACGTTCACCGCGAAGTTCCCGGTGCGCGCGCTCGTGACGGAGGAGACCGTCGAGAATCGTGAGGCGGTGCTCGAGCGGAGCATGCGGCCCGCGCCGTCGGCCGTCCCCGTGCTGGGGGACACGGCGCTCGAAGGCGTGCGCGTCCTCGTCGTCGACGATCAACCCGACGCGCGCGAGATGATCTCGGAGGCGCTGACGTCCTATGGCGCCATCGTCACGGTCGCCGGCTCCGCGCAAGAAGCCGTCGACGCGCTCCCACGCTGTCACCCCGAGGTCCTCGTGACGGACATCGGGATGCCCGACGAAGACGGCTTCGCGCTCCTCCGGCGCATCCGCGCGCTGCCCGGGCCGGACCGCATGCTCCCCGCCATCGCCGTGACGGCCTACGCGCGCGCCGAAGACGCCCGGCGGGTGATGGGAGCCGGCTTCCAGAGCCACGTCGCCAAGCCGGCGCGCCTCGACATCCTCGCGCACGCGGTCGCGCGGGCCGTCGGACGCCAACCTCAGGCGGCGCCGATGCACGATGCGTGAGCCGAGCCGCGGCGTGTGCTAAGGAGGCCCCCCACCTTTTCCACGGCGATTTCCCATGACCACCGAAAACGACGAATCCTTTGCCGCGATGTTCGAACGAGAAGCCGCTCCGGTGCGCAAGCGCCGCGACGCGCGGATCGGACAGGTCGTTTCCGGCCAGATCGTGAGCGTCGGCAAGGACGCGGTGTTCGTCGAGATCGAAGGCCGTCAGCAGGCCTTCTTCGAAGCCGTGGATCTGCGCGCCCCCGACGGCACCCTCACGGTCGCCGAAGGCGATCGGATCGAAGCGCGGGTCGTCGACGTCGATCCGTCGCGCGACCTCGTCCGCCTCGAGCGCCTCCGCGAGCCGAGCAAGGTGGCGAAGAGGAGCCCGCGTTCGACCGAGTCGTCCGGACAAGATGCCTGGGCGGACCTGCCGGTCGTCGAAGGCCGCGTCGTCGACGGCACCGTCGTCCGCGCGACCGACTTCGGCGCGTTCGTCCGCGTCGCCCCCGGCATCGAGGGGCTGCTCCACGTCTCCGAGCTCGGCAAGGGCAAGACGCTCGCGGCCGAGGAAGTGGTCCGCGTCGCCGCCAAGAAGATCGATCGCGAGGCGCGGAAGATCTCGCTCGTCCTCGCCCCCGAAGGCGCCGAGGTCGGCTCGTTCGTCGCGACGAAGCTCTCGGTCGACGTCGGCGCGGTCGTCACGGGCACCGTCGAGCGCATCGAGACGTACGGCATCTTCGTCCAGGTCGACGGCACGAAGGGCCGCGGCGGGCGAGGGCTCGTCCCGAACGCGGAGCTCGGCGTGCCGCGCGGGACGGACGTGCGCAAGGCCTTCCCCGAGGGCACGAAGGTCAAGGCGAAGGTCCTCGAGACCGGCGAAGGGCGCCTTCGCCTGTCGATCCGCGGCGCCAAAGACGCCGAAGAACGCGCCGATTTCGAGGCTTCGCGCGGTCGCGGCGCGGTTCCGGCGTCGCTCGGGACGTTCGCCGATTTGCTCAAGGGCCGGAAGCTCTGAAGCTCCAGTGAGAGCCCCGCGCGGCGTTCGATGCGGCGCGCGTGGAGCTCGTCGCTCCCGATGCGGCGTGCGTTCGTGCCGTGGCGCATCGGTGCGCGTCGTGCCGTGAGGTTCGACGGCGGCATCGTCCCTGCTTGAGGACTCTCGAGCGAAGCGATCGCCTGCTTCGCGTGCGCGGGAGGAGGATGTGCTCACGCCGCTCGTCACGGAGAGTCTGCTCGTGTTCTCGGACGTGCACCTGGGCAGCGACATTCACGACGGCGCCGTGAACAAGGCGCGGCGGTCGAGCGCCGTCGATCGCGACCTCGTCCGCTTGCTCGCCCACTACCGGCGGACGCGACCTCGTGGAGGGCGCTGGCGCATCGTGATCGCCGGCGACTTCATCGACTTCATCGGCATGACCATCCCCGCGACGGAAGGGCTCGAGACCGCGCCCACGGAAGAGGAGCTCCGCCACGGTCTCGGTAGCGCCGCCGATCACGCGGTGCTCAAGCTCCGGCGCGTCGCCGAGCGTCACCGTGACGTTTTCTCCGCGCTCGCGGCGTTCGTCGCCGACGGCCACGTGCTCGCGCTCGTGCACGGAAACCACGACATCGAGTTCCATTGGGACGCCGTCAAAGACGAGTTCCGGCGTCTCTTGTTCGCGCACATCGGCCGCCGTCGCCGCCGCCGCATGGAATGCGCGGCCTTCTTCGACGCCGTCGAGTTCCACCCGTGGTTCTTCTATCGGGACGGCGTCGTGTACATCGAGCACGGCCACCAATACGACCCGTTCTGCGCGACGTGGAACGTCATGTCGCCCATCTCGCCGATCGACGAGCGGCGCGTGTGGCGAGGTTTCTCCGACACGCTCCTCCGCTACGTCGTCCGGCCGACGCGCGGCATGAAGGACTACGGGCATGAGACCGTCGGCGTCGTGCACTACGTCTCGTTCGCGGTGAACCTCGGGCTCTCCGGCATGCTCGACCTCGGGCGTCGGTTCTCGGAGGCCGTCCGCGAGCTCTTTCGCCTCCGTCGCGTGGCGCTCTCGCAGGCCGCGGCGGCCCTCCGCGCCGAGCACGCGCAACGCGTCGCCAAGCTCGCCGAGATCTCGAGGCTCGGCCGCGACAAGCTGAACGCGCTCTTGTCGCTCCAAGAGCCTCCGGTGACGGCGTCGATCGGCGGCATCCTCGCGAGCGTCCTGCTCGATCGGATCGCGCTCGCCGTGGCCGCGCTGACGCTCGTCGTCCTCGCCCTCGGACTTTCGTTCGTCGACGTCCGGTTCCTTTGGGGAGCGCTCGCCGTGATCCCCGTGTGGGCCGTCCTCCACGGCTACCTGTCGGCGCGCCGGCGGATCGATCCGGCGACCACGATGATGGACCGCGCCGCGAAGCTCTCGGGGCTCTTCCCCGCGGCGTTCGTCGTGATGGGACACACGCACGTTCCGGTGGCGACGTCGCTCGGGCACGCGACCTACATCAACGTCGGGTCATGGTCCGAGGAGGAGTCGGAGTCCGAGTCCGAGCTCCGCGCGCCGCGGACGCACTTGGTCATCGACGTCGACGAGCGTGGCGCGCATGCCCGATTCTGCTCGTGGGATGGCCGCGCGCCACGACCGCTCGTGCTTCCGGAGATCGCGCGATCCGAAGAGCCGCGGGCGGAGATCGTCGCCGCACCCACGCTCGCGAAGGCATAAAACCCAGTCTCGCCGCAGAAAACGAGGTACGCTCGATCGCGCCTCGCGGCCTGGATTCCCGTGTCGAAAATCCGAAAACCGATGTCCGCGATCCCCGAGCTCGCCTCGGCGGACGGCATGGACCACGTCCCCACCGATCTCGCTCGTCTCGGTTGGTCGGACGATCTCGCGCGGCATCTGCCCGAAGGACGGCGCCCCGCGCGTGTGGCGTCCGCGCTCGGCGTGCGCGTCTTGCTGTGGACGGAAGACGGGCCGCGCATGGCGGCCGTGCGATCGCGTGCGACGCGCGAGGCGCCCATCGAGGGAGCCATCGTCGTCGGTGATTGGGTCGCCATCGCGAAGGCGACGGAGGGCAGCGACGAGGTCGTCGTCGAGCAAGTGTTGCCGCGTCGCACGGTGTTCTTGCGCAAAGCCGCCGGCGAGCGCTCCGAGCCGCAAGCCATCGTCGCGAACGTCGACCGGGTGTTCGTCGTGACCTCGCTCGAAGGCGACTTCAACCTGCGGCGGCTCGAACGCTACCTCCTCGCCATTCGCTCCGGAGGCGCCGAGCCCGTCATCGTCTTGAGCAAGGCCGATCTCTCGGCGGACGCGGCGGCGATGTTCGACGAGGCATCGGCGCTCGCGTCGTGCGTGCTCACGAGCGTGCGGACCGGCGAGGGCATCGACGAGCTGCGGGCGAAGATGCCCACCGGCACGATGTCGGCGTTCGCGGGCTCGTCGGGCGTCGGCAAGTCCGCGCTCGTCAACGTGCTCCTCGGTCGAACCGCCCAGGAGGAAGGCGCTGTCCGATCGTCCGACAAACGAGGACGCCACACGACGACGCGCCGATCCTTGTTCGTGCTCCCTTCTGGCGGGCTCCTCGTCGACACGCCGGGGATGCGCGAGCTCGTGCCCTGGTACGCCGACGGCGACGATGCTCACGAGGGCGCCGAGAGCGAGACGTTCGCCGACATCGCGGCCGTGGCGGCGTCGTGCCGGTACCGCGATTGCCTGCACGCGGCGGAGCCCGGATGCGCCGTGCGCGCCGCCGTGGAGTCGGGCGCCCTCGATCGCGCGCGCGTCGATTCGTTCCACAAACTCGATCGCGAACGGACCGCCCTCCGCGCCCGGCAAGACGCGTCGGCGTCCGTCGATCGAAGCCGCCGCGCCCGCACCGACACCATGGCGCTCCGGCGCCGGCTCCGCGAAAAAGGGCGGTGAATCGTCAGCCGAGCCATCGGGCGGCGACGTAGAACGTCATCGCGACGATCCAGATCACGCCGCGCGCGTGCAAGCCTTCGCGAAAGGCCCACCACGGTGCGAACGGAGGTAGGAACGTCGCGACGATCGCGCGCCAGCGCGGGGCTCGAAAGGCGAGCGCCCACACGATCGTGACGTGCGTGGTGACGAGCACCGCGAAGGCGACGAGCATCGCGGCGACGGCGAGGATCTCCCTCATGGCGCGCCCGCGTCGGATGAAGCCGGTGCCGTCGGCGAGGCTTGCGTCGTCGGACGCGTCGCAGGCGTCGCGGGCGTCGCCGTCGTCGGCGATGCCCCGCGGTTCGGTCGCTGCCGCTCCGGTGCCGTTCGGTTCGGCCGCCCCGAGGCGATGGGATCGGGTTCGTCGATCTCCGTGCCGCGGGCGTCGCGAAAGGCCCCTTGCGCCACGTAGAGAACCCCGTCGTCGTTGCGCACCGTCGTCCACGGTGCATAGCTCGCGCCTTTGGGGGGAACCACCCACCGACCCCGCTTCCACGACCAGCGCTGGCCTTGCCAGGTCCATTCGCCGTCGATCCACACGGCACCTGGAACGCCCGGATCGTCCGGCACGAACTCGGGACGGGCGGGCGGCGGAGGGTAGGGGACTTCGACGAGCGCGGACGTCGGCTGCGCAACGAACGGGGGGGCCGGCAGGCGCGACGGCCCGCACGCGAAGACCATGGCGGCGACGATCGCGGCGATCCCGATGCGGCGCGCGCGGTTTCGCGCCGAGCCCCCACGAAGTAGCGTACCTTGCGTCCTCATGATTTGCCGGTTCTCGGGCCTTTTCCGGGAGATCGAGGCGCTCGGGCCCTCGGTGCTCGGGCGGCACCTGCGGACCGTGTTCGCTCTCGCCACGATGTTTGCATCATTTCGTCCGTCTGCGCCGCTTTGCAACGTTTCGTGAACCCATGAGGCCCGTCGCGACCGGTGATCGTCGAAGAATGCGCGAACGCGTTCGGCCATCGTGCGTGTCATCCTGGGCGGTAGGGACATTTTTCCTCGCGTCCCTCGGCCTCGGTGGATGCAAGACCGTGCCCGAGGGCAAGTCCGCCGTCGACGACGTCACCTTCCGCGGCACGCGCAAGATCGACGACGGCGACATCGAAGACAAGATCGCGACGACGGCGAACACGAAGTTCCTCGGCCTGTTCCCCGGTGTGGTGTTCGAGTACTCGGTGTTCGACCGCTTCGTTCTGCAACGCGATCTCGAGCGCGTCGAGGCCTTCTACCGGACGAAGGGCTACTACGACGTGCACGCGCGCGCCGGCCGCATCCGGACGATCGACGATCGGCACGTCCGCGTCGAGATCGTCGTCGAAGAGGGCGAGCCGGTCCGCGTCCGCGACGTGCGCGTCGACGGCCTCGACGGCCTCCCTGCTCCCGTCGTGACGGCCGTTCGGCGGGCCGCCGCCATCCCGTTGAGAGCCGAGCGACCGTTCGAGGAAGAGGCGTTCGACGAAGCCGAAAAGGCCGTGCGGCGCGCGCTGGAAGATCAGGGGTACGCGTTCGCGAAGGTCACGAGCAGCGCCTCCGTGGACATCGTGCACCACCACGTCGACGTCGTGTTCTCGGCGTCGCCGGGGCCGGCGTGCGTCTTCGGGACGGTCACGATCGTCGGTCTCGGCACGTTGCCCGAAAAGCCCGTGCGGCGCGCCGTCGATCTCGAACCAGGCATCCCGTATTCGCGCTCCGTCCTCGACAGCGCGCAGCAAGCGCTGCTCGACCTCGGGGTCTTCGCCTCCGTTTCGCTGTCGCCGGACCTCCCGGGCGAGAAGGACGAGGACGGGGCGAACGACCGGAACGGAGCCGCGCCCTCGACGACCGCGCCCCCCGCGCCCGCCGACGCTTCGACCGATACCTCCGCCGCCCCGCGCGCCGCTTCCGACGACGAGGAGGCCTCCGTCCCCGCGAACCTCGAGCTCACGACGGACGGCCGCCCGATCGTTCCCATTCGCGTGACGGTGGAGCCTTCGCGGTTGCATTCGATCCGCCTCGGCGGCGGCGTCGAGTTCGACGCCCTCAAGACGGACATCCACGGCCTCATCGGCTGGGAAGATCGCAATTTCTTCGGCGGCCTCCGCTCGTTCTCCGTCACGTTCCGCCCCGGCGTCGTCCTCTACCCGCTCCGCGCGAACAACTTCGTCGCCCCCGACAGGCTCATGCCGGAGGAGCGCCTGCGCGTGGAAGTCCGGCAACCGGGCTTCCTCGAAGCGCGAACGTCGGGGTTTTTGCGTCCGCAGCTCGACATCTACCCGGTGCTCATCAACCCCGATCCCCCCGCGGACGCGAACGTCCTGGGATACGCCGAGCTCCGCAACGCCATCGGCGTCGATCGTACGTATTGGAAGCTCTACGGGGCGCTCTCCTACAACACGCAAGTCGATTACCCATTTTCCTACAAAGGGCCGAAAGATCCGACGCTCGATACGATCGTCATTTCCTATCCCTCGTTGGCGATTCAGCTCGATTTCCGAAACGACAAACTCCGGACACGAAGAGGGATTCTCCTCGGTACTCAATTCCAAGTGGCCGGCGGCGTCTTCGCGGGCAGCGCGCGCGATTGGAAGGTGCAGCCCGAGATCCGCGGCTTCCTCCCTCTCTCTCGTCGAACGGTCCTCGCGGCCCGCGCGTCGGTCGGATTCCTCTACCCCGCGAACTACGGCGGCGCCGTCTCGCGAGGGGCGGCCGGAGAGGGGAGCGCAGCGGAGACGCGCGACTACCAGCTCACGTTCTTCCGCGGCTTCTTCTCCGGCGGACCGAACTCGAACCGTGGGTACCCGATCCGCGGCGTGAGCCCTTACGCGCACATTCCGTTCTTGAACCCCGAGACCGCCGCGCAGAACGTCGCGAACGAATGCGGCGCCGATTGCTTGTCGCCGACGGGAGGCTTTACGATCTGGGAGGCGTCGATCGAGCTCCGTCACGTCGTGTCCGGCCCGTTCTCGATCGCCGAATTCTGCGACGGGAGCGACGTTTCGCCACAGACGAGCGATCTCCGATTCTCGCATCCGCACCTCTCGTGCGGCGCCGGCGCCCGCTACGATACGCCCGTGGGTGCCATCCGTCTGGACGTCGGTTACCGCATCCCCGGCCTGCAAGTGATTGGCGGCGTTCCTGCGAGCGACAAGATCCCGGACCCGCTCTTCGGCTTCTTCCCGGGCGCGGTCCACATCGGTATCGGTGAGGCGTACTGAATGTCGCGCGCTCGAACGAAACGAACGGGGATCGGACGCGTCGTCGCCGTCGTCGGGAGGGCGCTCGCGGCGATGGCCGTCGTGTTCACGTTCGTCGTCGCGCTCGTCGTCGGCGTGTTCGTCCACCTCGACGCGGAGGTGGTCAAGCGCCTCGTCGCCGCGCAAGCGACGGCCATCCTCGGCGGGATCTTCGAGGGCCGCATCGTCGTCGAGCGCGTCGGAAACCTCGGGCTTTCGGGCCTCGGTGGCGTCCGCGGCCGCGTCCTCGATCCCCGCGGCAACGAGGTCCTCTTCGTCGACGGCGTCCGCGTCCGGATCCGGACGAAGGACCTCGTGCGCTCGCTCCTCGCGGGCGGTGACGTCGTCGTCCCCGTCGAAGAAGCCTCGATCGATCACGTCGCCGTCTCGCTCGACGCCGATCCGGCGGGCCATCTCGCGCTCGTGAGCGCGTTCGCACCTCGTCACCCGAGCCCGCCGTCGCCGACACCGACGCGTTCCGGCGTCCGCGTCGACGCGCCTTCGATCCGCCTGAATCACGCGTGGGTGTACGGAAAGCCCAGCAACGAGCTCCTCGTCGACGCCGAGCTCCACGAGCTTCGGCTCGGGGTGCACTACGACGACGACGCGACGCGCGCGGTGCTCGAAGGCGTCGAGGTCGTCACGCGCGCGCTGCCGGCGCACGTCGATCCGCGCGGGACGCTCCGCGCTCGCTTTTCGATGCCGTCGGACAGCGGCCGTCCCTACGGGGTTTCGGCGGATTTCGACGGCGTCGTCGCGCGCGTGGCGACGCGCCTGCATGCGTCGCTCGACGGCGAGCACGTCGAAGCGCTCGTCGACATGAACGATCCGTCGGCGGCGGGTGTTCGGTCGCTGGTTCCCGGTCTCGAGCTTCGCGACGACGTGGCGGCGCACGTCGAAGCGCGCGGCGATCTCCCCTCGATGACGGCGAAGGCACGGGTGACCGCCGGCCGCGCGACGCTCGACCTCGACGCCTCGGCGACCGTGGCGGGGCGTCGCTCCGTCCATGCCGCGGTCTGCGTTCGTTCCGTCGACTTGCACGCGGCGCTCCCGTCGCTCCCGGCCAGCGCGCTGGGGCTCGATCTCGTGGCCGACGTCGCGCTGCCCGACGACGGACCTCCCACGGGCAAGATCGCGGTCGACACGTTGCCGGGCACCATCGCCTCGCGGCCGGCGCCGCCGCTCGCGGTTCGCGCCGAGTTCACCGGCGCGAACGCCCGCCTGCGCGCAAATGTGCAGGATGCACGCATGCCGACGTCGCTCGACGTCACGACGACGCCGACGTCGAACGGGTTCGTCGCCGCCGTGAACGTCGCGTCAAAGGTGCCCGAGCTCGCGGAGGTCGCCGCGCTCGCCGGCGTGCGGGCCGCGGGATCGGCGAAGATCGACGCGTCGGGCACGGTGCGCATGCCTGGAGGAGCGCTCGATCTCGCGGCGCGTGTCGACGGCTCGGGCATCGCGTACGACACGGTGGTCGTCGACGAGGTGCACGCCCGCGTGCGCGTGACGGGGACCCTCGATCGCCCGAGCGCCTCCGTCGCGACGACGACCTCCGGCATCTGGGCGCGTCCGCGACGTCGTCGTGAGCCTCGTGCGGCGCGAGGTGCCGGCGTCGCTCCGCGCGGCGCAAGTCGAGGTCGAGGGGTCGCGCATCCGCGTGAAGGGGGCGGAGATCGCGGGCCTCGGCGAGGTGGCGCGCATCGACTTCTCGCGTGACGCGAACGAGATCGCGGCGTCCGTCGATGCCCCTTCGATCGATCTGTCGCGCGTCGGGAGGCTCGCCGACGTGCACGAGCTCCACGGCGGCACGCTCGGGTTGCGTGGCGACGTCGTGCTGCGCGCCCGCGAGGCGAAGGGCGACGTCCACGCGCGCCTCGAAGGGCTCGCGGTCGGAAACCTCCGCGGCGGCCACGCGACCGTCGACGCGACGATCGACGGCCCGCGCATCGGCCTCGATCTCGACGCGTCCCTCGAGCAAGTCGGAAACCTGTCGCTCCACGCCAAGCGGCTCGTCGTGGGAGGCAACCCGGCGCAGATGAAGTCGTGGGAGGCCGCTTACGGCAGCACGCGCATCGACGGCTCGGTCGATCTCCGAAAGCTCGCGGCGCTCCTCCCGGCCGACGTGCTCCCGATCGACGCGGCCGGACGCGTCACGATCGCCGGAACGATCGCGCGCGACGACGCGACGGCGCCCCCGGAGGCCAGGATCCACGTCGAAACGAGCGGCCTCGTCGTCGTGGCGCGCGGCGCGTCGCAGGCGACGAAGACGGGCCTCCGCGTGACCGACGTGGCCCCCTTCCGGTTCGACGGCGTGGACATCGGCACCGACGTCCGCGTCGACGGTACGACGGGCAACAGCGAGTTCGCCCTCCGCCTCACGGACGCCACGGGGCTCCTGCTCGCGCTCGACGTGAAGGCGCTCCTCCCCTTCCGCGAGTTCTTCGAGTCTCCGGCGGCGGCGATCGCGAAGCTCGAGGTCGCGCCGCTCGCCGTGAGGCTCGTCGTCCCCCAGCGTCCGCTCGCCCGCATGCCTTCGTGGGTGGGGACGCGCGCTTACGGCGGCACCGTGGAGGCCGACTTCGAAGCGAACGGCACGATCCTCGATCCCCACGCCGAGTTCACGCTGCGTGCCCGAGGCCTCCGCGAGACGTCGGTCCGTCGCGCCGTGCCGATCGACGCCGACGTGACGGCCTCCTACGACGGCGCCACGGCGAACCTCGGCGTCGAGATGCGTGACCGCGACAAGCGATGGTTCGCGCTCACGTCACGCGTCGACGCGAAGCTCCGTGATTGGATCGAGCGCCCCGACGCCACCGACCGGACGTGGCGCGCCGGCGCCCAAGCGACGATCGACGGCTTCGAGCTCGCGAACGTCGGCGCGCTCCTCGGCCAGCGGCTCCGCGGCACCGTCCGCGGCACCGTCGTCCTCGACGGCCTCCACGACGACGCGAAGCTCCATGGTCGCCTCGACCTCGAGCGCTTGGCGGTGGGACGCGCGCTCTATCCCCGCGGCGCCGTGTCCGTCGACGCCGAGGCGGGCCGGTTCCAAGCGTCCGCGCGCGTCGATCAAACGGACGGGTTCCTCGAAGCCGGTGTCACGTCGGGGATGCTTTGGGGCAAAGAGCTCGTCCCGTCCCTCGACGCCGCGCAGCCCGTCGATGCCCACATCGAAGCGAAGGCGTTCCGCGCCGCCGCGATCCTCCCGTTCGTCCGCAGCGTCTTCAACGAGCTCGACGGGCGCATCGACGCGGACGCGAAATTCTCGGTCGATCCGCAATCGCAGGCCACGAAGATGGGCGGCCAGATCCGCTTCCGCGAGGGCGTCCTCCAGGTGGCGTCGTTCGGCGACGAGCTCCGCGACGCCGCGGCGACCGTGACGTTGCGCCCCGACGGCACCATCGCCATCGACGACGTGCATGCGAGCAGCGCTCAGGGCAAGATCACCGCCGACGGCGTCGTCGTCACCAAGGGCCTCGACTTCGAGCGCGCGACCGGCAACGTGCACATCGCGGAGAAAGAGGCCCTCGACTTCGTCCTCGAGGGACAGCCGCTGGGCCAGGTCTTCGGCTCCTCGCACGTCGAGGTCCGAAAAGACGCCGCGGCCAAGAAGCTCTCCGTCGTGGTCGACGTCCCCGAGCTCCAGTTGAAGTTGCCGCAGGCGCTCAAGGTCGGCGTTCAGGACCTGTCACGCGATTCGCGCATCCGCGTGGGCACGTTCACGGACGCCTCCACGTTCGTGAAGTTGAAGCTCGACAAGGGCGACGAAGAGGAAGTGAAGGTCGACGAAACGGTCACGCAAATCGACGTCACCCTCGGCTCGATCGTCGTTCGGCGCGGCAACCAAATCAAAGTGCAGTTCACGGGCAAGCCGCGCGTGCTCATCGCGAACGGCAAGACCGAGATGAGCGGCCAGGTCGAGCTGCGCAGCGGGACCGTCGATCTCCAGGGCAAGGTGTTCAAGGTCGAGAGCGGCACGATCACCTTCCAGCCCGAAGATCTCTCGAACCCGATCGTCGTCGCCACCGCGAGCTGGGATCCGGGCGACGGCACGCGCGTCTTCGCCGACTTCGTGGGGCCCGTGAAGCACGGAAAACTCACGTTGCGGTCCGAGCCGAGCATGCCGCCGAACGAGATCCTCGCGCTCGTGATGTTCGGTAGCGCCAACGGTATGAACCGGTCCAACTCGGGCTCCGCGGGAGGCGCCGCGATCGGCGCCGGCGGTGGCCTCGCGACCCAGGGGTTGACCGAAGCCCTCGACGATCTCGCCGGGATCCAGGCGACCGCGCGCATCGACACGTCCCAGGCCAACAACCCGCGCCCCGAGATCGAAGTGCAGGTGTCCCCCACCGTATCCGTGCAAGTTGCACACGTTCTCGGCAACCCACCGATCACGGATCCGGACTTGAACCTCGCCACCGTCGATTGGCGATTCCGTCGCAATTGGTCCCTCGAGACGACCATCGGTGACCGCGGCAAGGCGATGATCGACGCCGTTTGGCAAAAGCGCTACTGACGAGCTCGACGACGCGCGATGGCGCGGCCATCGGCACGTCGTTCGCATGTTCCCGGTCGATGTCCGCGCGTGCACCGAAACTCCCGCCGCCTTCGTCCTCCGTGTCCGTCGTCGACGCCGCGCGCGACGAGGCCACGACCCTCGAGCTCCTGCGCGAAGCCGTGAGCGAAACGCGCGATCTCGTGCGCATCGAGCTCGCGCTCGCGCGCGCGGAGGTGACGTTCGAGATCGAGCGGGCGCGCCGCGCCGCCGTGGCATTTGCGATCGCCGTGGCATCTCTCGTCATGGTGCTCTGCTCGCTCTCCGTCACCCTCGTCTTGGCGTTCGGCGGCACCGTTGTCGCATCGCTCGGCATCGCGGCCGTGATGCTCGCCGTCGGTGTCGTCGCGTCGGTGGCGGGGTACGCCTTGCTCCCGAAGAAGCCGCTCGAACGGACGATCGAACGATGGGAATCGGACGTGAATCAGCTCAAGGAGCGGATCGCATGAGCCGCGATGAGCCGTCGGTCGTCGAACTGAGAAATCGCTTGGAACGTCGCGCGAACCTCGCTCGTGCAAAGCTCCTTCGGACGCTCGCTGCCCTCGACGTCCGCCGTCATCGCGTGACCGAAGGGCGCCAGCTCGCGCGTCGCGTGGCCACCCCCGTCGCGACCTCCCTCGTGGGCGTCGTCGCGGTCGCGGCGTGCGCGGTGGCGTTGGCGCGAACGCTCGTCCTGCGCCAGCAGCGAAAGAGCCTGGCCTACCGTCTCGGCGAACGCGTCGCTCCGTTTCGACGCGCGATGATGGGAGACAAGCCGGCGCCGTTCGTGTCGACCGCCGGCCGTCGTTTGATCGTTGGCCTCGTGGGCGCGGGCGCCGCGGAGCTCGCGAAGCGGATCGTCCGCGAGGTCTTCACGATCCGCGCGGATGCCGCCGCCGTTCGGCGCTTCGCCGAGGCATCTGGGGCGGGCGCGCCGAGGCTGGGTGTCACGGTCGTCGACGCGCCGGACTCGGTGGCGCGCCGAAATGCCCCATACCGCCTTCGCCGCCGCTGATCGCCCAAAACGTGGGCCGCCCGAGACCTTCGTCATGCGCACCTCCTTCGAGCATCGGCCCATTCCTCGAGGCTCGCGTCCTCGAAGCTCGCCGCTCGTCCCATGGTTCTTCGTCGCGTTCGTCACGGGCGCCCTCGCGGCGTGCGCGCACGGCGGCGCGACGTCCGCGAAACGTGCGACCGCGGGCTCCGTCGCGACGGAGCCGATCCCGACCGCGGTGAACACCTCCGATGCCGTCGGCGCGACGAGCCTCACGTCCGCCGACGTCCCGGCGGCTCCTCTCCGCTCCGAAGGCCGCTCCGAGGGCGCCCGCTCCGACGACATGACCCTCACCGGCATTCAAGGCTCCGATCTCGCCGTCACGGAGCTGATCCACCAGCGCCTCGCCGAAGCGGGCTTCGACGAATCGCGAGAGCCCCTCGAGATCGTCACCACGGCCGGCAACGTCGTCTTGCAGGGACGCGTGGGCTCACCCGCCGAGCGCGACGACGTCGAACGCATCGTGCGCCTCGTCTCCGGCGTCTCCGGCGTCGACAACCGCCTGACGACCGAGCACTCCATCTTCCCCGACGCCGCCGCGCCCGAAATTCCGTTGGCCCCCGGTCGCCCGAGCGACGAACGCTCGACCCCGCCCTGAGGGCCGGCCCGACCGGGGCGCCACGTTCACCGTTCCATGTTCCCCGGGGCGACCGGGCGGCGGCCTTTGTCGGCTCCCGGGCATCGGCTACGTTTGCGCGCACTTTCTCCTCGCAGCGAGTGGAGCGCTTCATGGTTCGTCCGAAGAGGTTCGTGTCAGGCATCGCGGCGCATCCAAACAGGTTCGCGCTGGGCGTCGTCGTCGCGTCATGCGTCGCCGCGACGTCCTTCGCGCTCGGATGCGGGAGCGGCACCGCGAGCGATCCCGCATCGGACGCGGGCCCGGCGACCGAGACGGACGCGGCATCGGACGCAGCGTCGGACGTCGACCCCACTCCCCCGGACGACGGCGCGACGGACCCGTCGGACGCCTCGCCCGATCCCGATGCACCCTCCGACGGATCGACGCCCACGTCGCGATGCTCCGCGACGGCGGACACCGTGACTTGCACGAGCCACGAGATCACGATCGACGTTTCATCCATCGGCCGGCGCGTGACCTACGAAGTGCCCGAGGGGACGCCCCCGGCTGGCGGTTGGCCGACGGTCCTCTATTTCCAGGGCTCGCTCGTGCCGGGTCACACCGCATTCCAAGCGAAGCTCGCCGATCCGTTCGGAATGTTCCAACTCACGCTCACGATCAAGGAGTTGCTCGATCGCGGATATGCCGTGATCTCACCGGACGCCTTGAACGACGGAAAAACGTATTGGCAAACCAACATTCCTCCGTGGTCGACGAATTGGACGTCGAGCACGGATCACGCCTTCGTCCTTTCCATCTTCGACGAAATCGCCAAAGGCTCGTTCGGTCCGCTCGACGCGTCGCGCCTCTACGCCATGGGGATTTCGAGCGGTGGATTCATGACGAGCCGCATGGCGATGAACTACGCGGGCAAGTTCCGCGCGCTCGCCGTCCACTCCGCCGGATACGCCACGTGCAGCGCCAGCGTGGCCGCGTGCTCCATGCCCACCCCGCTGCCATCCGATCATCCGCCGACTTTGTTCCTCCACGGCCAAAAGGACAAGACGGTGCCGGTCGGCGTGATGGAGATGTACCGCGACGAGCTCGCGAAAGAGGGACGGACGGTCGACACCGTCCTCGATCCGAACGCGGGCCACGAATGGCTCGCCTCCGGTCCGACCAAAATCGGCGACTGGTTCGACGCCCACTGAATCCCGTGTCCGCTCGGAAGGAGCGAAACGTCTCCCGTCGCGATTTCGCGACGCTCACGGAATGCTTTTGCAGCACCGGAATCCGAGATGGTAATTCACGTGCCACGCCGAGCTCAATTTCTCGACGTGCCAGCGCGGATCGAAATTGCAATGATCCGGATAGGCCCCTGCCTTGTTCGGCGTGGACTCCGGCGGCGGCTGCCCCGGCTCGCGCGCGAGTTCGCGGTAGAACCACGCGCTACCTTTGAGCTGCGTGACCAGGGTGTCGCCGTCACGCCGCGACATGACCTCCGCCACGTTGCCGTGCTGATCGAACACGCCGAACCGTGAGCGGCATTCCGGAAAGGAGCCCGACGGCTCCGTGTCCGTCGCACACGTCTTCCACGCCGTCTTCGCGTCCCTGGCGCTGCATGTCCGCCGACGCTCGGGATCCGATCGGTTCGTGAGGCAAATGTCCAAGTCGAGCGTGTCGCCGTATGCGTAGCGCCGATCCGGCCCGCCCTCCGGATCCCCGCGACAAGCCACGTTCCACTCGGTCTGCGAACAAAGCCGCTTTCCTTGCAGCTCGCAGACCTTCTCGGCGTTCGTCGGCGCGGTCCACACCATCGGCAGCTCACACGCCTTGTTCGGGAACTCGAAAATGTCGATGCAGAACCAAGGCTCTTTGCCCTTGATCCACACGGGGACCATGTTCTCGGCGCCGCAAGTCGCACGTTGTTCCGGGGTCTGGAGGACGATCCCTTTCAACCCTTCGAGGCATCGCTCTTTGGAAATCGTGTGTACGGCGATGTCTTTGTTTCCTTGATTCATGTGCCCCGGCCCGTCGGAGCCGAAGGTGTGGCGCAGGAAGTAGTCCGGCTTGATCGTCTGCTTTTCGCGCTCGGTGAAGTCCTTGATCGCGAAGAGCGACAGGAGCTCGTCACGAGCTTCGTGATGGTTCGCCATCGGGTCGTCCCCCGCCGTCCCCGTCGCTCCCGCCCCAGCCGCCGCGTCGGACGCCGCCCTCGCATCGTTCCCCATCGCCCCGGCGTCGTCCCGGATCCCCGAACGCCCGGCGGCCTCGTCGGCGCTCCCGTCCTCCGCGCCGCGGTCCACCCCTTCGGCGGCGTCGCGCCCCCGCGGGCCGACGTCGCCGTTCGCCGCCTCGTCGACGGACGAGAGCCGCGCGTCGTCGTGGTCACGCAGGCCGACGGAGCTCGTCGATCGGCACGCGCCCCCGCCGGCCGCCAAGGCCGCGAGCGCGCCTGCGATCCTTGCCGCGCGTCGATCCCACACCATGCACGGAGTGTAGCGGCTCCTCGCCCCGGAAAGTGACGGGACAATCGCGTCCGATCGTACACAACCGGGCACAACGTCACGCACGGCCATTGCATGCGCGTCGTCGGCGTCTTAATGTCGACACGAGCATGGCGGACGACTTCTACTCGGTGCTCGGCGTGCCGCGAGATGCCGACGCCGACACCATCAAGAAGGCCTATCGGAAGCTCGCGCGCGACCTCCACCCGGACAAAAACCCGGGCAACGCGTCGGCCGAGACCCGCTTCAAAGAGGTCAATCGCGCCTACGAAGCCCTCGGCGACGCGAACAAGCGCAAACTCTACGATGAGTTCGGCGAAGAGGCGCTTCGCGAAGGCTTCGATGCGGAGAAAGCCCGCGTCTACAAGCAGTACCAAGAGCGCGGCGGTGGTGGCGGCGGCGGTTTCGGCGGTGGTGGCTTCGGCGGCGGCGTGAGCATCGAAGATCTCTTCGGCGGGCAGGTCCCCGGCGGAAACGTCTACGGCGGCGATCCGTTCGCCGATCTCTTCGGCCGTTCGCGGCGTCGCGCCGGCCCGATGAAGGGGCGGGACGTCGAGCAAGAATTGACGGTCGATTTCGAATCGGCCGTTCGCGGCACCCAGATCCAGATGAAGCGGCCTGGCGAAGCTCAGCCGGTCACCGTGCGCATCCCGCCGGGGGCCGACGAAGGCAGCCGCGTCCGCATCGCGGGGCAGGGGGGAGCCTCGCCGAACGGCGGACCGAACGGCGATCTCATCCTCGTCATCCACGTCGAGCCGCACCCGCTCTTCGAGCGCAAGGGCGACGACCTCCAGCTCGACGTCCCCATCACGACGAGCGAGGCCATCAAGGGCGCGAAGGTCAAAGTGCCGACGTTCGACGGCTCGGTCTCCGTCAAGGTCCCGCCCGGGACGCAAAGCGGGACCAAGCTCCGCGTCCGCGGCAAGGGCATCGCGCGCAAGAACCGCGAGGCGGGCGATCTGTACGTCCGCTTCATGGTGCACGTCCCGCAGTCGTCGTCCCCCGAGCTCACCAAGCTCGCCGACGAGCTCGCGAAATTCGAAACCGAAGACGTGCGCGCCGGGCTGAAGATCTAGGCGGGGCGACGCGACGAGCCCGAAAGAACATCGGGCGCGGTCCGACGCCCCACGCCGACGTCAGCGCCGTTTGCCTTTTCGGCCGCCCTTCTTGGCTTTGTTGCCCGGCCCGTGGCTCGTCTTTCCGGGTTTGCCCCGCGAGCCACCGCCGAACGCCGGTTGTTCGGCATCTTTCCTCTTGGGCGTCCCGAATCCGCCTTTGTCCTTCTTCGCGCCGAATCCGCTTTTCGTGCCGGAGCCGCCCTTCGTGCCGAATCCGCTCTTCGCGCCGAATTCGCTCTTCGCTCCGAAGCGCCCCTCCGCGCCCCGTCCCTGCGCCGTTCCGCGCTCGTCCTTCGGGCCTCGCGAGGGGCCTCCGTCGTGCCGGCGACCTTTCGCGTCGCGCCGTCCGGAGCGAGCCTCCTCGCGCTCGTCGTCCACCCCGCGGAAACGCTTGGCGTAGACCGATCGCCGCAAGATGGCGACGTCCAAGATCTTCGCCATCATCGCGTCGCCGAGTTGGATGCGGTCCCCCGATCGTCGCGCGTAGGCCGAGAGCCCGTCGTCGTCGATCACGAAGTCCGGTCCCATGTCCTCCGTGCGGACCAACACGTCGACGAACGGATCGTCGAGCGTGACGAACGCGCCGGCCCCGACGAACGCCGTGACGTTCCCTTCGTAGATCTCGCCGATGCGGTCGATCATGAAGAAGCAGCGGTACACGTCGAGGATCTCGCGTTCGACCTCCATCGCGCGCCGCTCGGCCATCGACGACTGCGCGGCCGCCTCGACGAGCTTGTCGTGGTCGCCGACGCTCCGCAGCGCCTTCTTCCGCGTCTTTTCGTCGCGCTCGAGTGACGCGTGCACGACGCGGTGGACGACGAGGTCGGGGTAGCGCCGAATCGGCGACGTGAAATGCAGATAGGCTTCCGACGCGAGCCCGAAGTGCCCGAGGTTGCTCACATCGTAGGCCGCCTGCTTCATCGATCGGAGGAGCAGGCTGTTGAGGACGTTCGCGAGCGGGTGCTGCGAGAAGCTCGCGAGCAGCGCGGACAGGCCCTTGGGGGTCTGCGTCGCTTCCGCGTCGAACTCCACCCCGAGCAACTCGCACATCGCCGCGAGCCGATCGAGCTTCTTCGGATCCGGCGGCAAGTGCACACGGTAGACGCCCGGCAGCTCGCGCTCGAGCAGATACCGCGCGACCACCTCGTTCGCGAAGATCATCAGCTCCTCGATGAGCTGGTAGGCCTTCTTCACGCCCGGATCGTTCGCGCGCTTCTTGATCTCGACCGGGTGCCCCTGGGCGTTCAGCTTCACGACGGGCTCGGGCAAATCGAAGTCGAGCGCGCCGCGCTTCATGCGCCGCGCGCGGAGGAGCCGCGAGCACTCGGCCGCGACCCGCAGATCGTCGACCATGTCTTCCGCCGCGGGCTGGACGGGCGGCGTCGTCGTGTAGCCGAGCGCGCGCGCCACGCCGCCGTACGTGAGCTTGGCGGCGCTCTTCATGAACCCGCGCACGACGCGCGACGCGACCACGTTCCCCTTCGCGTCGAGCTCGGCGTGCACGCAGAGGCAGAGCCTCACCACGTCGGGCAGGAGCGAGCAGAGGTTCGACGACAGCGCCCGCGGCAGCATCGGGATCGCGCGATCGGGTAGGTAGATGCTGCACCCGCGCTCGCGCGCCTCCTCGTCGATCTTCGTGCCGGGCCTCACGTACGCGCTGACGTCGGCGATGGCGACCCACACCTCGTAGCCGCCGCGCTCGGTGCGCTGCACCCAGACGGCGTCGTCGTGGTCGCGCGCGTCCTCCGGGTCGATCGTCGGCAGCGGCACGTGCGTGAGATCTTCGCGCCCCTCGAGCATCGACGCGGGCACCTCGGGTCCGTAGGCCTCGGCCTCGTCGATCGCGAGCTGCGAGTGGATCTCCTCGACGCCCGCGAGCAAGATCACCTTGCGCGTCTCGACCGACAGCTCGCCCGGCGCGCCGAGCACCGCGAGCAGCTTGCCCTCGGGGTTCTCGTCCGGCGACTCCGGGAAGCGCGTGATCTGCACGACGACGACCTGGCCGTCGATGCCGCTGTTGCCTTCGTCGCCCTTCACGTCGATGTCGCGCGTGAGGACGACCGGCCCTCGCACGCGCGGATCGTCCGGCTCGACCCACGCGCTCTTGCCGCGCCGGCGGAGGATGCCCGACACGCGCTCCGAGCCGTGCGCCTTGATCTCGACGATGCGCCCCTCGGCGCCCCGCGTCCCTCGCGCCACGATCTCGACGACGACGCGGTCGCCCTGCATCGCGTTGCCGAGCTCATTCGGTGCAACATACACGTTGTCGCCGGTCGCCGTCGGGCTCGCCACGAACCCGAAGCCCCGCGGGTTCACCGTCAGGACGCCTTCGCGGAGCTCGCCTTGACGCCCTCGCTTCTTCTCCGCGATCGGCGGTAGCCCCTTCTTCCCGGCGCTCTTCGGAGGCTCGGTGTTCTTCCGCGGGGGCTCGGTGTTCTTCCGCGGAGGCTCGGTGTTCTTCTTCGGGCGCTCGGAGATCCCCTTCTTCGAAGGCTCGCTCGCCTTCCTCGGTGCATCGAACCCTCTCCGCGCCGGTTCGCTCTGCTTCTTCGGCGCGTCGAACCCCCTCTTCGGGGGCTCGGTCGCCCTCCGCGTCGGTTCGCTCGCCCTCTTCGACGTCGCCCCCTTCGTCGCGCCCTCGAGCCGGTACCGATCCCCGGACTCCGCCGTCGCGAGCCCCTCGAAGACGAGCTGGTCGAGCATCCGTACGAGCCCCGCCCTCCGGCCCTCGGCGACGTCGAGCGCGCGAGCGATTTCGTCGACCGAAAGTGCCCGGTTCGCCGAAGCGAGCCGGCCGATCAAGTCGTCGCGGGAAGGAAGACGCATCGTCATGGGCATTCCTTACGCGAGATCCCCGGTTTCGTCGTGACAATAGTGAGCTTGCGCTATGGTTCGCACGCTCGAAACGGCAGCGCGCAAACCCCTCGCCTCTCCTGGATCCCCATGCGCAAGAGCCTCCCTTTCTGGATCACCTTGGCCGTCGGCATCGTGGTGCTCGCGTTCAGCGCGCTCTTGCTGGTCGACTACGTCAAACCGCACCCCGTCTTCTGCGATCCGGAAGGGGGATGCGGCGCGCTCAAGAACACCTCCATCGCGTACCCGTTCGGGCTCCCGATGCCCGTGTTCGGTCTGTCGGGCGTCCTCGCGGTCGTGCTCGCCTCGCTCGTGAGTGGCCGCGTCGCGCGCATCCTCCAGGCGGTCCTCGCGTGCCTCGGCGCCCTCGTGGCCGGGCTCTTGCTCTACGTCCAGGCGCGGCTCGGCACGTTCTGTCCGTACTGCGTCGTCGTCGACGTCGGCGTCTTGATCCTCGCCGTCCTCTCGGTCGCGCGCGCGTTCGTCGCGTGGGATCCGGTCCGCAAGAAAGGCGTGACGCTGGGCGCCTCCGTGGCCATCACGCTCGCGGTCGTCGTCCCCATCGCCGTCGGCGCGGTGAAGAAGCCGATCCCCGTGGAGGTGCCGGCCGCCATCGCCGCCGAGATCCGTGCGACCCCCCGGGGCAAGATCACGGTCGTCGACTTCGTCGACTTCGAATGCCCGTATTGCCGGATGAACCACGAAGAGCTCGCGCCGATCCTCGCCGCCGAAGCCGGCCGCGTCCGCCTCGTTCGCGTGCACGTCCCCCTCGCGATGCACCCGCACGCGAAGGACGCCGCCCGCGCCTCGATTTGCGCGGAACACATGAACCAGGGCGACGCCGTCTCGGACGCGCTCTTCGCCGCCAATCCTTCCGAGCTCACGCCGGACGGAACCGTTCGCATCGCCGAGAAGCTCGGCCTCGATCCCGAGCGATTCCGTTCGTGCCTGACCTCGCCGGAGGTCGACGCCCGCCTCGACGCCGACAAGCAGAAATGGAAAGACATCCACGGCCAGGGGTTGCCGACGCTCTGGATCGGCGAGAACAAGCTCGAGGGCGCGCAAGATCGAGCCACCCTACGCGCGGCGTTCGACGAAGCCGCGTCGACGCTGTGAACGAATTTCATCGGCACCCCTGCGAACGAAACGCTTCGTACGACCGTCCGACCATGTGGGGACGAGCGCTCGTCCGCCCCCTCGGACTGCCCCCCTCCGTTCCCGCCTTCCTCTGCTTCGTCGGCGCAGCCCGTGCGTTCGTCGGAAAGAAAACCCCCCACGAAACCAGGGCTTCCGTCGGCCGATATCCATGTTCTCGATCCCTGGTTTCGCGATGGTCTCGCGCTTGCATGGCACCCCTTGGTATCGTCGGCTCGCGTCGTCGGCGATCACGTCGCAACGGACGCCTCTCGTTTCGCTGAATTCCATCGAGCTCCCCTCGTCTCTGCCGTTGATGGTCCCAACCTCGTGAGGTCCGATTCCATGATTCCTCGTTCGTTCCGTGTTCGAAGCGGCCGTCCGTTCGCCGTCGTCCCCGCGCTCTTGGTCGCCACCTCGCTCACCACCTCGCTCTTCGCCGCCGGCTGCGGAGGGAAAGAGGTCGTCCGCGGCGCCAACGATCCGAGCATCGACGCCGAGGCGCTCTCGACCGGCCTCGACAAGGACGACGTCCAGCGCGCCCTCTCGGAGACGCTCGAGAAGCTCCGTCACTCGCCCATCATGAACGAGTGGCGCACGACGAACCCGCCGCCGAACGTCGCGGTCTTCCCGTTCCAGAACAACACGAGCGAGCACATCGACAGCATGCTCGACGCGATGCTCAGCGAGACGGAGACGTGGCTCGTCGAGTCGAACGTCGTGCAGATGATCGCCCGCGATCGACAGAACGAAGTCATCCGCGAGATCGAGGGCCAGCAGAACCCGGTCTTCAACCCGGCGAACGCCGCCAAGTACGGCCGCCAGCTCGGCGCGAAGTACTTCGTCACGGGCAAGGTCTCCGCGGCCGACGAGCGCTCCGACGACATGCGTCGCGTGCAGTACTTCCTCTTCATGCAGGTCATCGAGATCGAGACCGGCGCCATCAAGTTCCAGGCGAAGACCTACATCACGAAGGCCATCAAGTAAGCGGCTTCGTGCCCGTGTGATCTCGTGAATCCACCTCGGAATCGGCTTCCTTTGCGCATCGTCGGCAAGTTTTCGTGGCTCGGCGTCGCGGCGCTCGGCGTGTGGCTCGCCGGTTGCGGTGGGCACACGGCGCGGACGCTCGAAATGCGGACCGCGCTCGATGCCGGCGACGCCAAGGGGGCCGTCCACGCGCTCGACAAAGAGCTCGACGTCGACAAGCCGGAGGATCTGCCGAAAGACGTCACGGGCGACGAAGCGCTCCTCGTTCTCGACCGCGCGAGCGTCTTGCAGAGCCTCGCGAACTTCAAGCTGTCGAAGCGCGACTTCGAGGTCGCCGACAAAGCCATCGACATGCTCGATCTCGCGCGCAACGCGGGCGACTCGATCGGCGAGTACATCTTCAGCGATTCGTCCGGGCGCTACGCGGCGCCGCCGTACGAGAAGCTCCTCATCAACACGCTGAACATGATCAACTACCTCGAGACGCACGACCTGAGCGGCGCGCGGGTCGAGGCGCGCCGCTTGTCGATCATGCAGAAATATTACCGGGACTCGCTCGGCCAGCCGAACAACCCGGTGCTCGGCCTCGGCAGCGCGCTCGCGGGCTTCACGTACGAGAAGAGCGGCGACACGAACGAGGCGCTTCGGTACTACGACGAGGCGCTCGAGTTCGCGGGATTTTCGGCGCTCGCCGAGAGCGTCCGGCGGCTCGCGCCCCAAGGCACGTACCGGAGCCCGCGGCTCAGGAAGCTCCTCGAGTCGGCGCCCGACGCCACGGAGAGCCCTTCCGTCGACGTCGACACGGGGAGCGACGTGCGACCCGATGCATCGGAGACCGGCGACGTGCTGATCGTCGTGGGTTATGGGCGCGTCCCGCACAAGATCTCGAACCGCCTGCCGATCGGCCTCGTCCTCACGCGCTTCGCGTGGGCGCTCAGCCCGAACGACGTCTCGACGGCGAACGAGCTCGCCGCGCAGGGCCTCGTGTCGTGGATCAACTTTCCGTCGCTCGGCAAGAGCGTCGGCTCCTACGATCTCCCGTCGGCGTTCGTCGACGGCGAGGACGTCGCGCTCGAAGCGGCGCTCGACGTCGAAGCGCAGGTCCGCAAGGAGTGGAACCGGATCGAGGGCAAGATCATCGCGAGCGCGATCACGCGTCTCGCGGCGCGCATCGCCGCGGGCAAAGGCGTCGAGGCCGGCGTCAACGCGGCGGCGGGCAAGAAGAACGGCATCTTCGGGGTCCTCGCGTCGCTCGCCCTCCAGGGGACGCTCACCGCGCTCGACACGCCCGACACCCGGAGCTGGGAGACGCTCCCGGCGCGCGTCGCGGTCGCTCGCGTGCGCCTGCCGGTCGGTCGGCACCGCGTCACGATTCGCGCGCGCGGTTACGAACGAAAGCAGGATCTCGTCGTCACCAAGGATGGCTGGTCCGTCGTGTCGCTCATGGCGCTTCGCTGAAGCGGAAGGCTCGCGCGCCGTCTTCGCCGCGGCGTCACGCGCACTCGCCAGGCATCGCGCATCGGCGACGCCGCGCCGCTATTTCTCGAAGCAGTAGATGTGGCCCAAGGTTTGGCAACCGTACGCGGGGAACCCGAACCCGGGGCTGCCTTGCTCCGTCCACTTCGTGTTCGCGTAGCCGAAGTTGCCGACGACGCCGTACGTGATCGGGCTCGTCGTGCTCCAGTTCGAGCAGTTGTACGAGCTCTTCTGGCCGTTCGGCGTCGTGCCCGTCCAGACCCAGTTTTCACCCTCGGTCACGGGGCCCTTGTTCTCCGTGATGGAGATGGGCGCGTCGATGCTCCCCGAGACGAGCTGCGCTTTGCTCGACGCGATCTTCGTCCCGTCGAGGAGTTTGTACGTCCCGTCGAAGGTGAGGCGATCGACGGCGTTCACGTTCGGCGTCGAGAGCCACGCGACCCACGAGCCTCCGAGCCCGCCCTGGCTCGCCGCCTGCGAGCACATGGTGTCGGCGGTCTCGAGGCCCCCGAAGGCGCCTTGGACCTTCGCGGTCGTGACGAACACGCGTTTCGACGACGGCGTCACGACACCGCCGTCGTCCTCCGGAACGACGACGCCCGAATCCTCGTTCGTCGCGGCGTCCTCGTCCGGCGGATCGCTCGGGTTCCCGCCGTCCCTGACCGAGACGTCCGCGTCGGTGCCGTCGCCGTCACCATCGTCGGTGTCGTCGGGCAACGTGCCGCCGCCGTCGCCGTTCCCGTCGGTCGTCGGATCGGTCGTGCCTCCATCGCCGTCGTCGTCGAGGCCTTGAGGCCCGCTCCCGACGCCGAAGTCGCCGATGCCGGTGATCGCGTTGCACGCCGCGACCGTCGCGAACACGACGGCGGCGAGCGCGTGAGAGATCGTGCTCGCTCCGCGCGTCGCACGTCGGCTTCGTCGAAATTCTTCTCGGTTCGCGATCAACCTATTCTCAGGAATAGCTCGACGACCGTGGAAGTCGAGAGCTGCGCGACGTGAGGCGCGACGGGTTCCTCGGAAGGAGCTCGTCGCGTGTGGGGGGCTCATGTGGGCGCGCGTACTGGCGGCAGGAGCTGCGTCCCACATCCTTCGGCGTGCGCGGTCGGCGAATCATGCGCTCCGCGTCCGCGAAGGCGGTGGTGATCGATCCGTCGCGCGCCATCGCGCGGCCCGTGACGACCATTCCCTGGCGTGCATCCCTTCGAGATCGCAAGGGTCCGTCTCCAAGCTCGTCGGCGGCGCACGGAGATCCTCCGTCGAGGTCGTCCTTCGTGCTACGTGGGCGGTGTCATGTCGCGATCCGAAGAGCCATACCTCGCGCTCCTTCGCCTCGTCCTCGAGCACGGCAAGGATCGCGCGGACCGGACGGGGACCGGCACCCGCGGCGTTTTCGGCCACCAGCTCCGGTTCGACCTGCGCGACGGCTTCCCGCTGCTCACGACGAAGAAGCTCCACGTCAAATCGATCATCCACGAGCTCTTGTGGTTCGTGCGCGGCGAGACCCACGTGAAGCCGCTCCAAGACGCCGGCGTGCGCATCTGGAACGAATGGGCGACGGCCGAGCAGACCGCGCGTTTCGGTCGATCGGAGGGCGACCTCGGTCCCGTCTACGGCCACCAATGGCGGAACTTCGGCGCGACGCGCCTCCCCGACGGCACCTACGCGCGCGACGGCGTCGATCAGCTCGCGCGCGTGATCCGCGACATCCGTGAGCGCCCCGAGAGCCGGCGGCTCATCGTGAGCGGCTGGAACCCGAAGGAGGCCGATCAGGTCGCGCTCCCGCCGTGCCACACGCTCTTCCAGTTCCACGTGCAGGACGGCGAGCTGTCGTGCCAGCTCTACCAGCGCAGCGCCGACGTCTTCCTCGGCGTCCCGTTCAACATCGCGAGCTACGCGCTGCTCACGCTCATGATCGCGCACGTGACGGGTCTCCGCCCCGGCGACTTCGTGCACTCGTTCGGCGACGCGCACCTCTATCGAAACCATTTCGAGCAGGCGAAGCTCCAACTCACGCGCGAGCCGCGCCCGTTGCCCCGCATGCGGATCGCGGAGGCGGCGACCGATCTCTTCGCGTTCCGTTACGAAGACTTCACGCTCGAAGGTTACGACCCGCACCCGGCCATCAAGGCCGAGGTCTCGGTATGAGCGCGCTCGCGCCGCTCGCGATCGTGGTCGCCGTCGCCGACGGAGGCGTCATCGGTCGCGACGCCGGCCTGCCGTGGCACCTGCCCGAAGATCTCCGCCACTTCAAAGACGTGACGATGGGCCACGCGATGATCATGGGGCGGAAGACCTTCGACTCCATCGGCCGAGCGCTGCCCGGCCGCACGAGCATCGTCGTGTCGCGCGGGACCCCGACGTTGCCGGAAGGGGTCGTCCTCGCGCATGGCTTCGAAGAGGCCGTCGTGCTCGCTCGGCGAACGGACGCGGAGCCGCGCGTCATCGGCGGGGCCTCGATTTACGAGGCCGCGCTGCCGCTCACGACGCGCATCTTCCTGACCGAGATCCATCGCTCGGTGCCCGGCGACACGTTCTTTCCGCCGCTCGATCGGGTAGTGTTTCGCGAGATCGAACGCCGCCCCGGCGCCACCGAAGGGGTGGAGTTCGTGACGCTCGCGCGGTAGAAGGGCCGCGGTGATTCAGCCTCGTCGCTCCCCGATCGTTCCGGCGCTCCCGGCATCCGCGCGTGCGGTCGCGCGTGCGTCGACGACCCGTGCTTCGCGGTACGGGCGCGTGGTGACGGCGCTCTTCGCCTCGGGATTCGTCGCCGCGATCGTCGTGCTCGCCGTCGCGTGCCGCACGGGCGAGCCGAAGACGCCCGTGGCCAAATGCCGCGAGCGGTGCGAAGCGACCGTGTCGGACCAATGCACGGCGGCCGAGTGCGAGCGCGGGTGCGAGTTCATCCTCGACCGCCTCGTCGAGCGCGAAGGGAACAACGTCCTCGCGTGCGTCGCGCGGACGAAGCGACGCTGCTCCGATCCCGTGTGGGCGAGCTGCGCGGCGCACGTGGGTCCGCACGCCGATGGCGGGCCGCCGGCGCCGACCATCGACTGGAACGACGACTGACCGACGACGGACCAGCGACGAACGACGACGACGAACGGGCGACCGGGAACGAACGACGGAACGGGAACGAGGGAACGGGAGCGACGGATGTTTCCTGGAATTTCACGCGGACTCCTCCGCATCTCCGACGATCGCAAGCGCGAGCTCGTGTTCGGCACGTCGCCGAAGCGCGTCGTTTCGCTGGTGCCGAGCGACACGTACAACGTCGCGGCCCTCGGCTGCGCGTCGGCGCTCGTCGGACGCACGGATTATTGCGAGCTCCCGGCCGACGTCGTGCGCGCGTTGCCGAGCGTCGGCGGGACGAAGAACCCCGATCTCGAGGCCATCGCGCGGCTCGAGCCGGATCTCGTGCTCGCGAACCAGGAAGAGAACACGAAGAGCGATCTCGAGGCGCTCGCCCAGCGCGGGATCAAGGTCTTCGTGGCGTTCCCGAAGCGCGCGATCGACGGCGTCGCGCACCTGGCGCGGCTCGCGCGCATCTTCCGCGTGGACACGGATCCGGCGGTGCGCGCGCTCGTCAAACGCGGCTACGACGTCCTTCGCGAGGCCGAGGCCGCGCGGGCGCACGAGCGCGCCGTCCCCACGTTCTGTCCGATCTGGATGAAGCCGCTCATGACCATCAACGGCGACACCTTCATCGGCGACGTGCTGACGATGGCCGGCGCCGCGAACGTCTTCGCCGATCGGGATCGCCGCTACCCGCTCGCCGCCGATCTCGGCAAGGCCGCCGCGCTCTCGCCGGAGGCGACGCAGGGCCGCGACACGCGCTACCCGCGCGTCACGATGGAGGAGGTCGTCCAGCGCGCGCCGGAGCTCGTGCTCTTGCCCGACGAGCCGCATCCGTTCTCCGACGAAGACGCGGCCGTGTTCCGGGCGCAGCCGATCCCCGCGGCGTCACGCGATGCCGTCGTTCGAACGAGCGGCAAGGATCTCTGCTGGTACGGCGCACGCACGATCGAAGGGCTCGAGCGGCTCCGCGCGCTCGTCGACGCCCATCGGTGAGTCGCTCATCGCGCCGCGGACGCCTCCGCGCGCGGACGGGGATCGTTCCGCAAGAGCGCGAAGACGGCGTGGTCGAGCCATCGGCCGTTGCAGCGCTCGACCTGACGGGCGATCCCCTCGAAGCGGAAGCCGAGGCGAGCGATGACGGCGAGCGAACGGTGGTTGTCCGTCGCCGCCGCGATCCGCACGCGGTGCGCACCGACGCGCTCGAAGGCCCATTCGAGGACGGCGCGACCGGCCTCCGTCATCCAGCCGCGGCCGCCGGCGTCGACGCGCAGCCAGTAGCCGAGCTCGACGTTCTCGTGCAGGTGCGCGAACGACTCGAGGCCGATGACGCCGACGAAGCGGCGCGACGAACGATCGCGGATCGCGAAGCGGCAGGCGCGGCCGGCGTCCCAGTCCGCGGCGCTGGCCTCGGCGTAGCGCGCGCTCGCCTCGAGGTCGTCGTTGAACGGCACCCACGACAGCCAAGGCAAGAGGTGCGCGCGCGAGGCCTCGACCGCCGACCACATGTCGACGGCGTCGGTCACGTCGAGCGGGTACAAGAGGAGCCGTTCGGTCTCGAGCGGCCGCGCGCGAACCTCGAAGCGGGGCGGGACGGCGAGCACGCGCCCAAATTAGTACCCGGCCACGGCGAAATCGACCGGTTCGTGAACGGACGTCGTCGGACGTCGCTCGCCGTCGTCGGGACGCGGGCTATTCGCCTTTGCGAGGCGTGGCGGACTTCGCGGCGCGGAGCGAGGTCACCTGGGACTTTCCGCCCGAGCTCTTCTTTCCGTCCTTCGTCGTGACCATGAGCGACGGGTACGCGTCGACGATCTTCTTGGCGGGGCGGTCGATGCGCTCGACCGGGCTCGTGACGAGGTCGCGTCCGCCGGCGGCGAAGTAGAGCGCCTCGCCGGGGGTCGGATCGCCGATGTTCGGAACGATGGCGCCGTTGCCGAAGAACTTCAGCCCGCCTTGCAGGCGTCGGCGGACCGCGAGGTGACCCGGGAGGAAGTCGCCGCTCTTGCGATCGCGGACCGCGACGCAGAAGCCGTCGCGGAAGTGGTATTCCGTGTTGCGTGTAACATACACGCGATGACGGCGTCGTTCGGGAACGTGCTTCGGCGGCATTTGCTCGTTCTTCGCTGCATCGCCCATGGCATTACCTCTCCGTGGATGTGGACAATGGCGGCCAAACCTGCGCTGGGCCAAGTTCGCAGCGATTTCGTCGCGAGAACAGCAAAAAGTGCAGTGTTTTCGAGGTGTCCGAGGGCCAGCTAGGGGCGCATCGTTCGTGGATCGACGGGGCCGTTCACCGCGCCGTTCGCGAACGTGATCTCGACCGTGTCGCTCTTGCCCTCGAGGAGGCGCGCGCGTCGTGGCAGGACGAGCCCCTTGTCGAGCACGAGGGAGAATCCCTGGATGCTGGCCTTGGGATCCTTTGCGGTGCCGGCGATTTCGACGTCTTCGGATCCCCGCGCGCCGCGCAAGACGTAGCGTTCGCCGAGCGTGCGCAGGTCCCCTCCGAGCAGCGCGCGCAGATCGGTGAGGCCCCGCGCGACCTTGGCGTCGGCCTTCGGCATCGTCGCTTTCGACGAGCGCGTGCGGAAGGAGAGGCCCTCGGGGCCGACCCAGTAGACGACGTCGTCCGGCGCCGCGAGCTCCCATCGCAGCCGATCGGGCGCGACGAAGGTGAGCGTGCCCTTCGAGGTCACGCGCGTCGCCAAGAGGCGCATCGTCCGCTCCTGCGTGAAGTTCGAGCGGAGCGTGGTGACGCCTGCGCGCGCGTTCGCGACGGCCGATAGGAGCGACGCGAGCCCGGCTTCGTCGAGGGCCAGGCGCTCGTTGGCCGGCGCCGCGTCGCTCGTCCCGCCGTCGAGGCTCGTGGCGCGCGCGTCGTTCGTGACGGCGCCGTGCGCTCCGTGGCCATCGCCGGCTCCGTGGCCGTCCGCACCTGCGTCCGGCGCCGCGCTCGCGACCGCGCTCGCCGCCGCGAAGATGCCCGCGAAGGCGGCGGTGACGGCGTGGCGGAACGGGACGCTTCGGGATCGGTGGGTGGCCTTCATTTCTCGGTCTTTCGACGGGGCAACACGAGCGGCTCCTCGACGCCGAGCAAGGGACCGCCGGCGCGCGCGCGCCCTTGGGCATAGCGCGCGTCCCACAGGATGTCGTCGGCTTCGATCACGTCGTCCTCGGTGGCAAGTGGCGGGCCGTCCGCGGAGACTGGGCCATCCGATCGTGAGACGATGGCGCCGAGATCGATCTTCACGAAGCGGCCCGAAAGATGCGGCCCCTCGGACACCCAGAGCGTTTTCGCCGTCAAATCGAAGACGACGCCGTGGGTCGCGATGAGTGCGTCGATGGTCCGGCGATCGCCGATCGGGCATTTCGTCGCGTCGGGCTCGATGCTCGTGGCGCACCGATGATCGCGCAGCATCGCGACGGCGCTGGCGACGGTCGCGCTCTTCGGAGGCGTGGCGGCGAGGAGCTCGTCGACGCGCGCGCGCCGGGCGAGCGTGGTCGTCGACGCGCGGACCCGGGCATCGCTCGGATCGTTCGCGAGGGGGCCTTCGAAGTGATTCGTCACGCCCACGCGCGCCGGATCGGCGAAGCGCTCCCGCACGTCCGCGGTCACGTTCGGCGCGCGCTCGACGACCGCGAAGTGCCCCCGCGCGTCGCCGACGAAGACGATGTGGGAGACCATGACGTCTTGCCCGG
>JBGAHN010000242.1:0-6167 GCA_044226145.1 Labilithrix sp. | reverse complement strand
CCGAGGGCTCCATCGTCATCGTCGACGGCAAGGAGCGCGCGCGCGGCTCGACGAAGCTCCCCGCCACGCCAGGCAATCACGACGTCCGCGTGCGGAAGCCGACCTCGGAAGAGCGCGGCTGCACGATCGACGTCCACGGCAGCCACGTCGCGCACGTGAAGCTCTGATCGCCGCCGGTCGCGGGGCGCTCTACGAGCTCGTCCGACCCGCCGTCGCGTCGCGTGGGCCTTGGCCGCGGGCGCTCGACTCGGCGAGGAACCTCGCCAGGTACGGCGCGGTCCGGCTCGCCTTCGTCCGTGCGACGACCTCGGGTGGGCCCGCCGCGACGATCCGGCCGCCTTCGTCGCCGGCGCCCGGGCCGACGTCGATGACCCAATCGCTCGCCGCGATCACGCGCATGTCGTGCTCGACGATGACGACGGTGTTGCCCGCGTCGACGAGGGCGTCGAGCTGGACGACGAGCTTCTCGACGTCGGAGGGGTGGAGTCCGGTCGTCGGCTCGTCGAGGACGTAGAGGGCGTCGCCGCGCGTGCCCCGTTGGAGCTCGGACGCGAGCTTGATGCGCTGCGCCTCGCCGCCCGAGAGCTCGGTCGCCGGCTGCCCGAGGCGCAGGTAGCCCACGCCGACCTGGCGGAGCACGTCGAGCGCGCGCCGCACCGCCGCGTCGTCCGCGAAGAACGCGAACGCCTCGTCGACCGTCATCGCGAGCACGTCCGCGATCGACTTGCCGCGGTAGGTGACTTCGAGCGTCTTTTCGTTGTAACGGGCGCCCTTGCAGACGGGGCAGGGCGCGTACACGCTCGGCAAGAACAGCATCTCGACGAACACGAAGCCCTCGCCGTCGCAGTTGTCGCAGCGGCCCTTCGCGACGTTGAACGAGAACCGCCCCGCGTCGTAGCGGCGCGCCCGCGCGAGCTTCGTCGACGCGAACAATTTGCGGACGTGATCGAACAGCCCCGTGTACGTCGCGAGGTTCGAGCGCGGCGTGCGGCCGATCGGCTTCTGGTCGACGCGGACGAGCCGCGCGATGTCCTCGAGCCCCGAGGCGACGTGACCAGCGGTCGTGATCGCGTCTTCGCGCTCGAGCGGATCGGCGTCGTCGTCGCCTTCGTCGTGCGGCTTGCCGAGCCGCGTCGCCACCAGCTCGACGAGCGCCTGGCTGACGAGGCTCGATTTGCCGGAGCCGGACACGCCGGTCACCGTCGTCATCACGCCGAGCGGGAACGCGACGTCGACGCGCTCGAGGTTGTTGCGCGTCACGCCGACGAGCTCGAGCTGGCCCGTCGGGGTGCGCGGCGCGCGGCGCGGGATCGTATGCTCCGCGAGCACGAACGCGCGCGTCTGCGACGCCTCGACGCCGGCGAGACCTTCGAGCGGTCCGCTGTACAAGATCTCGCCGCCGTGCTGGCCCGCCGCGGGGCCGACGTCGACGATCCAGTCGGCGTGGCGGATCACGTCGATCTCGTGTTCGACGACGAACAGCGAGTTGCCTTGCGCCTTCAGCAGATCGAGCGCACCGAGCAGCGCCTCGGTGTCCGCGGGGTGCAAGCCGGCCGACGGTTCGTCGAGCACGTACACGACGCCGAACAGGTTCGACCTCACCTGCGTCGCGAGCCGCAAACGTTGCAGCTCGCCCGGCGACAACGTCGGCGTGCTGCGCTCGAGCGTCAGGTACCCGAGCCCGAGGTCGAGCAGGATGCCGAGCCGTGCCACGGCGTCCTCGGCGATCCGCTGCGCGACGACCTCCTGCTCGGGATGATCGGCGGCGGCCTCGACGATCTTCGTGCCGTCCGCGAACGGCTCGAGCAGCGCGGCGAGCCGCTTGAGCGGCAGGCGCGAGATGTCCATGATGTCCAAGCCCGCGAACGTGATCTTCAGCGCCTCGGGCTTGAGGCGCTTGCCGTGGCACGTCGGGCAGTCGCTCGCGATCATGTACTGCATCACGCGCCGCTTCATCATCGGCGACTGCGTGCTCGCGAACGTGTGGAACAGGTTCCGCTTCGCGCTCGAGAACGTGCCCGTGTAGCTCGGCTCGTCGCGCCGCTTCTGCGCGCGCTTCGTCTCGGCGGGCGTGAGGCCGGCGTACACGGGCACGTTTGGCTGCTCGTCGGTGAACAGGATCCAGTCCCGCGTCTTCTTCGGCAGATCCTTCCACGGGACGTCGACGTCGACGTGCAGCGCGACGAGGATGTCGCGAAGGTTCTGGCCGCCCCACGCCGTGGGCCACGCCTCGATCGCCCGCTCGCGGATCGTCTTCGTCGGATCCGGCACCATCGACCGCTCGGTCGCGTCGTAGATCTTGCCGAGGCCGTGGCACGTCGGGCACGCGCCCTCCGGCGTGTTCGGCGAGAACTCCTCCGCGTAGAGGATGCTCATGCCGCGCGGGTAGGTGCCGGCGCGCGAGTACAGCATGCGCAAGAGGTTCGACAGCGTCGTCACGGTGCCGACCGACGAACGCGTCGTCGGCGAGCCGCGCTGTTGCTGGAGCGCGACCGCGGGCGGGAGGCCCTCGATCTCGTCCACGTCGGGCACCGGCATCTGGTCGAACAGCCGGCGCGCATAAGGTGACACCGACTCGAGGTAACGTCGCTGCGCCTCGGCGTAGAGCGTGCCGAACGCGAGCGACGACTTGCCCGATCCCGACACGCCGGTGAACACGACGAGCGCGCCACGAGGGATCTCGAGCGCGACGTCTTTCAGGTTGTGCTCGCGCGCGCCCCGCACGCGCACGAAGGCGTCGCGATCGCCGCGCGAGGGCGTGGAGCGAGGACGTTTCGGAGCCGGCACGTAGCCTGGATAGCATGCATCTCGCGGGCCAGTCGCGCGCGGATCCCCCGACCTTTTGATGATGGCGACCTTCGCGCGAATCGGTGATTCTCGAGCCTCGAGGAGATGATCTTGATCCACGACGTCGTGATTGCCGGAGCCGGTCCCGTCGGCTTGTTTCTCGCTTGCGAGCTGCGCCTCGCGGGGCTCTCGGTCCTCGTGCTCGAGCGCGAGGAGAGCCCGGACTCTCCCCTCAAGCGGCTCCCGTTCGGCATGCGAGGCCTCTGGGGCCCGAGCATCGAAGCGTTCTACCGCCGCGGGTTGTTCGATTCCATCTCATCGCTGGCTCGCGGCAACGTCGCGCCGGGTCCGCCGAGTCCGGCGGCGATCGGCGCGGAACGTCGCGGGCCGGCGGGGCACTTCGCGGGCATCCAGTTCGACCACGGCAACATCGATTCGTCGCGGTGGACGTACCGCTTGCCGGGGCCGTCGGACACCCCATTGGCGACCGAGATGGAGCACCTCGAACGCGTGCTCTCGGCGCACGCGCTCTCGCTCGGCGTCGCGATCGAACGCGGGCGCGGCGTCGACGACTTCGAGTCGTCGGACGACGCCGTCACGGTCCTTGCCGGCGGCGAGCGCTTCGAGGCGCGGTTCCTCGTCGGTTGCGACGGCGCGCGCAGCACCGTGCGCAAGCGAGCAGGCATCGCGTTCGAAGGTACCGAGCCCGAGTTCACGGGCTATTCGCTCCAAGTCGAGCTCGACGACCCGGAGGGCCTCCCGCTCGGCCGCCACGCCACGAAGACCGGGAACTACACGCACCGGGCGCCTGGCGCGATCTCGTTCGCCGACTTCGACGGCGGCGCCGCCCATCGCACGACGCTCACGCGCGAGCACGTGCAAGCGGTCCTTCGTCGCGTCTCCGGCATCGACGTGACCGTCAAGGCACTGCACATGGGCTCCACGTGGACCGACCGCTCTCGGCAGGCGACGACGTACCGCCAAGGACGCGTGCTCCTCGCCGGCGACGCCGCTCACATCCACTCGCCGCTCGGCGGACAAGGCCTGAACCTGGGCCTGGGCGACGCCATGAACCTGGGGTGGAAGCTCGCCGCGACGATTCGAGGCGACGCCCCCGAGGGTCTGCTCGACAGCTACACGACGGAGCGGCATCCGGTCGGCGCGCGCGTCCTCGACTGGACGCGCGCCCAAGTCGCGCTGATGCGACCGAGCTCGCAGGCGCTCGCGGCCGTCGTTCGCGACCTGATCGACACGCGCGACGGCGCCACCTATTTCGCGGAGCGCGTCTGGGGCGTGCTGCTCCGCTACGATCTCGGCGAGGTGCACCCGCTGGCCGGGCGGAGCTGCCCGGACTTCGAGTTCGAGGACGGGACACGGTTGGGCGCGCTGCTCCGCGACGGACGAGGGCTGCTGCTCGACTTCGGCGGGAGGGCATCGCTCCAGAGGTTCGAGGGCCTTTGGGGCGATCGCGTTCGATACGTGGCCCGCGACGTCAAGGACCGCCTCGGGCTCTCCGCGCTGCTCGTGCGCCCCGACGGCTTCGTCGCATGGGCGAGCGACACGATCCCGCGCCCCGACGAGCTCACGCGGGCCGCGTCGCGATGGTTCGCGAGCCGCCGTCTCGAGGAAGGCGACCGCGAGGGCGAGCCCGTAGGTACGCCATGACCGCCGTCACGGTCTCGTCCACGGCGGCCGCCAGGGAGAGGTGTCGGGGCCGATCGAGCACGACGCCGTGGGCGAGGGCGTCGATCATGTGGGCGACGACGAACAGCGTGCGCTCGAACGCTGCTTCGGAGAACGCTCGGTGCGCGCCGAGCGCGAGCCTCAGCGCGTTGCGGAGGCGCACTTGGAGCGAACGCGCGCCCGCCGAACGGTGCGGCACCTCGGCGTCGAGGAGCGCGTAGAGCTCCGGATCGGGGGTGTGCGCGTCGACCAGCGCTTGCACCAACGCGCGGACGAGCCGATCCAAACGGGCGTCGGCGTGGGCGACCACGGTGGCGTCGATGAGCCGCCCCATCTCCTCGGCGTGTCGATCGTGCAGCGCGAGGAAGATGGCGCGCTTGTCGGGGAAGTACTGGTAGACCGAGCCGACGCTCACGCCCGCGATCTCGGCGATGCGGTTGGTCGTGATCGCGTCCACCCCGCCTCGCTTGAGGAGCTTCACGACGGCTTGCAGGATGGCGTCGACGGTCTGCAGGGAGCGCGCTTGCTTGGGCGTTCGTCGCGGCGCCGGCTTCGGTCGTCGTGCGGCCATGCGTGAAATCTGAGCAAGTATTTAATTTTTGTCAATTCGCATGGGAGTTCAAGGGCGTTCGAATCGCCAAAGAACGCGAGCTGACGTCGAAAGTGGGGCCCTTTACCATTCATGAACATTCGTTGAATTCATCTCCGGAGACGACGCCGATGAAGCCACGATCCATCGAGGTCCCTACGCTGACCGCCGCGCTCCTCTTGGGGAGCTCGCGCGCGATCGGTTGGACGCGCAAGCTCGCGAACGCGCTGACGGAGCTCGCGCCCGAGGGCCTGTCGCTCCGCGAGGTCGCGATCGCCCACCTGCCGCTCTATCGCGAAGAGCTCGAGGAGCCGGTGCCGCCCCCGGAATGGCTGCGTTTCCGCGCCGAGCTGCGGGACGTCGACGCCGTGCTCTTCGTGACGCCGGAGTACAACCGCTCCGTGCCGGCGGCGCTCAAGAACGCCATCGACATCGGCTCGAGCCCCGAGGACGCGTCCGCATGGAAGGGCAAGCCGGCGGCGATTGCGAGTCATTCGCCGGGCCGACTGGGGGGCTTCGGCGCGAATCATCACTTGAGGCAGTCGCTCGTGTTCCTCGACGTGCCCGTGCTCGCCCAACCGGAGATCTACCTGGCCGAAGTGGACCAGCTCTTCGACGTCGAGGGATCGCTGAAGGACGAGGGCGTCCGCGAGCTCCTTCGCGGCTTCCTCGAGGCGTTCCGAGGTTGGGGGATCCGACATCGTCGCGTGGCGACGGAGGGCACACGATCATGAGCTTCGCCAAGAGCTCGACGGTTTTGGCTCGAAGACGATGAACGCGACGGGCTTCACGATGGGACGGCTCTTCACCGAGTTGCGTTCGGATTTTTCGACGAAATCAGATGGCAATGGCTCGCGCGCCACGCATGGAACGACGGGCGCCGCTCACGCGCCCGCGCGACGTGACGTCGATTCCGACACGGCGTCGAGGCGGCGTTTGTAGCGCTCGCCCCATTCGCGCATCGCGACGATGATCGGCTCGAGGCTCCTTCCCCACGCGGTGAGCGCGTAGTCGACGCGGGGCGGGACCTCGGCATAGACCGTGCGCTCGATGAGCCCGTCTTCCTCGAGCTCACGCAGCGTGAGGGTCAACATGCGCTGGGTGACGT
>JBGAHN010000241.1:0-6171 GCA_044226145.1 Labilithrix sp. | reverse complement strand
GAGCGCGCGGACGGCGATCTCGGCGAGCTCGAACTGGGCGCGCAGCGGCGGGGGGACGCCTTCGTCGGACTTGTAGCCGTCGAAGAGATCGTTCCGGAACGAGACGATCGGGCGGTCGAACGCGACGGCGAGGTGGGTGACGGCTTCGTCGGCGTCGCCCAGGAGCGCGACGAGGGAGTCGACGAGGCCGGCCGTCGCTTTGACGTCGACGCCGTCGACGACTTTGTCGGGCCTGGGCGAGTAGTGCGCCCGGAAGAGCTCGAACGTGCCGTCCACCAGATGAAGCCGTGCGATCTTCGTCATGCCGTCCCGTGTCCGTGGCGTCGGCGCCACGCGTCAGCGCCACTTGAAGAGGCGGAGGGCCGCCGTGAACGACGCGAGGCCCCACACCGAAAGAATCGCGATCTTCGGGGCCACTTGCGCGAGCGACGCTCCTTCGATCATGACGGCGCGCATGGCGTCGTTGAGCGCCGTGAGGGGCAAGAGCGAGAGGAGCGGCTGGAGGACCTCGGGGAAGCGCGACGCCGGGAAGAACACGCCCGAGCAGAGGTACATCGGGAACGACACGGCGTTGATGAGCCCGCTGACGACGGAGGCGTGCTCGGCGCGCGAGGCGAGCAAGAGGCCCATGGCGGTGAACGTCAGCCCGCCGACGAGCGCGACCAGGCCGAGCGTGAAGAACGAGCCGCGCACGCCGACGTCGAAGGCGTATTTCGCGAACACGAGCAGCGGCGGGAGCTCGGCGAGGAGCAGGACGGCGCGCACGAAGAGGAACGAAATCAGGAAATCCGAGCGGCGCATCGGCGTCGCGAGCAGGCGCTTGAGGAGCTTCTTCGTGCGCATCTCCGCGAGCGCGAAGCCGATGCCCCAGAGCCCCGTCGACATGAGGCCGAGCCCCAGGAGACCCGGGACGAGGAAGTCGATGTACCGGGAGCCGGGCTCGGTGACCGCCTCGGAGATCGTGGAGACGGCGTCGCTCCGCCCTTGCCCGCGCTGCAGGACGTCGTCGACGAGCACGCGCGCGAAGCGGCTCTCGTCGCGGGCCTCGTCGTAGCGGTAGGAGAACCCTTCGTTCGTCGGGCGGACGACGAGGCCGACCTTGCCGGTCCGGAGCGCATCGAGCGCCTCGTCGTGCGGGAGGGCCTCCGCGCGGACGTCGGAGCGCTCGGCCAAGGTCTCGAGCGCGCGCGCGCCTCGCTCGGAGAGCGCGACCTCGGAGCTGGTCTCGACGGCGACGCGCGCGGGCTCCGGCGTTCGCGCGCGGAACGCGATGCCGAGCACGAAGGTGATGGCGATCGGGAAACCGAACGTCCAGAACATCGCGCCGGGCTCTCGGTAGAAGAGCCGGAAGCGCATGATCGCGAGCTGGACGATGGCGTCGAAACGCGCGCGGGCCCTAGTCACGGAGCGCCCTCCCCGTCAGCGTGACGAAGACGTCTTCGAGCGTCGCGTGGTGGGTCGACAGATCGGTGACCGTCGCGCCGCTCTCGGCGAGGCGCTGCAGCACCGCCGGCAACGCGACGTGGAGCTGATCGACCGTGAGGACGACGCGCTCGGACTGCACGCGCGCGCCGTGGACCGACGGCGCGTCACGCAACCTTTCGGTTGCCTGTTCGAGCAACGCGGCGTCGCGGTGGTCGAGCGAAATCTCGACGATCTGGCTGCCGCCGAGCGACGCGATGAGCTCCTTCGGCGTGCCGAGCGCGATCGACTTTCCGTGGTCGACGACGCCCACGCGGTCGCAGAGCCGCTCGGCTTCATCCATGTAGTGGGTCGTGAGCACGACGCTGCCACCCCGGGCCTTGAACGCCAAGACGACGTCCCAGAGCATGCGGCGCGACTGGGGATCGAGGCCGGTCGTCGGCTCGTCGAGGAAGAGGAGGAGCGGATCGCCGACGAGCGCGCACGCCACGGCGAGGCGCTGCTTCTGGCCTCCGGAGAGGGCTTCGTAGCGGACGTTCGCCTTCTCCTCGAGCGCGACGAGGGCGATCGTCTCCTCGACGTCGCGGCCTTCCATGTAGAGTGCACGGAACAGCGTCAACGTCTCGCGCACGGTGAGCTTCTCGGGCAGGAAGGTGAGCTGGAGCGACACGCCGAGGCGCTCGCGGAGCCAGGACTCGTCGGTGCGGAACGTCCGGCCGAGGATCTCGACCTTCCCAGAGGTGGGCTCGAGCAGCCCCTCGAGGATCTCGACCGTCGTCGTCTTCCCCGCCCCGTTCGGGCCGAGCAGGCCGAAGCACTCGCCCGCGCGGACGTCGAGATCGAGGCCATCGACGGCAACCAGATCCCCGTAGCGTTTGACGAGGCCCTTGCACGAGACGGCGAGCGGCGGGATCGGCTCCGATCGCATCGGGCGGCGAGCCTAACACGAGGACCGTGCGATCGGCGTGCGCTCTCAGCGAAGGCGGTGGGCCGGCGGAGGGACGGACGACGAAATGGTCCGCCGGCGCCGATCGGCGTTGCGCTATCCTCCGCCGCCATGTCGAAGCTCACGACCTCCCCCGCTTGGCTCGCGCTCGCGAAACACAAGGACGCCATGGCCGGCGTCCACATGCGCGATCTGTTCGCGGCCGATCCGAAGCGCTTCGACGCGATGTCGACGGAGGCCTGCGGCATCCTCGTCGATTGGTCGAAGCACGTCGCGACCGACGAGACGATGAAGCTGCTCTTCGATCTCGCGCGCCAAACGAAGGTCGAGGATTTCCGCGACGCGATGTTCTCCGGCGAGAAAATCAACGGCACCGAGGGGCGCTCCGTCCTGCACGTCGCGCTCCGCAACGCCGGCGGCCCGCCGATCCTCGTCGACGGCAAGGACGTCCTGCCCGAGGTGCGCGCCGTGCTCGCGAAGATGCGCGACTTCACAGAGCGGCTCCGATCGGGCGCGTGGAAGGGGCACACCGGCAAGACGATCACCGACGTCGTCAACATCGGCATCGGCGGCTCCGATCTCGGCCCCGTCATGGTGACCGAGGCGCTCCGGCCGTACTGGAAACCGGGCATGAACGTGCACTTCGTGTCGAACGTCGACGGCACGCACATCGCCGAAACGCTCAAGCGCGTCGATCCCGAGCGCACGCTGTTCATCGTCGCGTCGAAGACGTTCACGACGCAAGAGACCTTGACGAACGCGAAGACGGCGCGCGCCTGGCTCACGAGCCACGAGGGCTTCGACGCGAGCGCCATCGCCAAGCACTTCGTCGCGCTCTCGACGAACGCGAAGGAGGTGGCGAGCTTCGGCATCGATCCGGCGAACATGTTCGAGTTCTGGGACTGGGTCGGCGGGCGCTACTCGCTCTGGAGCGCCATCGGCCTGTCGATCGCGTGCGTCATCGGCATGGACGCGTTCGACGAATTGCTCGCCGGCGGGGCCGCGATGGACGCGCATTTCCGGACCACGCCGATCGAGCGGAACGTGCCCGTCGTCCTCGCCATGCTCGGGATCTGGTACGCGAACTTCTTCGGCGCCGAGACGCACGCCATCCTACCGTACGACCAGTACCTGCACCGTTTCGCCGCGTATTTCCAGCAGGGCGACATGGAGTCGAACGGCAAGCGCGTCGACCGCGACGGCAACGTCGTCGACTACACGACGGGCCCCGTCCTCTGGGGCGAGCCGGGCACGAACGGCCAGCACGCGTTCTACCAGCTCCTCCACCAGGGCACGCGCCTCGTGCCCTGCGACTTCATCGCGCCCGTCGAGACGCACAACGACTTCGTCTTCGAGGGCACCGAGCGCGCGACCGGCGCGTGGCACCACGAGATCTTGCTCGCGAATTTCTTCGCGCAGACCGAGGCGCTCATGCGTGGGAAGACGCCGGAGGAGGCGCGCCGCGAGCTTGAGGCGCAGAAGCTGCCGCCCGAGCGCGTCGCCATGCTGACGCCGCACAAGACCTTCCCGGGCAACCGGCCGACGACGTCGATCTTGCTGCCGAAGATCACGCCGCACTCGCTCGGCGCGCTCATCGCGGCGTACGAGCACAAGATCTTCGTGCAAGGCGCGGTGTGGAACGTCTACAGCTTCGATCAGTGGGGCGTCGAGCTCGGCAAGCAGCTCGCGAACGCCATCCTGCCCGAGCTCGAAGGCCCCGCGCCGGTGACGAGCCACGACTCGTCGACGAACGGCCTCATCAATCACTACAAGCAGATGCGCGCCGCCGCGGCCACCGCGAAGGGGTGAGCCGGCTTTCGGCCGCGCGCTCTCTCGCGCTCAGCCGAAGTCTTGGGTCTTGTCGAGCAGGCTCGGCATTTGCCCCAGGAGGCGTTTTTGCCAATCACGCGCGTCGGCCGCGTGCGCGCCTTCCGGCAGCGTGGTTCGGTAGCGGTCGAGCAGCGCGGCGCCTTCCTTGGGATCGCGCGCGGCGAGCTCGCGGGCGGCCGCGACGAGCGCGCTGAAGTACGCGTCGTCGAGGACGAACGGGTCGAGCTCTTTCGCATCGGCGTTGACCGCGATGGCTCGCTCGAAGTCGGCGACGGCCTCCGCGTAGCGCTCGGCGAGCTCGGCCGCCGTCGCGCGATCGAACAGCGGCTCGGGGCCTCGTTGGCCGCCGTCGATCTCGCGCGTGGCGGCTTCGATGGCTTCTTCGTAGTCGCCGCGCTCGATGAGCGACTTGGCGAACGACATTCCGTAGCGACCAGCCATGGCGTTCAGCGGGCTTCGCGCGCGATTTCGCGCATGAGGGCGAGCAGCGCACACGCGACGGCGAAGCGCGGATCGACGCCGCCCGGCACGAGCTCGAGGTTGAACTCCTTCGTGAAGAAGCGGAACACCTGCGAGAGGCGCGCGACCTCGCGGCCCTGCATCTCGAGGTGCCACTTGCCGAGCAAGATGGGCAAGAACCGACGGAGGAGCGCGTTCGAGTCTTCCTGGAAATGCCCGATGACCACGTCGCCCGGGCCGAGGATCTCCCACGTGTCGCGGACGATCGACTTCCACCCCTTGTTGCGGATGGCGCCGATGGGCTGGTTCGTCGTCGCGTCGAACACGTCGGTGACGATGTCGATGCCGAACACCTGGCGCGCGCCGACGGAGACGAGCGGCGTCGTCATCGACTCGTCGGTGAAGATGCTCCAGCGATCTTTGAGCGAGAAGATCTTGTGGCGGACGTAGAGGACCTGAACGCCGTTCGGGTCGTAGACGCGGAACGCGCGCCCGAAGAGCGTGAAGAACGGCCGCACGATCTTGTACGAGGTGTGCGAAAACGGCGACGCCGTGAGCCCCGCGTGCGGAGCTCGAACCATGGGGCCCGGAGCAGGTTGCATGCGGGCATCCTACGTGAAGAGTGGCTGCCCTGCGACCCTCGCGTCGCGGCGCGCGAACGCATGGCGCGCTTCGACGCACACGACGCATCGCACGCGTCACCGATGCGGACGAGCGGCACGCCCCATGGCCGCGCCTGCGACCGCTCGCGCACGAAAAACTTCGGCGGCGACCCAGCGGGGACCTCTGGCATCCTACGTTTCACACATGGAAAAACGCACGCTCGGCTCTCTCGAAGTTTCGGCCATCGGCCTCGGTTGCATGGGAATGAGCGACTTCTATGGCCCGACGGACGAGGCCGAGTCGCTCGCGACGATCGACCGTGCCATCGAGCTCGGCGTCACGCTCTTCGACACCGCGGACATGTACGGTCCGTTCACGAACGAAGAGCTCGTCGGCAAAGGCCTCGCCGGAAAGCGCGAACGGGTCGTGCTCGCGACCAAGTGTGGCATCGTCCGGGATCCGAGCGATCCGACGAAGCGGGGCATCGATGGAAGCCCCGCGTACATCAAGCGATCGTGCGAGGGCAGCCTCAAGCGGCTGCGCACGGACGTCATCGATCTCTACCAGCTCCACCGCGTCGATCCGAAGACGCCCATCGAAGAGAGCGTCGGCGCGATGGCCGATCTCGTGCGCGAGGGAAAGGTGCGCGCCATCGGCCTCTCGGAGGCGAGCGCCGAGACGCTCCGGCGCGCGCACGCCGTTCATCCGCTGGCGTCGGTCCAGACCGAGTATTCGCTCTGGACGCGCGATCCGGAGGCGTCGGTCCTCGCGACCTGCCGTGAGCTCGGGATCGGATTTCTCGCGTACAGCCCGCTCGGTCGCGGCTTCCTCACGGCGCAGATCAAGCGCCCCGACGATCTGGCGAAGGACGATTTCCGCCGCCACAACCCGCGCTTCGAGGGCGAGCACTT
>JBGAHN010000240.1:0-6205 GCA_044226145.1 Labilithrix sp. | reverse complement strand
GGCGTACGTCGCCGGATCGATGCCGCTCTCGGCCGCCTTGGAGAGCTCGCCGCGCTCGATCCGTTCGAGCTCGACGAGCAGCTCGTCCATCGACGCGTACCGGTCCTCGGGCTTCTTCGCGAGGCACTTGAGCACGAGCTCCTCGAACCCCGGGAGGATGTCCGGCGGCGGGAGCGGCAACTCACGAAACGCGAGCGGCGCCTTGTACATGTGCTGCGTCAGGATCGCCATGAAGCTGTCGGCGTCGAACGGCACGCTCCCGGACGTCATCTCGTAGAAGATCACGCCGAGCGCGTAGACGTCGGAGAGCTTGTCGACGGACACGCCCGCGGCCTGCTCCGGCGACATGTAGTGGGGCGTCCCGAAGACGCTGCCCGCGCGCGTGAGCCGCTGCGAATCGCCGCCCACCTTCGCGATGCCGAAATCGAGGATCTTCACGACGTCGCGGTCCTCGCCGCGCGTCACGAGCATGACGTTGTCGGGCTTGAGATCGCGATGCACGATGCCCGTCGCGTGCGCCGCGGCGAGCCCACGCGCGAGCTGCTTGCCGACGCGAACGATCCGAGCCGCCGGCATCCGACCGGCGCGGAGCACCTCCGAGAGGCTCATGCCGTCGAGGTACTCCATGACGAAATACGCGCCGCCGTCCGGGAGCCTCCCGAAGTCGGAGATGTCCACGATGTGCGGGCTACCGACGCGCGAAGCCGCGCGCGCTTCGTTGAGGAAGCGCTCCGACATCTCGCTGTTCGTCGAGAGGCTCCGCCGGAGCACCTTGATGGCGACGCGCTTGTCGATGACCCGATGACGCCCGCGGTAGACGACGCCCATGCCGCCTTCGCCGAGCTTCGCTTCGATCACGTAGCGGTCGTCGAGCACCGTCCCGATTCGGAGCTCGTCCGGCGAACGACGCTCGTCCGCGCCGCCGGACACCTCCACGGCAGCCCCCGTCGCGTCCGCCTGCGACGTCTTCGCCGGAGGCTCGTCCGCCGCGGACGACGTGACGGACGCGTCCTCGTACACCGTCTTGCTACCGAGTTCGTCCGTCATGAAAGCGCGACTGCACCCCCTCTCTCCTTTTACGAGGTCGCTTCCCGTTCGAAAAGCGGCAATCGACGGGCGATCGGCGCCTCCTCCGACGCGGAGCGCGCGCCTTTCACGTGATTTCCCGCGCGTGGACGCGTCCTTCGCACGTGGCGCGGCCGACGTTCCGTGCGGCAAAACCGCGTCGCGCCAAGCTTTCGCGTGCTAGGACGAGGGCGCTCATGGGCTACCCCGTCCAGCTTGCCTTCCGCTACCTCGGCTCGAAGAAGCGCGCCTTCGTCTCGGTCGGGACCGCGTTCGCGATGCTCGGCGTCGCGCTCGGCGTGGCGGCGCTCTCGATCGTGATGAGCGTGACGGGCGGCTTCCAGGAGCAGTTCCGGGAGAAGGTCCTCGGCGTCAACGCGCACGTCATCGTGCTCAAGTATTCGCTCGACTTCCGCGACTACCGCGACGTCATGGACAAGGTCGCGAAGGTGCCCGGCGTCGTGGCCGCCGCGCCCTTCGTCATCAACCCGATGATGGTCACGCACGGCGAGCGCACGGCGACGGGTGTCCTGCTCAAGGGCGTCGATCCCACGCTCATGCCGAAGGTCCTCGACCTGCCCCGGCACATCGTCGAGGGCTCGCTCGAGGGGATGCGAAAGCCCGGGGCGACGCCGCCGGAAAAACCGCGACGGTCCGATCCTTTTTCGGACCTCGGCTCGCCGTCCGCGCCGCTCGACGACGACGCCTCCGACCGATCCACGACGCGCCTGCTCGACGCGATCGAGCGCGAGCTGCGCGAAGATCAGGTCCGAGACGCCCTGGCCGACGCGGGCACGACCGACATGGCGACCCTCGTGGCCACCGGCGCCGCCGACGCCATCCGCGAACGCGACGACGCCGGCGCCACGACGACCGCGCCCCCCGATCCGCTCGACGCCATCCTCGCGAACGGCGCGACGCCACGGGCTCCCTCGCCCGACGACGCGCCGAAGGAAGCCGCCGCCCTCCTCCCCGCCGGCGACGTGGTCCCGAACGGCGGCTACGCCAGCAAGCTCCCCGAAGACGACGTCCTTCCGTCCGGCGTCGACACCGACGCGTGCTCGAGCCCCAGTCAGATCGCCGCGCTCCCCGGCGTGGTCATCGGTCGGACCCTCGCCAAGCGCCTGTCCGTGGGCCTCGGCGATTGCCTCCAGATCACCTCGCCGCAGATCGGCATGAGCTTCGGCGGGAGCGGCGCCCGTCCTCCCATCGCCAAGCAGTTTCGCGTCATCGCCATCTTCGAGGCGGGCTTCGATCAGTACGACTCGAAGCTCGTGTACACCGATCTCTACGAGGCCGAAGCCTTCTACGAGCAAGGCGACAGCGTCACGGGCGTCGAAGCCAAGGTCGCCGACATCGGAAACGCCGCCGCGATCGCGAAGGAGGTCGACGCCGTCCTCGCGAACCGCGTCTACCACACGATGGATTGGCGCGAGCTCAACCACGGTCTGTTCACCGCGCTCCTCATCCAACAGATCGTCATGAGCGTCGTCCTCGCGCTCATCATCGTCGTCGCGGCGTTCACGGTCATCGCGACGCTCGTCATGGTCGTCCTCGACAAGAAGAAAGAGATCGCGCTCCTCAAGGCGCTCGGCGCGAGCGACGACGCGGTCCTCCGCATCTTCCTCTACCAGGGCGGGATCATCGGCGTCGCCGGCACGGCCCTCGGGTTGGCCGTCGGATGGCTCGGCTGCAAAGCCATCGCGGCGTACGAGTTCCCGCTCGATCCGAAGGTCTACTTCATCTCGAAGCTGCCGGTGAACGTGCGGCCCACCGAGTTCCTCGTGACGGGCGCCATCGCCATCTTGATTTGCCTCACGGCGACGATCTTTCCGGCGCTCTACGCCGCGCAGCTCCGCCCTTCCGACGGCCTCCGCGCGGAATAACGGCAAGCCCTCCGAACGTCACGACGGCGTCTCCGAAATCGACGAGGCCGCCTCCGTGCAGCCCCCCGGCGGCGAAGGAAGCGTCCTCGAGGCGCCGAACGGAAACCTCCACGAAACGGGGCGACCCGAGCTCTGCCGAAACAGGTCGAGAAATCCTCGCCACGCCACTCAGGCCGTGGTGATAGCCTGCGGTGGCCCATGCGGTGGCTCGTCGAAGTTTCGTCGCTCACGAAGGCCGAGGAACAAAAGTTCTGTGTCGAGGCCGAATCTTGGCAGCGAGCGCTCCAAGCCGCGCGTGCCCAACGTGGCGAAGAGGGCGCGATCAGCCACTTCGCGATCGATCTGCTCGCGGAAGGGTACCGCGCGGTCGATCCGGTCGGTCGTACGCGGTTCGTCGTCAAACGCGCGCCGGACAGCATGCCGGTCACGACGATCGCGATCGACAGCCTCACCGGCGTCGTGAATCCTCCCTCGTCGGCGAACCCGACGGAGCCGCTGCTGCCGCTTTCGCCGCTGTCGTCCGAGCCCGCGACGAAGCCGAAGGCGCGCGGCGACGAGAAGGAGCCGAGCCAGGCGCCGCCGCGGTTGGGGAGCTCGCTCCCGCCCCGGCCCGCCGTCGAAGCGCGTGGAGGTTCGTCGAAGCCGCCGTCCGAGGCGAAGGCGAAGACGATGACGTTCGCGACGAACACCGACGCCGCGCTCTCGGACACGAACGACGCGCGCACCGTCGGCGAACGGCCGCCGACGCCGGCGATCGGCTCGTCGATCCCGGGGCTGCCGGCCGTCCAGTTGATCCTTTCGCGCGAGCAAGAGCCGACGGACTCGTCGCCGCTGACGTACCGCGAGTACGCGTTCGCCGCGCCCGAGGGCACGACCGAAGAGGTCGCCGCCGAGATCCTCCGCGCGCAGCTCCAGCTCGTCGAAGCGCACCTCGGAGGCGCGAAGGTCGGCAAGCTCGTGAACCTCGCGGTCTTCGACGTCGTGTTCACGGGCAAGCCGCCGCGGCCGCCGCTCGCGACGCTGACGTGGAAAGACTGGAAGGGCGCGCCCGAGATTGGCTTCCCGCGGAAGAGCCAGGCGTCGATGCCCGCGCCGCGGCCGCCGTCACGTCCGCCGCCCTCCCTGCTCGCGTCGGCGGGGACGGCGCCGATTTCGAGCATCCCGAAAGCGCCGCCCGTCCCGCGCATGGCGGACGGCGCCCCCACCGAAGCGTCCACCGCATCGCCTTCGACGGCCCCGTCGGCCCCGAAGGCGCCGAGCGCCCCGAACGTTCCGTCGGCCTCGACCGCACCGGGCCCGGAAGGCGTGCGTCCCAGCTCCGCACCTCCCGCCATCACCGCTTCCGTCCCGCCACCGGCCCCCGCCGTCGCGGCCTCCGCTCCTCCGCCCGCGCCTGCCGTCGCTGCGCATTCGGCTCCCCCACCGGCACCCGCGGTCACCACGCACTCCGCTCCTCCGCCCGCTCCGATTCCTTCGGCGCCGCCGCCGGCACCCGCGGTCACCACGCACTCCGCTCCTCCGCCCGCACCCGCCGTCGCGGCCTCCGCGCCGCCGCCGGCTCCGGTCGCGCCATCCGTCCCACCGCCAGCGCCCGCCGTCACGGCCTCCGCGCCGCCGCCGGCTCCGATTCCTTCGGCGCCGCCACCGCCGATCGACGCCAACCGCTCGGCCCCCGGCGGCGCGGTCATGGCGCGCACGCGCTCGGGGCGGTACTTCCCGGGCCGCATCCGCGGCGACGAGCTCATCACGTCGTTCTTCGAGTCGATGCACGATCTGCACTTCTTGCGCGACGCGCTCGACGGCGGCCAGTTCTGCCTCACGCTCGCGACCGAGGCCCTCCCCGCGCGGGCGGCGTTCGTCCACTTCTTCGACGTCGAGACCCGCGAGTGGGTCCTGGCCTGCGCGTCCGGCAAAGACGCCCAGCGGTTCCTCGCACAGCGCACCTCCGACGACGACGCCACCCTTCGGGACGCCGCGCGGCGCGGAACCGCCGTGGTCCACGCGAATGCCTCGGCCGAACAAGCAGCGCGCTACCGCGAGCTCGGCGGCGTTCGGAGCCTCATCGTCGCGCCCATCCGTCAGGCGGGGCGCACGCTCGGCGCCCTCGAAATCATCGATCCGCTCGACGGTGAGCCGTTCGACGAGAACGAAGGCAATGCCATCGCGTACGTCGCGGAACAGTACGCCGAATACCTCGGCTCGCGCGGCATCGTCCTCGATCGCGACAAGATCCGCGCGGCCGCCGCCAGCGTCTGACGCGCCCGAAAACACTCCGCCGAAGGTCCCGGCGACGCTCCGCCCTTGTCGGGCGCGCGCGAACGGGTAGAGATCCCGGCGTTGTCCCGCCGGCGCTACCGACTCCCCGTCCTCGTCCTCGTCCCGCTCGTGATCGTCGCGGTCGGCGTGCTCGCGTATTTCACGTTCCGCACCACGCTGCAGATCGACTCGCTCCGCCAGCGCTCGGTGCTCGAGGCGACCCTCGCGCTCGCGACCGAGAAGGCCGCGCGCGTCGACCGCCAGATCATCGACCAGGACAACGTCGTGATGGCCATCGCCGATCCGGCCCGCCTCGACGAGCTCGCCGAGCGGTGGCTCCCCACCGCGCAGCGCGAGACGCCGAGCGTGCGCGCCATCCTCGTCCTCGACGAGAGCCGCACCGTCCTCGCGTTCGCCTCGCGCGCGTCGAGCGACTTCACCGAAGAAGAAGGCTTCCGGCGCCTGCTCGTCGACCGCATGGCGAGCGACATGGATCGCGCCGCGCAAGCGCCCGACGAGCTCCACCACCTCCACCGCGAGCACGGCGACCAGAGCTACCTCCTGAGCTTCTGGAAGCGCATCTACGACGGCCGACGCTACCTCGTCGTCGCGCGGCACGACATCGGCCGCATCGTGCGCGAGACGCTCCCCATCCTGCTCGATCGCCGCGAAGCCCCGCGCGACGGGCAAGGCTCGGCGTCGAACATCGCGAGCCGCGTGAACGTCGTCGACAGCGAAGGCCGCCTCATCTACGGCCCGGCGCTCGGCGCGGGCGAGTTCACCGTGACCGTGCCGTTCCCGACGACCCTCTACGACTGGCGCGTCCAGGTGTCGCCGCTCGCGAGCAAGGAGCTGGCGACGCGCGTGCAGAACCGCCGGCTCCTCGAGCTCACGATGGTGAGCTTGTCGTGCGTCATCATCGTCGTCGCCGCGCTCGCCATCCTGCTCGTCGCCGAGAAAGAGCGCCGCGTCTCGCGCCTCAAGAGCGAGTTCGTGGC
>JBGAHN010000239.1:0-6345 GCA_044226145.1 Labilithrix sp. | reverse complement strand
CGAGGACGATTCCGAACCCCGCTGTCCCCTTCGTCTCGAGCGACTCCGGGGACGCCTGGCGACTCTTTCCGGATGGAAAGAACGCCGGCATGATTCCGACGTCAGCGACCCTATCTGAATGAAAAGACGAGGGTCAACGCGACGATCGCGTTTTTTTTGCACCTTTCCATTATGGAACTGTGTTCGCGCGTTTAGGTCGATGGTGTGACAAACAATGTCCGGTCTATGGACGCACCATCCTCCTTCGAAGCGCGTGCGCGAGGCCTCGCTCGAGCACGCGTGCGTGGTCCCCTCACGACGGCGCTCGCGTTCTCCCCGGCGCGCCCGTCGGACGACCTCCCGGGCCAGGCTTCGACGGCTCCCGCGCGTGCTATCGTCGGCGCGTGACCGCGCTTCCGCACCGCCCCCCGAAGAAGCCTTCGCCCGGGCTCCGCGACGAACCCCGCCGCGAACCGAAGCCGATGCCTCCGTTGGTCCCGAAGGACGTCTCCACCCGCGGCGCGCGGATCCGCTTCGTCGAGGCCGGCGCCGGCGCCCCCCTGCTCCTCGTGCACGACGCGCTCGCCACCCACGCGACCTTCCTCTCGACGGTCGCGCACCTGGCGGGCTCGTTTCGCGTGATCGCCCCGGATTTGCCGGGTTTCGGGGCCAGCGAGAAGCCCGAGCCGCAGAAATACGCCTACGGCTACGACGCCTTCGCCGACTCGCTCTTCGACCTCGTGGCCGCCCTCGGGCTCGGCCGCGTCCACGTCTGCGGTCACGGCATGGGCGGCAGCGTCGCGTTGACGCTGGCCGCCCGCTTCCCTGCGCTCGTGCACAAGCTCGTCATCGTCGACGCGCCGGTCTACGAGGGCGAGGAGCACACCTTCGACCGGCTCGCGCGCGTCCCGGCGATCGGCGGTCTGCTCTGGAAGCAGCTCGTCGGCGCCTCGCTCTTCCGGCGGTACCTCTCCACGACGGTCTACGCCGGCGCCGCGAACGTCCCCGCTGGCCGCAGCGAGCACGCCTTCGCGAGCTTCAACGCGCCCGCCGCCCGTCAGGCCGCGCACGCCACCATCGTCGCAAAAGCCGACACCCGCACGCTCGTCGCCCGCTTGCCGCGAATCGCGGCCGACACCCTCGTCGTATGGGGCCGCGACGATCGCCTCGCGCCCGTCGAGCACGGCCGCAAGCTCGCGCGCGAGCTGCGCGGTCGCTTCGTGGTGCTCGAGTGCGGCCGGTGCCCCCCCGACGAGATCCCCGACGTGTTCGCGACGACCATCACGTCGTTCCTCGAGAGCGCCCCGTCGCACCGCAAGCGCGCCCGCTCGGCCCCACCGACCTAGGATCCGAGATGCAACGGACAGCGCTCCCTGCGTCGGATCCCGGGCGTCTCTCGGCCTTGTCGCGCGCGCCGCGATGGCCGCTCGCCGCGCGGATCGGCCTCGGCATCGTCGGGAGCCTCCTCCTCTTCGCGATCGTCGTCCCCTGGATCTCCGGGCACGATCCGAACGCGAGCGACTTCGTCCGCGGCATCTCGAAGGAGAACCTCCCGGTCGGCCCCAACGGGACCTTCTGGCTCGGCACCGACCGGCTGTTCCGCGACGAGCTCACGCGGCTCGCGACCGGCGCGCGCACCTCGCTCTTCATCGGCCTCGTCGCGACCCTCCTCGCGACGAGCATCGGCGCGGTCGTGGGGATCGTCGCGGGGTGGTTCGAAGGCACGGCGATCGATCGCGTGCTCATGCGCGTCGTCGACGTCGGGCTGGCGTTCCCTTTCTTGCTCGTGGTCCTCGCGCTCGGCGCGGCGCTCGATCGGACGACGCCGACGACGATCTTCCTCACGTTGGGCCTCACGGGTTGGCTCGGAACGGCGCGCGTGGTGCGGTCGAAGACGATGCAGCTCCGGCGCCTCGACTTCGTCCTCGCGTCGCGCGCGCTCGGGCAGACGACGCCGCGCATCCTCGCCTCGCACGTCTTGCCGAACGTCGCCGGGACGCTCCTGATCGTCGGGACGATGTCCGTCGCGCAGATGATCCTCGCCGAGAGCGTCTTGTCGTACCTCGGCGCGGGGATCAGCCCCCCGACGCCCACGTGGGGCCGCATGCTCTTCGAAGGGCAGGACTATTTCGCGACGGCGCCGTGGATCTCGCTCGGTCCGGCGTGCGCCATCCTGTCGAGCGTGCTCGGCTTCAACCTCCTCGGCGAAGGGCTGCGCGATGCGCTCGATCCGAAGAAAGGCTGAACGGGGCGTGCTCGGACGGACCGGCGCCTTCGTGGGCGCGCTCCTCGCGGCGGGCTGCGGGCCGGAGATCCCGACGCCGTTGCCGAGCGCGGGCACACCGGACGCGACGCCGCGACGCGGAGGGACCGTGACGTTGGCGAGCTTCGGCGACATCCGCTCGCTCGATCCGGCGAACGTGAGCGACGGCCTGTCGCCGCAAATCCTCGAAGCGCTCTTCGCGGGCCTCGTCGACTACGACGAAGACGGCCGCATCGTCCCCGATCTCGCCGAGCGATGGGTCGTCGAAGACGAGGGGCGCACCTTCCGCTTCTTCCTCCGCCCGAACGTGCGATTCCACGACGGCGACGAGGTCACGGCCGCGGACGTCAAGCGCTCCGTCGAGCGCGCGCTGCACCCTTCGGCGCCGAACCCGTCGTCGTCCTACTACGCGTCGATCGACGGCTACGACGATTTCACCCAGGCGAAGGTGGACGAGCTCCGCGGCGTGACGGTGGAGGGGCGCTACGTCGTCGCGTTCCACCTGCGCGAGACCGACGCGACGTTCTTGCCGCTGCTCGCGATGCCGTTCCTCCGGCCCGTCTGCAAGAGCGGCGGCGCGCGCTTCTCCACGTGGGCGCCGTGCAGCGCAGATTCTTCCGTCTGCCGAGCGACGGCTGGCAACGCGGGCGCGAGGTCCACGTCGTCCGGCACGACGGCTACTTCCTTCCGGGGCTCCCCTACCTCGACGGCGTCCGCTTCGTCTTCCGCGTGAACCAGACCACGCAACGTTTCAAGTTCGCGCGCGGCGAACAAGACGTCCTCCGCGACTTCCTCGCCCCCGATTTGCCGCGATTTCAGGCCGATCCGCGCTGGAGCCCGTTCGGTGAGCGCGAGACCGACAAGCAGATCCTCGGCGAAGCGATGAACACCGAGATGCCGCCGTTCGACAACGTCGAGGTCCGACGCGCCGTCGCCGCCGCCATCGACCGCGACGAGCTCCGACGCGTGCGCGCGGCGAGCCTGACCGCCGCGAACCAACCCGTGCCGCCCGCGGTCATGGGGCACGACGACCGGCTCCAAGGACAGCGCTACGACTATGAAGCCGCGCTCGAGCACATGCGCCGCGCGGGCTACCCGTTCGATCCGGCGACGAAGACCGGCGGCTACCCGCACGTGATCCCCTACCTCGTCTACGGGCAGAGCCTGCACGAGGCCACCTCGCAGGTGATCGCGCAGCAGCTCGCGAAGATCGGGATCCGCATCGAGCTCCGCCTCGTCAATTATCCCACCTTCCTCGCGCTCCGCGGGCGGCGCGGCGCGTCCGCGTTCGGGCCCGGCTTCTGGTCGCAAGACTACCCGGAGGCCGAGAGCTTCCTCGAGCCGCTCTTCCACTCGCGCTCGATCAACGACGAGAACTCGAACAACTGGTCGTTCTACGACAACCCGAGGTTCGACGAGCTCGTCGACCGCGCCAAGCGCGAGCTCGACGACGACCGGCGCAAGGCGCTCTACTCCGAAGCCCAACGGATCCTCTGCGACGACGCGCCGTGGGCGTTCACGACGTACTACCACGGCTACGCGCAGTGGCAGCCGTACGCGCGGAACTTCCGGCCGCACCCGATGTGGATGCAGGACGTGAAGCGCGTGTGGCTCGACCGACCGACGGACGGCGCCTCGCGCGCGGCGCTCTTTTTCGGGACGGGCACGACCGGGCTTCCGCGCATGCTCGCGCGGATGTTCACCGGCGACGCCGACGCCACGACCGCGCGCGCGACCATCGGAGGGGCCGCGCCGTGAGACGCATCGGTGTTCGCCTCGCGTGGGCCATGTTCGTCGTCTGGGCGACGATCTCGCTGGCGTTCGTCGTGAGCAGCACGCTCCCGAGCGATCCGGCCCGCATGGTGGCCGGCCCGCAGGCGCGTCCCCAAGAGGTCGAACGCGTGCGCAAGGCCCTCGCGCTCGACCGGCCATTGCATGTGCAATACATGCATTTTTGGAAGCGCCTCGTGCACGTGGCGGGCGACCACGACGACGCCGACGCGCACGCCAGCTGCGCCGCGATCGTCGGCCGGTGGCACGTCGATCTCGGCAAGAGCTACCAGCAGCGCCAGCCGGTCGTCGACATCCTCGCCGAGCGCTTCCCGCGGACGTTGATGCTCGCCGTCGCCGCGTCGTTCGTGCAGCTCGCGCTCGGCGTCGCCGCGGGGACGCTCGCGGCGGCCAAGCGCCGGACCATCTTCGACCGCCTGCTCGTCTCCGGGAGCCTCCTCGGCATCAGCGCTCCGACGTTCGTCATCGGCCTGTTTTTCCAATGGCTCTTCGCGTTCCGCCTCCGGCTCTTCCCGCTCGACGGCTTCGGGCAGACGGTGGGCGAGCACCTCGTCTCCCTGGTGCTACCGGCGCTCACGCTCGGCGTCTTCGGCGCCGCCTACTACACGCGCCTCGTCCGCGACGAGATGCTCGACCAGCTCCACCAAGACTACGTCCGCACCGCGCGCGCGAAGGGCCTCTCGCGCGGCGCCACGGTCGTGCACCACGCGCTTCGCAACGCGCTCTTGCCCATCGTGACCATCGCCGGCATGGAGTTCGGCGCGCTCGTCTCCGGGGCCATCGTCACCGAGTCGATCTTCCGGTGGCCGGGCCTCGGCGCGCTCAGCGTGAGCGCGATGCTCGACCGGGACGGCCCCGTGATCATGGGATGCGTCATCGTCACGGCGCTCGCCACCGTGGTCATGACCGTGCTCGTCGACGTCGTCTACGTCTTCGTCGATCCGCGCGTCCGCGGAGGTCGCTGACGCCGCGGGCGCGGCCGGCTCAATCCAAGCTCGCGCAGGCTCAATCCAGGCTCGCGAGCGCCCGACACTCGGCCACGCGCGCTCCCTGCGCGAGCTTCACGCACGATCGGTACGCATCCATCGCTTGGGCTTTCCGCCCCAGCGCTTGGTAGGCGCCGCCGAGGGTGAGCCACGCGTCGGCGCTGGTCGGATCCTTCTCGGTGGCCCGCCGCGCAGCTTCGGCGGCGCGCGTGGCCGAAGACTCCTCGGATGTCGCCATCCCCGGCGCCGCCGCTTCGGTCGGGCGAGGCTCCGGCGCCGGCTCCGCGGGCCGCGCTTCGGTCGGACGCGCTTCGGTCGGGCGCGCTTCGGTCGGGCGCGTTTCGCTCGGATGCACTTCGGTCGGACGCGACGGCGCCGCGGGCACGTCGCGATCGGGCGAAGCCATGGCCTCGGAAGGGCGCGGACGCGTCGAAGGCTCTTCGGACGGTCGGGCCGGAGCCGGCGTCACCGCGGCCGTCGCGACGACGACGCTGGCGTCGACGCCCTCGGAGCGCGCGGCGACCGTCTCCACCACGGACGTCTCCGCCGCGGGCACGGGAACCGTCCCCCGAGGATCGGCGTTCGCCGTCGAGGGGGCCTTGAAGCGCTCGGGCACGGGCACGCCACCGCCACCGTCGCGGAGCGGTAGCCCGAGCTTGTCCGCCGTGTCGTGCTCGCCGCGGTAGCTCTTGCGCGCGAACAAGAGGATCGCCGCGAGCACCAGCGACGCCATCATCACGAAGGCCGCGACCTTCTTCCCGCTCACGCGCACCGGCGCGACGCGGCCGTCGTCGAACGAATCGTCGAGCTCCCCCGCCGGATCGGTTCGTCGGCGCGTGCGCGGAGGATCCGTCGGTCGGTCGGATCCCCGCGTCGGCGCGAGCGAAGGCTTCGCCTCGATCTTCTCGTTTCCCCCCGCAGGGCCGCCTTCGGTCCAATCGATCGACGGCATCGACTTTCGGAAGACCGGCAGCTCCGACGCAGCGACGGGCTCACGCGGCGGCGAAGGCGGGGCCGCCTCGACGGCGGGCACGCTCGACACGTCACCGAGGACGACGATGGACGACGGCTGAACCGGAGGAACGGACGCCGGCAGCGGCGGCGGCGGCGCGGACGACACGCGCGGGGTCGCGACCGCTGGGACCGGCACGACCTCGATCGACGACGGCGCCGGATCGACGAAGCTCCCGTCCGTCGCCGCCGGCATGACCTCGATCGACGACGGCATCGGCGAGGGCGCGGCGACGAGCCGTTCGTCCACGCGCTCCTCGAGCGGCGGGACGACCATGCTCGGCGACGGCACGAGGACGTCGTCCGGCGACGGCG
>JBGAHN010000238.1:0-6375 GCA_044226145.1 Labilithrix sp. | reverse complement strand
GGTGACCGCGACGGCTTCTTGTCGTACGTTGCATTTTGCAACACGCCTCCCTGGCCGCTCGCCGGCTCCCGAGCGCTCGCCGACGCGCGGACTCGAGGGCGGGCCGTCGCAGGAACTTCAGGGAGCGTGCGGCGGAGGTTCGTGCGTGGGCGCGCCGTGCGACGGTGAGGATGGCGCGTTCGGTGCCATCGGCGTGACAGGTGCGACTTGTCGCCGCGGACCCCTCGGCTCTTTGACGTGATGGGGCCGGCGATGCGGAACGGTCGGGACCACGTCGGACTCGAGCGCGCGCGGGTACCAGACCTCGTCCAGGACGTCGCCGCGCTGCGATTCGTCGAACGACTCGACCGTGAAGAACGCTTCGTCGTCCACGCGCAGCGGCGCGGCCACGGCCTCCGCCGGTTCGGTCCGAGCGACACCGAAGCCGGGATCCGAATCCGCCACGGGCATGCCTTGCACGGACTTCGTGGGCGCTCGGACGAGGCTCGACGCGGCTGGCGCGGGGGCGTCGTTCGACGAAAGCGCGATCTCCTTCGACGAACGCGCCCTGTCGAGACCGAATTTGGCGGCCCCCACGGCGCCGACGACGAGCACCCCCACGGCCACGAACGATGCCACGCGCCGGAACGAGCGCGTCGCACGAACCGGCGACGCCGGCACGGCCACCGAGCGACGCCCCGAGACCGGCGGGGCGCCCTCGGCCGGCGGCGCATCCGAGGACGAAGGCCGCTCGCGCACGCCGACGTCGACCAGCGACGCGAGGCGATGCGCGCTCAACGCGACCTCTTCGCTCCGCTCGAGCGCGAAATCGGCGCGCACCATCCGCTCGAAGCGGCACGTCCCACAGCGCGCGAGGTGGGCGTCGAGGAGCGCGCGTTCCTCCTCCGAGAGCGCTCCGCGCGCGTCCTTGTCGAGCAATTCCTCGGGGTGCAAATCGACGATCTTCACGACGTTCCTCCGAGCATCTCGAGCAACGTCGGATCGCGCTCGATACGGCTCTTGAGCCTCTCTTTGGCGAGGCGCACGCGGCTTCGAATCGTGTTCGTCGGCGCTCCGCTCGCGGCCGCGACCTCTTCGAGCGAGCACCCGAGCATGACGCGCATCGCGAGGGCTTCGGCCTGCTCGGACGGCAGCTCGGCAAGCAAATCGCGGAGCGTCTCTTTGCGGCGCAGGGCCGCCGTCGTCTCGCGCGGGCACGGATCGCCGATCGCGAGCGCGTCGGTGTCGACGTCGCCGTCGCGGAGGCCGGCGTGACGGCGCGACCGCTTGCGCATCGCGATCGCGGCGCGCACCGCGATGACGCGCCCGTAGCTCGTGGGATCGCAGTCGCCCCGAAACGCGGGGAGCGCCTGCACGAACCCGATGAGCGAGTGCTGGACGGCGTCGTCGAAGTCCGGGTGCGCGGCGCCGAGGACCGCCTTCACGACGATCGCGAGCCGCGGCGCGATCGCCCGAAGGAGCTTCGTCGTCGCCGTCACGTCGCCGGCCGACGCGGCGCGCGCGAGGCCGAGGAGCGACGAGGGCTCGTCGTCGGAATCGCCGCAAGGCTGAACGCGGATTTCCGCCATATCGGTCATGAGCATAGCGCCCCGAAGCCCGAGCATCCGCCGACTCACCGCGGTCGAGGTTTCGAACGGCGGCGGACGAACCTCGGGTCGATTTCCCCGGTGTTTTCTCCCCCCTTGAGTGGGCGTCCCCGCGCGAAATCGATCACGAAAATGCGACCGGACGTGGAACGCCAGGCCCCGCCGACGCGCCGGACGAAGGGCCGACCGGCCGCCGGTGAGGGAGGGGTCGAGGCGCGCGGGCGCGGCGGGCACACGGGAGCGCGCGGAGGCGGCGGAAGTCGCCGAAAACGCCCATATTTCGAGGCAATCCGCTGTCATTTCTCGAAGCTTCGGCTAGAGTGCGCGCCGGAATGCGTCTCCTCATCGCCGATAAGCTCCACCCCCGCGCGGTCGAAGAACTTCGAACGCTCCCCGTCGACGTCATCTACGAACCGGAGCTCACGAAAGAGACGCTCGAGACCCAGCTCCACAACATCGGCATCCTCGTCGTCCGCTCGAAAGAAGTGACGCGGAAGGCCATCGAGGGCGCGCGGCAGCTCAACCTCATCGTCCGCGCCGGCGCCGAGACGTCGACCATCGACGTGCGCGCGGCGAGCGAGCGCGGCATCTACGTCGCGAACTGCCCCGGGAAGAACGCGTCGGCCGTGGTCGAGCTCGTCCTCGGGCTCATCGTCTCGCTCGACCGGCGCATCCCGGACGCCGTCGCCTCGCTCCGCGCGGGTCGGTGGGAGCGCACCGAATACGCCAAGGCGGAAGGCGTCATCGGCAAGACCATCGGCATCGCCGGCGTCGGCGCCATCGGCCGCGATCTGGCCGTGCGCGCGAAGGCGTTCGGTCTCCACCCCATCGGCTGGAGCCGCAGCCTGAGCCCCGCGAAGGCCGCCGAGCTCGGCATCGGGCACGCGTCGTCGCTCGAGGAGCTCGCGGCGAAGTCCGACATCCTCACGATCCACCTCGGGCTCAACGACCGCACGCGGCAGATCGTCGGCCGGCGCGTGTTCGAGGCCCTGCCGAAGCGCGCGATCTTCATCAACTGCGCGCGGCCGGACCTCGTCGACTACGACGCCATGCGCGACGCCATCGTGAACCGCGGCCTGCGCGTCGGGCTGGACGTCGTCCCGAACGAGCCCCGCGGCAAGAAGGAGATCTCGCCCGAGCTCTTCACGCTCACGACGCCGAGCGCCACCGGCGGCTTCCTCTACGGCACGCCGCACATCGCCGCGTCGACGGACCAGGCCCAGCTCTCCATCGCGACCGAGACGGTGCGCGTGATCCGATCGTTCCTCCTCGAAGGCACGGTCCCCAACGTCGTCAACGTGACGAACCTGTCGACCGCGCGCTTCCAGATGGTCGTGCGCATGCTCGACAAGGTCGGCACGCTCGCGAACGTCCTCTCGGTCATCAAGCGCCACGGCATCAACGTCGAGGAGATCACGAACACGGTGTTCGACGGCGCGAGCGCGTCGTGCGCGAAGCTGCGCATCGTGTCGCGGCCGACCGAGGCGTGCATGCACGAGATCCGCGCGTTCGAAGAAGTCCTCCACGTCGACGTCGTCACCCTGCCGAACCTGGCCTAGCCCGAAACCGTGCGGCAGCCCCGCGACGCAGGAAACCCGCGCCTCTCCCGACGCCCGAAGCGGTGGTCGTGGAGGCCGGCGGCGGTGCTCACGGCCGCGCTCGCCCTCGCGCTCGTCCTTTCGGCGTGCCGAAAGAAGGCGCCCGCGAGCAAGGACGGCGCTGCGCAGACGAACGCGCTGGACGCGACGCCGGCGCCCGTCGCCGAAAAGAAGGCCGTGAGCGAGCCGATCGCCGACGAGGCCGAGCCGTCGTCGGGGCCCGAGCTGACGCTGCGCATGCGGCACTTGCTCGAGGCCGTCGCGCAGAACAACCCGGAGCTCGCGAGCGACATCCTCTTCCCGCGCGATGCGTACGTCGCGCTCCGCGACACGGCCGATCCGGCCAGCGCGTGGGAGCGCAAGGTCCAAGGGGCCTTTGCCCGTGACGTTGAGCGCCTGCACCGCCGAACCGAGGGCGCCGCGCGCGCGAAGTTCGGCGGGTTCGAGCTCGGCGAGGCCCCCGTCGCCGTCCCTCCGAAGAAAAAAGAGTTCAAAAAGCCGCTCTTTCGCGTCAAACACGCGACGCTCGCGTTCTCCGTCGACGGCAAGGCGCAGCACTTCGTGATCGCCGAAATGACGTCGTGGCGCGGCGCCTGGTACGTCACGCGGCTCCGCTGAGCACCGCTGTGAAATGCGGGACGCTCACGCCCCGAGGCACGGCGGTCGGTGCGTCAGTCGTTGCGGCCGCGCTTCACTTCTTCGAGCAGCTCGTCGATGCGGTCGCGCGCTTCCTGTCCCGCGTCGTAACGGAAGCGGAGCTCGGGCGCGAAGCGGAGCGCGAGGCGCGCGGTCACGGCGGCCTTCAGGCGGCCCGACGCGCGCTCGAGCGCGGCCTGGGCGTCGTTCTTTCGGGCGTCGCGCTCGGCGTCCGTCGCGCTGAGGACGGCCAGCCGGTAGAACACGCGCGCCAGGCGCAGATCGGGCGTGACCGACACGGACGCGATGATGAGCCCTTCGAGGCGCGGATCGCGCAGCTCGAGCTGGATCAGGCGCGCGAGCTCTTGGCGGAGCAGCGTCCCGAGCCGGGCCGGGCGGCTTTCGCGCGGAGAACTTTTCGGTCGCTGCGTGGCCATCGGCGGATCGTCTTCTTCGTCCCGCGTCGTCGGAGCGCCCACGGGTGGACGCTACCGACGACGGCGGGGCGAGATCAGAGCTTCTGCTTGACCTCTTCGATCTCGTAGGACTCGATGAAGTCGCCGTTCTTGACGTCGTTGTAGCCGTCGAGGCTGATGCCGCACTCCATGCCCTCGGGGATTTCTTTCACGTCCTCCTTGAGGTGCTTGAGCGCGTCGATCTTGCCTTCCCAAATCACCGCGCCGTCGCGGACGACGCGCACGGGGTTCGCGCGGCGAACCTTGCCCTGGGTGACGTAGCAGCCGGCGACGACGGTGCCGCGGACCTTGAAGATGGCGCGAATCTCGGCCTTGCCGACGTTCTTCTCCACCTTCGTGGTCGGAAGGAGGCCTTCCATCGCCCGCTTCACTTCGTCGACGGCGTCATAGATGATCGAGTAGAGGCGGATCTCGATCTTGTTCTCCTCGGCGAGCGCCGCGGCCTTGCCGGCCGGACGGACGCTGAAGCCGATGATGATCGCCTTCGACGCGATCGCGAGGTTGACGTCGCCCTCGGTGATGGCGCCGACGCCCGCGTGGATGATCGAGAGCTTCACGCGCTCGGTGGTGAGCTTGTTGAAGGCGCTCGCGAGCGCCTCGAGCGAGCCCTGGACGTCGCCCTTGATGATGACGCGGAGCTCCTGCTGATCGGCCGCCTGCATGCGCTCGACGAGGCCTTGGAGCGAGATGCGTGCGTCGTCGCTGATGAGGCTCTTGTCGCGCTTGACCTTGCGGCTCTCGGCGATTTCCTGGGCCTTCTTCGGATCCTTGACGGCGTGGAGCGGATCGCCCGCGCCGGGGACGTCGGAGAGGCCGAGGATCTCCACCGGCGTCGACGGGCCGGCTTCGTGCACCTGCTTGCCGTGCTCGTTCGTCATCGCGCGGACCTTGCCGAAGCCGGGGCCCGCGAGGACGAAGTCACCGACCTTGAGGGTGCCTTCCTGGATGAGCACGCGCGCGACCGGACCGCGACCGCGATCGAGGAGGGCCTCGATGACGACGCCGGAGGCCGGCTTCTTCGGGTTCGCCTTGAGGTCGAGGACCTCCGACTGCAGCCCGATCATCTCGAGCAGCTGCGGGATCCCCTCGCCCGTGAGCGCGGAGACGTTCACGAAGATCGTCTCGCCGCCCCACTCTTCCGGCTGCAGGCCGAGCTCGACGAGCTCGCGCTTGACGCGATCGGGCTCGGCCGACGGCTTGTCGACCTTGTTGACCGCGACGATGATCGGGACCTTGGCCGCCTTCGCGTGCGCGACGGCTTCCCTCGTCTGGGGCATGACACCGTCGTCGGCGGCGACGACGAGCACGACGACGTCCGTGGCCGACGCGCCGCGCGCGCGCATGGCCGTGAAGGCCTCGTGGCCCGGCGTGTCGAGGAAGACGATCGTGCCGTTGTCGGTCTTCACCTTGTAGGCGCCGATGTGCTGCGTGATGCCGCCGGCCTCGCCGCCCGCGACGTTCGCCTTGCGGATCTTGTCGAGGAGGCTCGTCTTGCCGTGGTCGACGTGACCCATGACGGTCACGACCGGCGGACGCGGCTCGAGGTTCTCGTCGGTGACGCCGGTGGTCGTGTCCTTGACGTCTTCACCACGCGCGGCCGCGATGGCCCCTTCTTCGCTGACGGCGACGTCCTCGACCTCCCAGCCGAACTCGCTCGCGAGGATCTTCGCGGTGTCGGCGTCGAGCGTCGTGTTGATGTGCACGCCGGTCATGCCCATGCCGAGGAGCTTCATCAGCAGCTCGGTGGCCTTGAGGCTCATCTTCGCGGCCATCGCGGAGAGCGTGATGTTCTCCTCGATGCGAATGACCTTCTTGTGGTCGCTCATCTCCTTGGTGGAGACGTTGACCGGACCGCGACGGATGGGCTGGAAGCCGGGGCGCGTTCGTCCCCCCGGGCCACGACCCATCATCGGGCCGCGCTGCTGTCCCGGGCGCATGCCAGGGCGCTGCGGGCCGCCGGTGCGCAGGTTCGGGTTGAACTCCGTCCGACGCGCCATCGCGCCGGCCGCGCCGCCACCGATGCCGGTCCGCGGAGCGTTGACGGGAGTGGGCATCGGCACGCCGGGGCGGCCGCCCCAG
>JBGAHN010000237.1:0-6402 GCA_044226145.1 Labilithrix sp. | reverse complement strand
TTTTTCAGTTTCCACGCATGGCTCGAAGGAGCATCTCGATGAGACGCATCGTTGTGGGATGGGGTGCCTTGATCTTCATGACCATCTTCTCGGCGGTCGTCGCATGCAGCTCGGAGGAAGATCCGGTGCAGGATCTGCCCGATGGTGCGCAGGGCGAGCCGGACGACGCAGCGGCAGCGAAGGCCGACGCGCGAGCCGAGACCGATGGCGCGTCCCCCATCGACGATGCATCGAGCGACGACGCGCTCACGACGATCGATGCCGCCCCCGATGCCGCGGATGCTTCGGATACGGCGGACGCATCCATGGATGCCTCGCTCGACGCGGAGTCAGATGCCTCGTTCGACGCGGCGGACGCTTCGACGGACGCCTCGTGCACGACGCTCGTGCAATCCGGGAGTCTGGTCAGCGCTGTTCCCGTCATCGACCACGTCACGGGAGCGTCGGGTGGAACGATCGTCGACGGCACCTACGTCTTGACGTCCGCCATCCACTACGTCGACCACCAAAGCGTACCCATCCCCATGGGACGCGAAACGCTCCGATTCACGCAAGGAGTGCTCGAAGACGTGTGGAACGGAACGAACGGGACCATTGCGCAGGAAGCGCGATTCACCGCGACGCTCGACGCCGATCGTCGACTCACGCCGACGTGCATGCAGGCCATCGAGAGTGACAGTCTCCGCGACTGGAAACTATTTTTGCCGCCCCCACACGCGGGATACGGCACGATATTCGCCACCCCGACGTCTCTCACGGTTTGGAATACGAGAGGCAATCACGAAAGCATCGAAAAGGTCTTTACGAAGATCGAGGATGCTCCCGACCCGTGAATTCGAGCACGCGAGCGACGCGTCCGGACGTCATCGGCGAGGGTCGTGGTGGCGCGACGACACCGTCTTCCAACCGCGCACCGCGCATACGACGTAGACGTACGCCCTCCACGCCCGACCCCGTGGTGGCGGTGGACGATTCCCATGCATCCGCGCGCGACCTTCGCTACCGTTCGGGCATGCGCATCGGAACGATCGCAGCCATGTGCGGCGCGCTGACGCTCGTGGCGTGCCAGAAGCCCGATCCTCCTCAGCTCACGATCGACTCCGTGCAAGTCACGGGGGTCGACGCGGCGTCCATCGGGATGCACGTCGGCGTGGCGGCCTTCAACCCGAACCGCATCCCGCTCTCCGCGCAGCGCGTGACGGGACACGTCTTCCTCGACGACAAATACGATCTCGGCTCGGCGACCGTCGCGACGCCCATCGCGATCCCCGCGGGGCAAACGGTGCGCATCGACGTTCCGCTGTCCGTGCGGTGGAGCGATCTGTCGCTCCTCGGGATCGTCGCGGCGCGCCCCGACGCGACGCCGTTCGTCGTCAAAGGCACGGTGACCATCGGCGGCGACCACATTTCGTTCGACCTGCCCTTCGAGGCGAAGGGCGCCATCACGCGCGAGCAGCTCGCGAGCGCCGCGATGCGAGGCCTGCCGGGGATGCTCCAAGGACTGCCGATTCCGCCGATCCCCGCGCCGCCTTCGCCTTGAGTCGCGCGGTCGAACGCGCACCGGAGCCGCGAACGACGAGCGCGCCGCGCGCCCCTCAAGGATAGAGCAGGAAGCGCGCACGCTTTTCGACGAACGACTGCAAATCCGACGTCCAAATGGCCTCGACGTCCGGCGCGGTCCGTCCGGCGACGATGGCGGCCGTCGCGGCCTCGTTTTGCAGGAGCTTGTCGACGTGCTCGACGTCCCACTCGGTCGGGTGCAATTCGTGGAGCGCGAGCGCGACGACGACGCCGGCATGCACCGGTCGAAAGGCGCGCCGATCGTCGACGATCACGCGGAGGCCGCGGCAACGCTTCCCCGCGTGCACGCTCGCGTTGGGGACGAACGACGTCGGCTCGAACCGCACCCCCGGGAGCTCGGCGGCGTCGAGCTTCTCTTTCAGCGCGCCCTCGTCGAGCCACGGCGCGCCGAAGATCTCGAACGGCTCGTTCGTGCCGCGACCGACCGAGAGGCTCGTCCCTTCGAGCAGTCCGAGCATCGGGTAGAGGAACACGCCGCGCGTGTTGCGCAAATTCGGCGACGGGCTCGACCAGACGAGCCCCGTGCGGTCGAAGTCGTCCTTGCGCCGCCAGTTCTCGGCGCGGACGACGCGGAGATCGATCGTCAGGTGCTCGTCCGCGGCGAACATCGTGGCGAGCTCGCCCATCGTCATGCCGTGGCGCACGGCGAGCGGGTAGTGGTGGACGAACGACGATTTGCCCACGTTCACCGGACCTTCGACGTCGAGACCGCCGAGCGGGTTCGGTCGGTCGAGCACGAAGACCGGGAGGCCACGCTCCGCCGCTGCCTTCATCGCGAGCTTCATCGTCGACGTGTACGTGTAGAACCGCGTGCCGACGTCCGGCAGATCGACGACGAGCGCGTCGAGGTTCGCGAGGCTCGCCGCGGTCGGCGCGAGGTGCTCGCCGTAGAGGCTGTAGACCGGGACGCCGCTTACCGCCCCGTCGGCGATCTTGCCTTCCCGGTTCGCGCCGAGGCCGTGCTCCGGCGAGAAGATCGCCGCGAGCGTGACGGAGGGAGCCGCCGCGCGGAACGCCTCGATCACCGTGCGGCCCGTCGACGCGCGCGCGCCGTCGTTCGTGACGAGCCCGATCTTCGAGCCCGCGAGCCGCGCGAACGCCTCTCCTTCGAGGACGTCGATGCCCGTGCGCACGTCCGAGGCGCGCACGGCGAGCGTCGAGAGCTCGTGGACGAGCGGGTTGACGACGCCTTTGCCGTCGGGGTGGACGCGGTTCGAGAGGAAGACGAGGAACAAGTCGCGCACGGGGTCGATCCACATCACCGTGCCGGTGAACCCGCCGTGACCGAACGCGCGGGGCGAAAAGAGGATGCCGCGGTGGGTCGCGTAGCGGCTGTCGACGTCCCAACCGAGCGCGCGACCACCGCTCGATGTGTCGCGACGCGCGACGAAGTCGTCGAAGGTCGCCTCTCCCATCAGGCGGTGACCGTCGCGCGTGCCCTTGCCGAGCATCGCCTGCGCGAAGCGCGCCATGTCCGATGCCGTCGAGAACAAGCCGGCGTGACCGGCGATCCCGCCGAGTGCCGCCGCACGAGGATCGTGCACGGTCCCTCGAAGCACGACGCCATCGACCATCTCGGTGGGTGCGATGCGCGGCAAGAGCTCCGGCGGCGGCAAGAACCGCGTCTCGTGCATCCCGAGCGGCTCGAAGATTTCGCGCGCCGCGAACCCCGCCAAGTCGGTCCCCGAGGCGCGCCGGACGATCTCTTCGAGGACGAGGAACCCCGCGTCCGAGTAGACGAACCGCTCGCCTGGACGACGCTTGAGGGTCAGCGCCCCCATCTTGCGGAAGAGCGTGGCGCGATCGCCCGCGCAGTCGGCGAGCGGCATCTCGGCCGGCAACCCGCTCGTGTGGAGCAGGAGCTGCCGCACCGTGAACGGCGGCAGCTTCGCGAGCTCGGGCACGTACGCCGAGGCGCGCGCGTCGAGATCGACGAAGCCGCGATCGACGAGGATCATCAGGCTCGTCGTCGTCGCGACGACCTTCGTGAGCGAGGCGAGGTCGAAGATCGTGTCGAGCGACATCGGCTCGCGTTCGGGGACGAGGGCGCGCGCTCCGTAGGCGTGGGAGAACAGGATCTCGTCGTGGCGGCCGACGACGACGACCGCACCCGGGAGCTTGCCTTCGGCGATCGCCGCTTCGATGGGCGCGGCGAAGAACGAAAAGCGCGGATCGTCCTCGGCGGCGGCCGCGGACGGCAGCGGCGTCGACGGTGTCGGTGCGACCGCGACGTCCTCCCGACGCGCTTCTTTGACGGCCGAGGGACGCGCGACAGGCTCCTCGACCGGTCCACGCGAACGCGCCGCGCACGAGGCGAGGAGCACGGCGACGACGAACACCGCCACCGGCGCCGAAGACGCGCGACGCGCCTTCACTTGCGGCGGAGCGATTGGATGACGATCGGCGACTGCGGCGCGTCTTTGCCGAACGGCCCCGCGGCGCCCGTCGGGACGCGCAGGATCTGGTCGAGCACGTCGAGCCCCGAGACGACCTTGCCGAACACGGTGTAGCCCCAGCCGCTCGCGCTCTTCGCGGTGTGGTCGAGGAACGCGTTGTCGACGGCGTTGAGGAAGAACTGCGCGGTGGCCGAATGCGGATCGCTCGTTCGCGCCATCGCGATGCTGCCGCGGACGTTCTTCAAGCCGTTGTCGGCCTCGTTCGCGATCGGATCGCGGACGGCCTTCTTCTCGTACGCCTCGTCGAAGCCGCCACCCTGCGCCATGAAGCCGGGGATGACGCGGTGAAAGACCGTCCCCGCGTAGTGCTCGTCGTCGACGTACCGGAGGAAGTTTTCGACGGTCTTCGGCGCGCGTTCTGCGTCGAGCGCGATTTCGATCGTGCCGAGGTTGGTGGTGAGGACGACGGTGCTTTCCATGGTCCCATCCTACCGACTTTGCCGGCCGATGACGACGCCGGACACGCGAGCGGCGAGCGCACATCCCCGCGCCCCACGCATCCGCGACGCACCGACGGCGCCCGCGAACTCACACCGGCAGGTGGCCGTACCGCGCACGCAGATCGGGGAGCGCCCCGGCGATGGAGCTCCGGCAGCTTTCGCGGAGCGTCGCGACGTCGTCGGGCCCGAGCCCGACCGTGGAGATCGGCTCGAGGATCTTCGCGCACGCGTGCGCCCTGCCGAACCACAGCGAGTGCTTCGGGCGCATCTGCCGCGTGCCCGCGATCGCGAGGGGCAACACCGGGACGCCCATCTTGATGGCGAGCTGGAACGCGCCGTCCTTGAACGGCAAGAGCTCGCCGTCCTTCGACCGCGTGCCCTCCGGGAAGAGCATGACCGGGATGCCGCCCTCGAGCGCGCGCTCGCACTCGGTCATCATCGCGCGAACGCTGTCGCCTTCGCCGCGACGCAACCGGATGTCGCCGCCGAAGCGCATCGCCCACCCCGACACCGGCGGCCGGAAGAGCTCCTCCTTCGCGACCCAACGCATGTCCCAGGGCAGCCACGACAAGAGGAACGGATCGGCCTGCGACTCGTGGTTCGCGACGACGACGTAAGGCTTGTGGCGGATGTCCGACGGCGGCGTCCCTTCGATGTCGAAGTTCCAGAGCGGCGTCAGCGCGCTCGCCGTCTTGCCGAGGCGACGCATCCACCGTCCAGGCATGCGCTGCGTGGGATCGCCCGCGTGGCGGCGCGACGAGAGCGCGAGGATCGGCAGGTAGGCCGTCAGCGTGACACCGAATTCGACGTACGTGAAAAGACCGGCAGCTGCGTGCTTCACGGCGTTTTTTCTAGCGGAGCTTTTTTTCATCGAACGTCATGAATTTGCCATGAAACGCGTCGTCCGGTGGCACCTCGAGCGCCTGCCGGACGAACGGCGCGAACGGCCCCGGCCGGCGGACCACGCGGAACCGGCGACGAAAATGCGTCAAAGATCGAGCATTTTGCGGACTTCGGCGATCGGCTTGCCGGCGTAGAGCGACTGCGCCTGCTCGATCGTCGCGAACGAGCGCGTCTTCATCCGGTCGATGTAGAGCGCGCCGTTCAGGTGGTCGACCTCGTGCTGGAGGATCCGCGCCGGCCACCCCCGCACCCGCCAGATCTGCGCCGTTCCGTGCTCGTCGAGGCCCTGGACCTCGACCTCGAGATCGCGCTCGACGAGCCCGACGAAGCCGCTGACGCTCAGGCAGCCTTCGAAGAAGGTGGCGCGCGCCGTGCCGACGGAACGGAGCACCGGGTTGACGAAGACCCGCGTGGGGAACGCGACGCGCTCGCGCTCCTTGCGCTCGCCTTCGGTGAGCCGCGCCATGAGCTTCGGATCGTCCTCGAGGACGATGACGCGGAGCGGGACGCCGATCTGCGGCGCCGCGAGCCCGACGCCCGGCGCCTTGCGCATCGTCGCGATCATCGTGCGAACGAGATCCTGGAACTCCGGGGTCGAAATGCGCTCCGGCGGGACGTCTTCGGCGCGGGCGCGGAGGACCGGCGCGCCCGTTTGAACGATCGAAACACGTTTCACGTCGGTCTCCGATGTCGAAGGCGGCGAAGCCGATGCAGACGGAAGGGGTGCGGACGCGGACGCCGACGACGCGCTCGAAGCCGCGCACGCCGACGGCGGGGGAACGCTCGACACCGCCCCGGAGCCACCGCAGCCGCTCGTCGCGAAAGGGATCGTCACGAGCGACGCGAAGGAGGCCGAGAGCACCGTCGCCCGAGCTCCCAAAAGCACTGCACGCGGAAGGGTCGAAGAGGGCTGCACGTCGGCCGTTCCGTACCGGATCCGAGCGGTGACCGCGACGGCTTCTTGCTGAACGTTGCATTTTGCAACATACCTCCCCCGGCCGCTCGCCAGGTCCCGGCCGCTC
>JBGAHN010000236.1:0-6422 GCA_044226145.1 Labilithrix sp. | reverse complement strand
CTCGTTGCAGTTGGGGCCGCCGTCGGTCGCGAGGATGACGAAGCTCTTTCCTGCGTTCGCGGTGAGCTTCGGCAGGACGAATCGGAGCGCGTCGGCCGTCGGCGTGCCGCCGCTCGGAGTTCCGAAGGTCGCCGACAGCAGGCGCTTGGCGGCGGGGCCGTTCACGCCCGCCGGATCGCCGGGGCTGATCGGGAGGACCTCGACGGGGGGCGAACACATGTCGTTGCCGAAGCCCGGGAACACCGTCGCGCCGAAGTTCGCGCGCGGGCCGAGCGCGCGGAGGATGGACGCGACCGTGATGCGGACCTGGTTCCACCGATCGTCGACGCCCATGCTGCCGGAACGGTCGAGCACGAAGTAGAGGTTCGGCGGATCGCCGAAGAGCGGGACGTCGACGCAATCGCAGTACGAGCCGTCGGGGTTGGCTTCGCAATGCGGCGCGCCGGCGTCTTCGTCTGCGCCGAAGCCTCCGCCGCCACCGACCGAGTTCGACGGAGGACCGGTCGAGTCGCTCGCGGGAGGCAGCGGCTCCGAGCTCTGGCACCCGACGACGATCGCGAACGCGGAGACGAGGATCGCCGTGCGGGGGTGGTTTGGCACCCATGGAAAATAGCAGACCCGTGCGCGCGGTCGCCAATCGGGAAATAGCGGCGCTCGATCGCCGGTTTGGCGTACAAACGAGCGAGCGTTCGGCCCGCCGGCGCTCGGACGACGAATTTCGATGTCTGTTCGCATCCTTCGCGGACTTCCGCTCGTGCTCGCGCTCGCCTGCTTGCTCTACGTGGCGAGCTGGCCGGGGAGCGTCCTCCGCGAGCGGATCCCCGAAGAACCCGTCGCCCCTCCCGTTCCGGCGCACGTCGTCGAGCGGGATGGTGCGCTCGACGTGATCGTGCGCGACGCGTCTGGGAAGGCCATCGAAGGGGCGCGTGTGCGAGCGTTCGCGATGCTCGACGGGCGCGCGCATGCCGCGGCGGAGGGGACGTCGGACCAGGACGGTCGGGCGGCGCTCGATCGCTTGCCCCGCGCGGCTCATTTCGTCGTCGCCGAGGCGAAGGGCAGGGCGCGGGCGTCGCGCATGGTCGCCGTCGTGGCCGGCGCGCGGCGGGTCGATCTCACGCTCGGGGCCGAGCACGCGCTCGACGTCGTCGTGAAGGACGAGGGCGGCGCCGCCGTCGCGAACGCGGAGGTCGAGGTCCGCTTCGCCGATCCGTTCCCCGTCGGCGCGCGGACGGACGCGTCGGGTCGGGCGCACGTGGGCAAGCTCGGCGAGGGGCCGTTCGTCGTCACGGCGCGCGCGCGGGGCTACGAAGACGTCACGCGTCGCCGTGTTTCGGAGGGCGCGACGTGCACGCTCACGCTGAGCCGCCAAGGTGCGCTGCGGATCTCGGTGCTCGATCCGTCGGGTAAACATGTGCAAAATGCACGCATTTTCGTCGCCTCGCCGACGCTCTGGCCGGCGCGCGTCGCCGAGACGGACGCGAACGGCGTGGTCCGCGTCGGGGCGCTCGCACCCGGGACCTATTCCCTCCGCGCCGTCCATGGCACGCTCGTCTCCGAGACGGACATCGGCGTACCCGTCGCGCGCGGCGAAGAGAAGGAGGTCGAGCTCCGTCTCGTTCCGGGCGTCATGGTCGGCGCGCGGATCGTCGACGGGGGAACCGACGAAGGCATCGCCCACGCGAAGGTGACGCTCACCGAAGACGGCCTCTCGTCGTTCCCCATCGAAGGCGTGTCCGACGGCAAGGGGCACGTCGTGCTCGGGCCGATCGCCTCAGTGTCCGCGACGATCGAGGCGCGCGCGGAGGGCTTCGTCGCGCGATCGGCGCGCCGCATCGAGGCGCCGCCGAACGAAACGACGATCACGCTCGTCCGCGGCGGCGCGCTCGTCGGGCGTGTCGTCGACGCGCGCGGGTACCCGATCGAGGGCGCGACCGTGCGGATCGTCGGCACGGATGCGTCGGGCATGCCCATCGACGAGGACCCGGCGCGCGCGAGCTTCCGCGACGCGCACTTCGCGGCGGCGCTCGCGGGGCCGATGCCGTTCGTTCCGGCGAACGAGCTCGGCGTCGTGCCGGGGCCCGTTCCGAACATCCCGCGGTCGTCGGGAGCGGGCGGCGTGATGGGCGTGGGGGCGACGACGTCCCCGCCGGTCGAGCCTTGGATCTCCGGACGTGACGGCACGTTCCGCGCGTCGCCCGTGTCGCCGGGGCGCGTCCGCGCGCTCGTGCATCATCCGCAGTACGTCGAAGCCATGAGCGAGGTCGTCACGCTCGCGTCGGACGGGGAAGCGTCGGTCACGGTCGTGCTTCGCCAGGGAGGCACGCTCGAAGGTCGCGTCGTCGACGCTCGCGGGCGCCCCGTCGAGAACGCGCGCGTCACGGCGCTCGCCACCCACGGGCAACTCGAGCGGAGCGAGCGATCGGCGTCGGATGGCACGTTCGCGTTCGCCTCGGTCCCCGAATCGGTGACGCTGCTCGTCGCGCGGGACGACGACTTCTCGCAGGTCGACGCGCGTCTCGTCGTCGACGTGCCCGACGGTCGCAAGCGCGAGGTCGAGATCGTCTTGCCCGATCCGCGCGCGCCGCTCGACGTCCGGATCACCTCCGAGCGTGGGCGCGGGATCGACGCGGCGCAAGTCACCGCCGTCTCCGTCGACCCGAACGCGGGGCTCCGCAAGACCGAGTTCACCGACGCGCGTGGCGAGGCGACGCTCGCTTCGGCCCGCGGCATCGCGCTCCGCGTGGAGGTCCGCGCGCCGGGCTACGCCACCCGTGTCGTGTCGACCGCGCCGGATCTCGCGCGCCTCGACGTGTCGCTCCGCACCGCCGAGAGCGTCACCGGCGAGATCGTCAAAAACCGCCGCGAAGCCGTCGCGGGCGCGGAGATCGTGCTGCAGACCGCGGCCGGCCCGCGGCACGCGCGCACGAACCAAGACGGCGCGTTCACGGTGACCGATCTCTCGCCGGGACCGGCGCGGCTCCGCGTGCGCGCCCAGGGACGCGTCGAGCTCGTGCGCGACGTGGAGATTGAAGAGCGGGAAGGGCGTCGCCCGACGGATCTCGGGCGCATGACGCTCGCCGAAGAAGGGCTCGTCGAAGGCGTCGTCGAAGACGATCGCGGGCGTCCGATCGCGGGCGCGCGCGTCGGCAGAGACGCCGTGCCGACGTACTTGCCGGCGAACGGGATCCCGCCGGGCGTCGCGGTCACCGACGCGAAGGGCCACTTCCGTCTCGGCGGGTTGGCGGAGGGGACGGCGACGCTCGAAGCCTACGCGCCGGACCACCAGCGCGCCCACGCCGACGGCGTCCGCGTGATCTCCGGACGGACCACCGACGGCGTGAAGATCCGGCTCGCGCGCGATCGGAGCTCGGCCGGATCCGTCGAACCGCCGGCGAGCGGCGGCGTCGCGATCACGCTCGGCGAGGTCTCCGCGGGCGATGAGGGGATGGCGCTCGTCGTGCGCGACGTCGCAGAGAACAGCGAGGCGGAGCGCGCCGGCCTCCTGGCGAACGACGTGCTCGTCACCGTCGGTGGCGTCCGTCCAACCGATCTCGCGGACGCCCGCGCTCGGCTCTCGGGACCCGAACGCGACGACGTGGTCGTCACCGTCCGTCGTGGCGAGCGCACGGTCACCCTCCGCATTCCGCGCGAAGCCGTCCACCGGTGACCGCGGATCGTCCCGTCGCGCTTCACTCCTGCAATTTCGCGAACACGATCGAACGGTCGTCGACGCGCCACTTCAGCGTCGTGCCGTCCTTGCTGAGCTCGAAGGTCTCGCTCGGCGCGGCGCCGTCGGCCTCCGAGCGCACGACGACGAGCTCGTCGGTCTCCTTCTCGACGACGTAGGTGGCTTCCTCGGCGGCGCCCGGAACGGCGATCGAGATGCGGTTCTCGCGCGCCAGGAGCTGCGTGCCCGTCGCGAACGCGTTCGCCCGGCCGCGTCGGTCCGCGCTCGCGCCCTCCACGCGGACACCTTTCCAGCGTCCGTCGAGCTTCGCCGAGCCTTCGCGCCGGCACGCCGGCACCGACGTCAGCACCATCAAGAGCAGGATCCAAGGCCGCGCGCGCATCCGCCCGAGTGTACCCGACGTGCGCCGCTGCGTGAACGATGTGCGTGCGAGTTGCGCCCGACGTGCCCCGGACGTGCGCCCGACGTGCATCCGACGGCCAGCGCCTCGACACTCACATTTGCTCACCCGCCGAGAGCACGTCGCGCATCTCGCTCGGAATGCGAAGCAGCTTGTGCGACGCATCGATCGCCGCGAGGCGCGTGAAGCCTTCTGCGAGCAGCTGCCCCTCGCGGTGGATGCGGTACTGGAAGCGCATCGAGACCGCCCGGAGCTCGGTCAGCGCCGCCTCGACGTCGATCAGATCGTCGAAGCGCGCCGGCGAGACGTAGCGCACGTTGGCTTCGACGACCGGCAGGTGCCATCCGCGCGCGGCCCAATCCGTGTAGACGACGCCGCGGCGGCGCAGCCATTCGACGCGCGCCGCTTCGAAATAGAGGAGGTAGCTCGCGTGGTGGACGATGCCCATGAGGTCCGTCTCCGCGAAACGGACGCGCATCGACGCGATGGACGAGCTCTTTTCGGGATCGAGCGGCGCGATCGAACCGGACGTGTCGGTGCTCACGGGCGCATCGTTATCACAGGCGTGGCGCGGCGGTCTTCGTTCTACACTCTGCGCATGCCGGCGCGCCGCCACCTCCCCGTCCTCAACGACGCGAAGCCGCCGTCGCCCCCGAGCGACGAGCCCGTCGACGATCGCCCCGCGTGGCATTGGATCGGGTTCGGCACGGTGGCGATCTTCGCGGCGTGGCTCCCGCTCGCGTACGTCGCGCAGCTCGTGACGAAGGGGCTCGTCGCGCGCCTCTTCGCGGTCGCCCCGTCGTCGTCGACGGAGGCGTCGGATCTCGCGGGACCCGAGGCCGTCGCCCGCGCGCTCGACGCCATGAGCCCCGCCGAGCGCGCGCTTCGGATGACGGTGCTCGCGCTCCCCAACGCGTTGGCGTTCGCGCTCGCGGCGTTCGGCGGCGGCTACCTCGTCGGCCGCTTCGCGCGCCACGGCGGTCCGCGCGAGGCGGCATTTTCCGGTGCGTGCGCCGCGTTCGTCGCCGTCGTGATCGCCTGGGGCGGCTTCACCCTCGTCTACGTCGCGACCGCGGTGTTCGTCGTCGTCCTCGCCGTGGCGTTCGCGGCGCTCGGCGGACGGGCCGGGCGAGTCGGTTCGAAGAAGGCCGCTTCCCGTGCTATTTGAAGACGATGTTTTGCCTCAAGGTGCCGACGGATCCCGGGTGGGCGCGCGAGGCCGTGCGTGATCTCGACGGCGTGCTCGTCGATCACGCCCACTGCGAGATGAAGGCCGCGACGAACGCCCTGTCGCTCGTCCTTCGGCATCCGTCGGATTTCGGTCTCGTCCGCGCGCTCACGGATCTCGCGCGCGAAGAGCTCGATCATTTCCGGCGCGTCGTCGGGTTCCTCGAGCGCCGCGGCCTGAGCCTCGGCCACCCGCCGATCGACCACTACGCCGCCGAGCTCCGGAGCGCGGCCCAACGCGCCCCGAAGACCTCCCTCCCTTCGATCGTCGACCGCTTGCTCGTGAGCGCCCTCATCGAGGCGCGGTCGTGCGAGCGCTTCAAGCTCCTCATCGAGGCGCTCCCCGACACGACGCCGCACGATCTGCGCGTCTTTTATGAAGAGCTCTTCGCGGCCGAGGCGCGCCACTACCGTCAGTACGTCGATCTCGCGCTGCGGGCGGCGGATTCGCTCGGTCTCGAGCTCGGCGGTGAAGCGCTCGCCTCCGCCATCGACGAGCGGCTCCGCGTGCTCGCCGAGGCCGAGGGCGTCATCGTCCGAAACCTGACCGAGCGCGGCGATCGCGCGACGGTGCACGGCTAAACGGTCTCGCGCATGCACGAGCTCGCGTTCGTCGACCTCTTCGATCTGGATCGTCGGATGGCGCGCACGTACGAGCGCGTCGTCCACTTCCGTGATGCGTGCCGCTCGTCGGAGACGTGGCAGCGCGTCGAGTCCTTCGATCCGTTCGCCGGCCACCGTCTGGTCGCCACCCTCGGCACGTTCCGCGAGCTCCACGAACGATCCCTCTCGCTCGCCGACGTGCCGCTCCGCGACGCGCTCCTGCGGTGGACGAGCGAGATGCTCCAAGAGCGGGTCGCCCGCGATCTCGCGCTCGCCGACGCGCGGGCGTGCTTCGCGATCGACGAGCGCGCGATGCGCAGGGGTCTCGCCGAAACGCCTCCCGACGCGCCGACGCTCCCGGGGTTCGCGGCCACCTTTGCCGACGCGTTCCGCGCGCTCGTCTCCGCCGAAGACGCTCCGCGCGCCGCCGTCGAGCTCGCGCGCCTCGCCGAGCTCGCGCCTCCGATCGCGGCCGTCCGAAAAGAGCGCCGCGAGCGTCGCTTC
>JBGAHN010000235.1:0-6470 GCA_044226145.1 Labilithrix sp. | reverse complement strand
ACCGACAAGACGGTCGCGGCCGCGAAGACGACACGGGAAACGCAAGCGGCGCGAGCCGATGCGACGCGAGGGTGCCACGGGCGACGATGCATGCCCGGTTTAGAGCATCGAACGCCGTCGAAAGCGATACCTTCAGACCCGAAGGAGCACGCCGCGCGCCGGTACGCTCGTGGCGCGCGACACAGCGCGGGCGTACGCGTCGACTTGTGCAACGTACGCGTCCTTGCGTGGCTCGAGCTCGGCGTCCGTCTTGAAGTCCACGACGGTCCACCTTCGCTCACCGCGCGCGTCGTGTTCGAGGAAGGCGAGGTCGACGACGCCGTCGAGCAGGCCGCCGTCGTCGTCCACGAGCATCACGGGGCTCTCGCGCTCGACCCGTTCGGCCTTTCGGGCGCGTTCGAGGAGCGGGTGCGCGAGCGCCGACAGGACCGCGTCGCGAGCCGCTTCGACCTCGTCGTTGGATGCGCCGAGCACGCGCCCTTGGATCCGCGCGAAATCGGCGAGCACGACGGGATCGGCGTCGAGCGGCGCCGTCGCGAGGACGGCGTGCACGAGCGTGCCGAAGCGCTTGCCGTGCGGTCGCTTCGACGTCGCGGCGGACGTCGCTTCGACCGTGACGTCGCCGCCACGCGGGGCCTTCGCACGCGCCGAGGTCACTTCGACGGCCGAGGTCGTTTCGACGGGAGCGTTCGATTTTTCCGCGTTTACCGGGGCTTTGGCGCCGTCGGCCTTGGCCTCCGTGACGGTCCGGACGACGACGCTGGGGGCGCTCGCGCTCGCCACGGTCCGTTCGCGCTCCGTGAGCCACGCGGCGTGCCGTTCGACGCCGCTCTGCGCGACGACGCCCTTGTCGTCGACGGAGAGGATCTTCTGCTGGCGGAGCCCGGCGTCGTCTTCGCGGTCGAGGCGGAGCACGCGCGGATCCCAGAACACGACGCTGTGCTCGCCGATCTCGGGCCGGTGCAACCCCGGACGGATGGGCACACCGGCGCCGAAGACGTTCTCCGGCCGCACGAGCACGGTGTCTTCGCCGAACGACGGGCACCCTTCGGCCGGAGACGCCACCCGCCGTGCGCTCTTCTTCGGGTAGACGACGGGGTTGAGCCGTTCGAGCCAGCCGTCGCTCGGATCGCGTCGTTCGTCGCCGATGACGGGGACGACCAGGAGCTCTCGCGCGCGCGTCGTCGCGACGTAGAGCAGGCGCACGGACTCTTCACGGTCCTCCGCGAGGACGTCGTCGCGCCGGTCGAGGAGCTCCTTCGGGCTCGCGCCGCAGAGCGGGACGGCCCAGAGCTTTCGCTTCGGATCGACGTAGCGCGAGGGCTCTCGGAACGTCGCGTTCGCCGTCGGATCGACGAGGATCACGACCGGGAACTCGAGGCCCTTGGCCTTGTGCACGGTCATGATCCGCACGCCGCCTTCGCCCTCTTCGATCATGGGCGCCTCGTTCGCGCCGCCGCGTTCGGCCTCGTCCTCGAGGAGCGCCACGAACGCGCGGAACGACGTCGCGCTGTCTTGCTCGAAGCGCCGTGCCACGTCGAGCACGCGGAGGACGTTGCCGAGCGCCTGCTCGCCCGACGGCCAGATCGCGATCCCCGCGTGGGCCCGCGTGACTTCGAGGAGGTGCGCGATCGTGTCGGCGATGGGCCGGCGGTTCCGTCCGGCGTGGAGCCGCGCGAGCACTTCGAGCGCGTCGGCCACGGGCTTCGTGAGCTCCGTCAGCTTCGATGCGTCGCGCGGGCGAAGGTAGTGGAGGTGGCCCTGCGCGCTCTTGAAGGCGAGGAGCGCGTCGTCGCCGAGCGCGAAGAAAGGCCCGTGGAGCGTCGCGTAGAGGCTCATCGTGTCGTCGGGCCACTCGATGCTCGCGAGGGCGCTCCGGAGGGCGATGACCTCCTCCCGGTCGTGGAAGCTCTTCCCGCCGACGAGCACGTGCGGGATGCGGCGCACCTCGAGCGCGCGGACGTAAGGCCTCGTGCAGTCGCTACCGAAGCTCTGGAACCGCTTGAAGAGCAGGCACACGTGGCGCGCCTCGATCTTCACGCGTTCGTCCGAGCCGCGCTCGCTCACCGTCCAGCCGCTCTCGTGGATCAGCCAATCGACGAAGGCCCCGACGGCATCGGGAAAAGACTCGTCGATCACCCAGCTCGCGATGCGTCCGTAGTCCGAGTAAGGGCGCGGCACGGGCAGCGCGACGATCGTGGGCTGTCCAGATGGATCGGCGCGGTGCGCGGCGAGGCTCACGTACGCCGCTTGCGATCGCGCGGCGTTCGCCTGCATGAGCGGTTCGAAGGCCGCGTTGACGAACGCTTGGATCGACGGGACACTGCGGAAGCTCGTGCGCAGGTGGACGACGCTCGCGCCGTGCGCCACGAGGCGCTCCTTGATGGTCTCGTAGAGCGAGACGTCGGCGCGACGGAAGCGGTAGATGGATTGCTTCGGATCTCCGACGACGAAGAGTTTGCCCGGCACGATCTCGGCGCGCTCGGCGTCCGTCTCGGTCGGATCGCTCGCGGCGAGCAAGAGGAGGATCTCGGCCTGGAGCGGATCGGTGTCCTGGAACTCGTCGACCAAGAGGTGCGAAAAGCGCGACTGGAGCTCGCGGCGAACCGCCTCGTCGCGCGCGAGCAAATCGCGCGTCAAGAGGAGGAGATCGAGGAAATCGAGCTTCCCGCTGCGCGCCTTCTGCGACTCGTATGCGGCGACGAGCCCTCGATCGGTGACTCGTGTCGACGACGGTCCGACCGAGCCTTGCGTCGCCGTGGTCGCTCGCGTCGAGGCATTGCCGCTCGGAGGGGACGTCACGCCGTGGATCTCGCGGAACAGGAGCGCGGCGAGATCGGCGTCCGCGCCGTCGAGGGCCGCTTCGAGGATGCGCTTGGTCTTTTCGCGCTCGTCGAGGATGGTCTGCCGCAGGATCCCCTCGGCTTGGTTGAACCACGTCCCCGAGCCCTTCCATCCCCAGCACTTGTGGCGCGCGAGCGTACGGAGCCGCGCCTCCGCCGCGTCGTAGTCGTCGACGGCGGGTCGCGCGGAGCTCGGGCCTTTCGCGTCGGTGCGCGCTTCGCCGTGCACCTCGCCGCGCGCTTCGCTCCGCCGGTGGATGTCTTCGACCGCGCGTCGGATCTCGAGCAAGCTCTTCGTCAGCCAGCTCTCGCCGTATCCCTTCGAAGCGAGCGATCCGAGCGCCGCCAGCGCCTCGATGACGCCGTCGAAGGCGGCGCGCCGGTCGAAATCCGGTCGCTCGTAGGGCGTCGGGAAATCGCGCTGCGCGATGAGTGAAAATCCGGCCTTTTCGAGGGCGCGGCGCGGGCCGTCCTGGTCACGCTCGCGCGTGGCGCGCCGGAGGACGCGCGCGACACCTTCGCCGGGCGCCTTCAACGTCTCCTGGAACCAACGGGTGAACGCCTCGTCGTAGATGCGCCGCGAGGCGTCTTCGGAGGCGACCTCGAAGAGCGGATCGACCGCCGCCTCGATGGGGTGCTCGCGGAGCAGGTCTCCGCAGAACGCGTGGATGGTGCCGATGTGCGCGGCCTCGAGCTCGGCGAGCGCGCTCCCGAGCCGCGCGCGCTCGTCGGCGTTCGACGTGCTCCCGCGTGCCCGTTCGATCTCCGTCCGCAGGCGGAGCTTCATCTCGCCGGCCGCCTTCTCGGTGAAGGTGACGGCGACGAGGCTCCCGAGGGTCGCGCGCCCCGACCGCAAGAGCGACAGGATGCGCTCGACGAGCGCGGTCGTCTTGCCGGTGCCGGCGGCGGCCTCGACGATCAACGTGGCGTCGAGATCGTCCTTGATGCGATCGCGCGCGGCTTGGTCGACCAGGGGCGTGCCGTTCATCGATGGCTCCGGAGCTCGAGCAAGGGTCGAAGGCGATCGCGCTGTTTGCGGCGCGCGCGGACCTCTTCGTAGGGTCCGCACACGGAGCGGTAGTCGCAATATTTGCAGGCGTCTTTCGCGGGGGCCGCCGGCAAGAAGCCGGACGTGAGCGACGCCCCGATGACCTTGCCGACGAGATCCGCCGCGGCGCGCGCTTCGTCCGTCAGCGGGATGTCGACGGGTGTGAAGTCGCCGGCCGCCGTGCAGTAATAGAGGCGGCCGCCGACGATCTCCGTGCCTTCGAAGAGCTTCTCGATGGTGAGCGCGTAGAGCACGGGCTGGAGGACCTCGCCGCCGCCGATGACCGTCGCGCCCTCCTTCGCTCGGATCTTGCCGGTCTTGTGATCGGTGGCGCGGAGCTGCCCGTGATCGTCGCGTTCGATGAGATCGATGGATCCGCGGAGCTGGATGCCGCACGCGAGCGCGACCGGCGCGTCGCTGCTCTTTTCATCCTGATCGCGCCGATCTTTCAGGCCGAAGGAGAGCTCGAAGAACGCGGGCGTCCACGACGGATCGTCAGCCGCGCGCCTCAGCCATTCGCGCAAGTCCGCGGCGATGGACTCCATCGTGTCGGTGAAGATGCGGTCGATCGCCGGCTTGAGGCGGTCTCGTGCTTCGTCGCCGGCCTTTCGGAGCACCTCGTCCAAGAGCCCGAACGCCGCCTCGAGGCGCGGTTTGGTGACGGGGAGGAGCCCCGCGTCGCGCAGCCTCGTCAGCAGCTCGAACTGCACTTCGTGGACGAGCGAGCCGCGCGTCAATGGATCGAGATCTTCGATCTCCACCGGCTCCTCGCGCGGCGCGAGCTTGAGGATCGCCGAGAGGTAGAAGCGGTACGGGCAGGCGGAGAAATTCTGCAGCGCGGTGGGCGAGAACGAGCGCTTGTCGAGCGCGTGCGCGCGGATCGCGTTCAAGGCCTCCTCGGGCGGATCGACGAGGCCGTCGCACGCGCGCCACGTCTTGAGCCAACGCCGGCCGCGGAACCGCAAGGCGCGCGCGAGGTGCTCGTTGGCGTTGAGCAGATAGTGGGCTTCGCCGACGCTCTGATCTTCCGGCTTTCGCAGGATCGCGTCGAGGAGCGCGAGATCGTGCTCGGCCTCGTCGATGGCGTCTTCGGCGTTCGCGGGCGCCGGCCATCCGATGCGTGATTCGACGCTCTTGGCCGCGATCTCCGCGAGGTGCTCGAACCCGCGGAGCTTTCCTTCCGCGACGCGGAGGACCTCGAGCCCGTAAAAGGACGGCGTCCGCGGCCGGGCTTGCTCGACGTCGAGGCGAGGGTAGGAGAGGACGACGCGCTTTCGCGCGGCCCCGACCGCGAGGCGAAGCAGGAAGCGCTCGGCGGCGCTCCGATCGTCGTTCGTCGGGAGATCGAGCTCGAGCGCGCGTCGCTTGTCGTCGAGCAGCAGCGGATCGCCCGAGACCTTCTGCGGGAAGATCTTCTCGGCGAGCCCGGGGACGAAGACGACGTCGAACGCGAGGCCGCGCGCTTCGGGAATGGTTGCAACATACACGCGACCGTAGCGGCGTCCCGTCTCCGGTCGCGCGAGCCGCAAGAGGTGGCGTTCGAGCACGAGGCGCACGTCCGTGACGTCGATGGGGCCCGTGTGCTCCATCGGCCGGAGCTCCGCGAGGAGCGCGAGCACGCGTTCGGGGTGGCGGATCGCGCGCCGGGCGACGTCTTCGAGACCAGCAATCCAGTCGCTCCAGGTGGCGTGGCTCGCGGTGGGCGTCTGGTTCGCGGTGGGCGTCGGGTTCGTGTGACCCTTCGGATCGTCGGGACCGCCGGGGAGGGCGGCGAGGGCCGCGAGGATGGGGCGCGCGAAATCCCGCAGCGCCTCGAGCGCGGCGATGTCGCGTCGGATGCCTTCGGCGAGTGCGTCCTCGCCTTTGGCGTCGTAGGCCGCGGCGTCGCGCGTGAGCTCTTCGTGCAGGCCGTCGAGGCGCCGCGCCCACCGGTCCTTGCCGTCGATGACCGCGGCGCCGACGAGGAGCTCTTCCCACCGCCGCGGGGTTCGCACCGCGCGCGTCTTCGCACCGGCTTCGCCGTCGCGGCTCGAGGGAGGCGCGTCTTCGGCGCCGATCTGCGAGCTCTTCGTTCCGAGCAACGCGCCGAGCCGCTCGTCGGTGGGACCTTCGGCCGCAAAGCGATCGCCTCCGTCGTCCCGCGTGTCTCCTACGCGCCGCTCGTCGCCGTCGCCGTCGCCGTCGCCGATCGTGCGGTCGGCGGTCGTGTGGCCTTCGGGCGCGGCGTCGCTCTCGGGAAATTCTCCGAGCGACAGGTATTCGACGAAGCGCCGGACGGACAGCCCTTCGGCGGCGCACGCGACGAGCGCGAGCAGCGCGCGTCCTGCGGGATCGGGGCGCTTGGTCCCTCGCGCGAAATGGGCGGGCACGCGCGCGCGCCGGAAGGCTTCTTCGAGGTGCTCGGCGTAGTCCGCGTTGCGGAGCAAGACGGCCATCGCGTCGAAGCGCGTCCCGCGCGCGGCTTCTCGAAGGACGATGCGCGCGATCTCCACGGCCTCGCGGCTCTCGCCGGGAGCGGAGAGGACGGCGACGTCTTCCCCCCGCGTGTGCTCGGCGTCCGCGATGACGCCGAACAAGCC
>JBGAHN010000026.1:0-47757 GCA_044226145.1 Labilithrix sp. | reverse complement strand
GGGAGGGACGTCCTCGCGCGCGGCGGCAACGCGGTCGACGCGGCGGTCGCGACGGCGTTCGCGCTCGCCGTGACGTACCCGACGGCCGGAAACATCGGCGGAGGCGGATTCGCCCTCGCGCGCGTGGGAAGTGCGTTCCACGCGCTCGATTTTCGCGAGATGGCGCCGGCCGCGGTGAAGCACGACACGTTCGTCGACGCCGAAGGCAAACCCCGGAGCGACATCCGTACGGGCATCCGATCGGCGGGCGTGCCGGGGAGCGTCGCCGGTCTTTGGGAGCTCCACCGGGCGCTCGGCTCGAAGAAGCTGCCTTGGTCCGAGCTCGTCGCGCCGGCCCTCGCGCTCGCGGCGAAGGGCTTCGTCGTCGACGGACCGTTCGTCGACATGATCGAGGCCGCGCGCGCGCGCCTCGAGGCCCATCCGGCGTCGGCCGCGTTGTTCCTGCCGGGGGGAAAGCCTCCCGAGAAGGGCAGCGTCTTCGTGAACCCCGCGCTCGCGCGCGTCCTGTCGCGCATCGCCGAACGCGGCGCCGACGGCTTCTACCGGGGCGCGACCGCCGACGCCATCGCCGCGCAAATGACCGCGGAAGGAGGCTTCGTCACGCCGAGCGATCTGGCCTCGTACCAAGCGAAATGGCGCACGCCGCTGTCGTTCACGTACCGGGGCCATCGCGTCGCGTCGATGCCTCCGCCGTCCTCGGGCGGCGTCACGCTCGCGATGATGGCGCACGTCCTCGAAGGCTACGATCTGCGCTCGCTCGGCTGGCAATCGCCGGAGGCGCTCCACGTCACGTTCGAGGCGATGCGCCGGGCCTACGCGGCGCGAAACGCGAAGCTCGGCGATCCCGATTTCGTGAACGTGCCCACCGACGAGCTGCTCTCCGCGTCGTGGGCGGAGCGCGCGCGCCGGACCATCGCCTCGGATCGCGCGACGCCCTCGTCGGAGCTCCCGACGGACGGCGCGCCGAGCGGTCTCGGTCCGCATACGACGCATTTCTCCGTCGTCGACGCCACGGGGAACGCCGTCTCTCTGACGACGACGATCAACTACTGGTTCGGCTCCGGCGTGACCGTCGCCGACGGCGGGTTCGTCTTGAACAACGAGATGGACGACTTTGCGGCCGTCCCTGGGACACCGAACGGCTTCGGCCTCGTGCAAGGCGAGGCCAACGCCGTGGCGCCCCACAAGCGCATGCTCTCGTCGATGGCGCCGACGATCGTGGCCGCTCCGGACGGCACCATCGAGCTCGTGCTCGGCGCGGCGGGCGGTCCGACGATCATCACCTCCGTGTTCCAGGAGCTCTCGAACGTCGTCGACTTCGGGCTCGACGTCGGGCAGTCGGTCGCAGCGCCGCGTTTCCACATGCAGCACTTGCCCGACGTCGTCACGTTCGAGAAAGACGGGCTCGCCGAGGCCACCAAGGAGCGCCTCACCGCGATGGGCTACGCCTTCAAGGAGCGCGACCACATCGCGGACGCACCCGCCATCGGTCGCGTCGGCGGCGCGTGGTGGGGCGTCGCCGAGCCTCGTCGTCCAGGGGGCCTGGCCGCGGCGCCGTGAGGCGTACTGCGGTGCCGTGACGCATACCGCGACGCTGTATCGCGGCGCTGTGACGCATGCTGCGGCGCTGTATCGCTGGCGGCGCCGCGACGACCCCTCAGTCGAGGAGCGCCAAGAGCTCCGCGCGCGTGATGCCACCTGCCTGGCTCGCTTCGCCGAGCGCGACGTCCGCGAGCGCGCGCTTCTTTGCTTGGAGCGCGAAGATGCGCTCTTCGACCGTGTCCTTGGCGACCATGCGGTACACCATGACGGGCCGCTCCTGCCCGATGCGGTGCGCGCGGTCGGCGGCCTGATCTTCGACCGCGGGGTTCCACCACGGATCGAGCAAGAAGACGTGGTCGGCGGCGGTCAGGTTGAGGCCCGTCCCGCCCGCCTTGAGCGAGACGAGCATGACCGGAGGTCCGGCGTCGGCCTGGAATTCGGCGACGACGGCGCCGCGATCGCGCGTCGATCCGTCGAGCCGCGTGAACCGGATACCCGCGTTCGTCAGGATCGGCTGGACGCGATCGAGCAAGCTCGTCCACTGCGAGAACACGAGCGCCTTGTGCCCGTCGGACGCCGCGTCTTCGAGCGCGCCGAGCAGGCGATCGAGCTTCGACGACGACCCCGTCACGCTCTTCTGCCCCGGCACGAGCTCCGGATGACACGCGGCCTGCCGGAGACGGAGCAACGCCTCGAGCGCCGCGAGGACGTTGCCGCCCTTCGCGAGCGCGTCGGTGATTTCTTTCCGCGTCGCGACGCGGACGGCGTCGTAAATCGCGCGCTCGGACTCGTCGAGCTCGACGTGGAGCACGGCGTCGGTCCGCGGAGGTAGCTCCGGGAGCACTTCGCGCTTCATGCGCCGGAGCACGAAGGGGCGGATCTTCGCGCGGAGCCTCGACGCGGCCTCGGGGTTGCCGTCGCCGATGGGTCCCGCGTAGCGCCCCTGGAACGACGAACGGCCGCCGAGCAGCCCCGGGTTCGCGAAGTGCATCACGCTCCAGAGCTCCTCGAGCCGATTCTCGACGGGCGTACCGCTGAGCGCGAGGCGGAACGGCGCCTTCAGCCGGAAGGCCGCGCGCGCGGTCTGGCTCGAGTCGTTCTTGATGGCCTGCGCTTCGTCGAGCACGACGATGTCCCAAGCCTCTTGGGCGAGCTTCTCGACGTCGAGCCGCAGGACCGCGTAGGTCGTCAGCGTGACGTCGGCGGTGCGATCGAGCTCGCGTCCCGCGCCGTGGTAGATCGACGTCCGCAAGCCCGGCCGGAACCGCGCGATCTCGTCGCACCAATTGTAGACGACGCTCTTCGGGCACACCACGAGGACCCGACCCCGAAATGCGCAGATCGCTTGCAGCGTCTTGCCGAGACCCATGTCGTCGGCGAGGACGCCGCCGAGATCGGAGTCGCGCAGGAACGCGAGCCAGTCGACGCCCGCGCGTTGGTACGTGCGCAGCGTCGCGTTCAAGTCGTCCGGCAGCGTGGCCGGCGCGATGCCTCGGAAATCGTCGACGAGCGGCGCGAGCTTGCCGAGCTCGAAGGGCTTCGGCAGATCGAGCTCCGCGCAGAGCGCACCGAGCTCCGGCAGCGCCGCCGTCGAAAGCTTCTTCGTTTCGTCGCGCGCCTCGAGCAAATCCGCGACGCGATGGCCGTGCTTCTCCAACCAGTCGACGGGGAGGGGAGCCCACCCTCCGTCGTGCAGCGGTACGAGCTCGAGGCCGTCGCGGAACGCACGGAGGACGACCTCGGCGTCGGCCTGCTTCGGTCCCGTCGCGACCACCTCGCCCGACGATCGGGTGTCCGTCGCCGCGCCCTCGCTCCCGTCGATCTCGAACACGACGTCGAAGACGCCACCGTCGAAGACCACGCGCGGCGTGAGCGCCTGTCGTTCGAACGCGGTCGTGTCTTCGTCCCCGGTCCGCTCTTGCCAGGCGCGGAGCTTGGCGGCGAACGCGATGGCCTCTTGCCCGTCGAAGTTCACGCGGCGTCCCGTCACGAGGTTCAGCGTGTCACGCAGGCTCGCGAGCACCGCGCGCTCTTCGTCGCGCCGCCGCACCGGGACGGTGTTGCCGAGCGGCACGATGGCGTCGCCCTCGACGCGCGCGATGGGCGGCTTGCCGTACACGAGCACGGGGAGCACCGACAGCGTGTGCCCGCGGTGCGACATGTCCATCGCGATGCGTGGACGCGCCTCCTTGTTGACGCGTTTGAGCTTCTTCGTCGCGACGATGACGTGGAGCTTCTTCTCGAGCTCGGGCAGGACGTTCGTCGCCAAGTCCGCCTCTTGTTCGCGCGTGAACGTGCGCGAAAGCGGCAATTTCTCGAGGTATTCGCCGGTCGTCTCCGTCTCCGCGAGCGCTCGCAGCACCCCGCCCGCGCGTGCGACGCCCATCGACACGACCTCCTCCGTCGTCGGATCGCGCTCGATCCGGAGCGAGAACCCGCGCGGGGCATCCTCGACCACCGCGCGCGGCCGGAGCGGTTCGCCCGAAACCGCGACGGCTCGCCCATCGAGCGTCACGTCGGCGTGCCCGTCCAGCGCCGCGAACACGTCCCGCAGCCGCCCGACGGGGACGACGTCGCGCGCCGGGTTCCCCAAGATGCGGTCGACGAGGAGATCCTCGTGCGTGGGGACGAGGGATCCGGGAGCCTGCCCCTTGGCGAGGTGCGAGGTGAGCGCTGCCGCGAGCCGTTCCTCTTGGCCGTCGGGGTGCACGAGGAACCGTTGCAAAACGAGGCGGCGATCTTTGCGGAGGAACCGGTACGCGAGCTTCGAGGTCTTCTCTTCCGGTGCATCGGCGAGGGCGCCTTCGTCCGCGCCCGCCTGATCGGCGGCGATGGCGGCCGCCACCGCGTGCGAGCATGGATCGACCGGACCCTCGCAGTCGCACGACCACTCTTCGTCGTCGACGTAGAGCGTGACCGTCGGGGCGATGGCGTGCCCGGGGCTCCGGACGCGGAGCGTGAGCTCGGACGACGACGCCTGGACGCGAAGCACCGATTTTTCCCGGGCGAGCTTGACCCCCTGTGACCAAATCCCGGGTTTCGCGGCCTTGCGCACCGCCTCGAGCAGCTTCGAAGTCGTCATTTCGTCGTCATCCGCCAACGGCTCGGATCACCAGACACACGTGCGTGAACAAGGTCACGCTCGCGACGATGACGAGCAGATGGAAGATCTCATGATACCCGAAGATGCGCGGCCACGGATCGGGCCTCTTCGTGGCGTAGACGACGGCCCCGAGCGAATAAACGAGCCCGCTCACCACCAAAAAGGCGATGGCGGGCGCCCCGACCTGAGCCGTTCGGCCGAAGACCTCGCCGATGACCGTCCAGCCGAGCGCCACGCACAGCAGCGCCGTGAACCACTTCGGGGCCGACGGCCAGGCGACGGACTTGACGACACCGATCCCGGCGCCGATCCAAATCGACACGAGGGCGCCATGACCCGCCAGCGCTCCGGTCCCAGCTCCGGCGCCAGGCCCATGCGCCGAAGGCACGAGCGCGAAGAGCGGCGTGTAACCCCCGGCGATGAGGACGAAAATGGCGGCGTGGTCGATGCGGCGCATGCGGAGCCGCGCGCGCTCGCTCCATGAAACGCGGTGGTAGAGCGCGCTCACCCCGAAGAGCGCCGACAGGCACGTCCCGAAGACGGTGGCCGCGCGCCGCACGTCGGGCGTACGTCCACTCGCGACGAGGCCGATCGTCGCCGCCGTCGCCACGAAAAAGGCGATTTGGTGCGAAACCCCGCGCAAGAGCGGCTTCGCCGGAGACGACGGCGTGTCGGCCGCCGTCGAAGCAGCTCGCTCGGTGGACATGGGGGTCGGTTCGGGCGTCGCGGTCGACATCGAACGTCGCCGCTGTTTACTCGATCGCGCGCCTCGACGCGACGGGGTGGCGACGGGAGTGAGCGCTCAGCCGGAAATCGAGGGCTCTTCGCGCGCGCCGTCCAATCCGGTATAGCGCCGCACGATCGCGGCGAGCTTGCCGAGTCGCTCGCCGCCGCGCCCCCGCGCGAGGCTCGGAGCGTCCGTGCCCTCGAGCTCTTCGAGCACGTCGTCCATCGTGCCGACGTTTCCGCGGGCTTGGTCGCGCGCGATGCGTCGGATGTCGATCCGTCGCGCGGGCAGCCGCCCTCCTTCGCGGAGGAACAAGCGCGTGGCGTACGGACCCCAGGAGCACACGACGTCGGTGTCGTGAATGAAGTCGTTCCACTCCGAAAAAAGCGCCTCTTTCGTGTTACCCGCGCGCAGCACGGGCTCCGAAAGACCGATGTGCTCCGACGTGAACGGCGAGAGCTCGCGCACGGGGGCGACGACGCGCTCGAACCGCTCGCCCGTGCTCGGTCGGTACGCCGTCCAGTAGACGAGCTCGTCGGGATAGGTGCGCCGTCCGCCCGGCACGAACGGCCATGCGTTCGCCTCCGCCATGACGCACACCAGGCTCCGCGCGCGCTCACGAAGCCGCGCGATCGCGTCGGGCTTCGGCGGCTTCGGTCCCTTCGCGTGACGCGTCCTCGCGCCCTGCAAGAGGCGCGCGTGTTCGAGCTGCATGTCGATCATCTTGCGGAACGGCGCGAGCATCGCCTCGAAGCGCGCCGGCTCGTCCTCGAGGGCGGAGAGCACGTGGACGAGCGCCTCGATCGTCGACACGTACGACGGCAGCGGCTCGCGCCGGATGCGGTACTCGCTCGGCGCGTCGGGCGTGAAGGCCAGCTTCGGGAGCGCGGCGAGCGACGGGTTCGCGCGAACGAGCTTCCGCGCTTGCCACCACGTGCCGTCGACGACGACGAGCGTGATCGGCCCCTTCGGCGGCTCCGTGCGGACGTCGACCGCGTCGTCCGCCGGGTAGAGGAGCATCGCGGGCCGCTCCGGATCCCGGAGCGCGCGCCCGAGCGCCGCCGACGACTCGAAATCGATCCCGACGTGCAGCTCCGAGTTCGGCAGACAGAGGCTCGCCATGCGCGCGGTCCCGATGGGCATGTCGCGTTCGCGCGGATGCTGCAGGAGGAGCACGCGCGTCTTCGTCGGCAGCGACGGGACCTCGGCGCACCAGCAAACGCGCGCCGGGCGCCGGCAGCGGAGGCAGACGGCGCGCGGTTCGAACCCGGATTCGCCCACGCTCACGGCGCCGTTCCCGCCGCGATTTCCTGCTCGATGGCCTCCCATTCGGCCATCCAAGCCTCGATCTTCGCGTCGAGCTCGCGGCTCTCGCGCTCGAGCGCCGACTGCTCTTCGGCGGGCGTCTTCTCGAAGAACCCCTCGCTCGCGTAGGCGTCGAGGATGGCTCGCTTCCGGGCCTCCGCTCCTTCGATGCTCGCGAGCACCTTGTCGCGCTTTTGCGGGAGCGCCGCGAGCCGGTTGCGGCGCTTCTTCTGCTCTTCCCACGACAGCGCCCCCGACGCCTCGCCGTTCGCGCCGTTCGGTGCGGCGCCGTCCTTCGCGTCTTTCGCGTCTTTCGCGTCGCGCGCCTTCGCGGCGTTGGCCTCGCGCGCCTTGGACGCGACGGCGTCCGCGTCGAGGTGATCGTCGCCGCAGCGTTCGAGGTACTCGCGGTACGTCCCCGGGAAGTCCCGCACGCCCTCCGGCGTCACCTCGACGATGCGGGTCGCGACCTGGGAGACGAACCAGCGATCGTGCGACACGAACAGGACCGTGCCGTCGAACGCCGAGAGCCCTTCGGCCAGCGACTCGATCGACTCGAGATCGAGGTGGTTCGTCGGCTCGTCGAGGACGAGCAAGTTCGGCTTCTCGACGATGATCCGCGCGAAAATCAGCCGCGCCGCTTCGCCTCCCGACAGCGTGCCGACGGGCTTTTCGACGTCTTCGCCCGAGAAGAGCATGCGTCCGAGCTGCCCGCGCACGTACGCCGTCGGCTCCGTCGGCACGACGTCCCACACGAAGTCGAGCGGCTTCGTCTTCGGATCGACCAAGAGCTCGTGGTGATCCTGCGCGAAGTACCCGACGCGCACCTCGTGACCGAACTTCGTCGCGCCTCCGTCGGCGTCGAGCTTGCCCATGAGGATCTTCAGCAGCGTCGATTTGCCGAGGCCGTTCGGCCCGATGACGGCCACCTTCTCGCCGCGCCGCACGGTCAAGGACACGTCCTCGAGCACCTTCTTTTCGCCGTACGACTTCGACACGTGCGCGATCTCGAGCACGTCGCGTCCGCTGGGCCGCTCGGGCTCGAACCGGAACATCGGCGCGCGCCGCGAGCTCTTCGCGAGCTCCTCGACCTCGATCTTCTCGATTTGCTTGAGCCGGCTCTGGGCCTGCTTCGCCTTCGTCGCCTTGGCGCCGAAGCGCTCCACGAACGCGCGCTTGTCCGCGATGATCTTCTCCGTCCGGGCGATCGAAGCTTCCTTGCGCTCGCGCACCTCGCGCTTCTCGACGACGAACGTGCTGTAGTTGCCCGTGTAGAGCGTGATCGTCTCGTAGTCGACGTCGAGGACGTGCGTAGCGACGTTGTCGAGGAAGCGCTGGTCGTGCGAGATGATGACGGCTTCGCCGCGGTAACCGGCGAGGAACTTCTCGAGCCACCGGATCGACAAGATGTCGAGGTGGTTCGTCGGCTCGTCGAGCAAGAGGATGTCGGGGCCGCCGACGAGCACGCGCGCGAGCATCACGCGCAGCTTGAAGCCGCCGGACAACGTCGAGAGCGGCTGGCGGTGCTGCGCGATCGGGATGCCGAGGCCGGCGAGGACCGCACCGGCGCGCGCTTCGAGGGTGTAGCCGTCCGCGTTGCCGAGCGCGTGCTCGATGTCGCCGAGGCGGCCCGCGTCGCCCTCTCCGTGATCGATGATGCGCGTCCGCTCCTGGAGCAGCTGCCACACGGGCGCGTCGCCCATCATCGCCAAATCGAGAATGATTTCGCTATCATCCAGGAACAGATCCTGCCGCAGGACGCCGATGCGCGCGCGCTGCGGAATGTTGACGGTGCCGTCCGTGGCCGGCTCGTCCCCGGCGAGGATCTTGAGAAATGTGGTTTTTCCCGAGCCATTCGCGCCGACGAGGCCGTACCGCGAGCCGGGATTGAGCTGGAGCGAAACGTCTTCGAAGAGGGTTCGTCCGCCGAACGATTTACCGAGCTGAGAGGTGCCGATCATGTCGAAACGGGCTTCATCCTAGTGGATCGACGTGGAAAATCACCGCGCAGACAGAACTCTCGCGAGAGCGCCACGAGACATCGGTGAGACGGGATCGGTTCCGGTCGCGCGCCTAGAAGCCCAGGCGTCGCGTTCCACCTCGCTCACCGCCCATCGCGCGGACCCAAACGACGAAGAGGAGACGCTCGACATTCGACGGGAAGGCATGGAGGTCGACGTGAAACGAAACCTCGGACTCGTGGTGTCTCTTTTCATCGTGGCGCCCACGTTGCAAGTGGCATGTGGCGCAACGACGGATTCGTCCGGGCCTTCCTCGTCGGAGCCGGCGCCCGCGCCGGCGCTCCCGGCGGCGTCGACCTTCTTCGCGATCCAAGCCATCGACGTCTACCAGGCGACGAAGGTGTCGCTCGTCGCGGACGGCGCGCTGGTCGACGCTCCCAACGCGCCGATCATCGCCGGTCGCCCCGCGTTCGTGCGCGTCGCGCTCTCGCCGGCGTCCGACAACCTCGATGTCGCCGTCCAGGCCGAGCTCCACGTCGTTCGGCCGGGCAAGGACGATCTCGTCCTCCAGGCGACGCAAGACAAGCTCTTCGCCACCGTCCGCGACTTCACGCTCTCGAACACGCTCAACTTCGAGATCCCGGCCGAAGAGTTGGTCGAGGGCGCGGCGCTCGTGGTCAAGGTCGGCGCCAGCGGCGTCGCGGACGGCACGGTGAACTTTCCCGCCGATGGCTCGTCGCTCGATCTCGCGGCGAAGACGGATTCGCAGACGCTCCACGTCAAGCTCGTGCCGGTCGCGTACGGCGCCGACGGCTCCGGCCGCCTGCCGGATCTGTCGGACACGTCGTTCTACCGCGACGCGCTCTACAAGATGTACCCCGTGGCCGACGTCGACATCTCGGTCCGCGAGCCGCTCAAGTGGTCCGCGGCCGTCGAGCCCGACGGCGACGGATGGGGCGAGCTCCTCTCCGGCCTCTTGCAACTCCGGCGCGCCGACAAGGTGGCGGCGAACGTCTACTACGTCGGCGTCTTCAACCCGCAGCCGACGATCCAATCGTTCTGTTCGAAGGGGGGCTGCGTGCTCGGCATCGCGCCTTCGTCGGACGGCAGCGAGGTGGGGCTCCGCGGCGCGCTCGTCCTCGGTTACAAGAACCGCATGGCCGGCGGCACGCTGGCGCAAGAGCTCGCGCACACGATGGGGCGCATGCACGCGCCGTGCGGCAGCCCGCAGGCGATCGACCGGAAGTTCCCGTACAAGGACGGCGGGATCGGCGTGATGGGCTACGACGTCGTTGCCAAGAAGCTCCTGGAGCCCGATGACTACTCCGACTTCATGAGCTACTGCTCGCCGGTCTGGGTGTCGGACTACACCTTCGCGGGCATCTACCAGCGCATGTCGATCGTCTCGTCGCAGGTCGCCACGACGGCCGCGCCTTCGAGCGACACGTCGTCGAACAACGGCGGCGCGGGGGCGTTGCCGACGAGCGAACGCCTCTTGCTCCAGATCCTGCCGGACGGCACCGTGAAGCAGGGAGGCGTCATCGACGTCATCGATGACGGCCGCTCGGACGACGACGCTGCGGAGACGCTCGACGTCGCGTTCGAGAGCGAAGGCAGCGTCTTGTCGCACGTCCGCGGCCGTGTCCGCGCGCTCTCGAGCACCAAGAGCCGGTTCGTGCTCGTGCCGCGTCCGCGCCTGGGGGTGACCCACGCGCGGCTCCTCGGCCACATGGTCGACGTCCGCGCCCTCGCGACCGCGACGCCGTGACGCTCGCGACGCCACGGCGGCGAGCGACGTCGCCGTGGCGGGTTACACGACCGTCGCCGAGACCGGCCGCGCCTCGATCGCGCGGAGGATGCGATCGAGCCGATCGACGACTTCCGAACGTTCGTTCGCGGCGCCCGCGCTCGGTGGGTCGAAGATCTTCGCGGCCATCGCGGGGCCGTAGACCATGAGGAGGCTGCCGATGAGCTTCCCCTTCGGCGTCACGGCGAGCACGTCGCAATAGCCGACCGAGAGGTTCGTCGCGACGTACACGAGCGCGTCCTGGAAGCTCCGGACCTTCGGGTTGTGCCCGTGCTCGGCGCGGTAGAACGCCCACGCCGCGACGGTCACCGTCGTCAGGACGGACCCCATCGGATCGCTCGCGAACGTGCGGCGGACCGCGTCTTTGGCGTCGTCGAGCGCGCCCTTCTCTCCGTCGGGACGGATCGCGGCCGCGATCGCGGCGAGGACGAGGAGCGGGCGCACGTTCATCGCTTCTTCGTCAGCCTACGTGCATCCGGCGAGCCGCGCCACGACTTGTGCCACGGCGCACGAAGCGGCCTGCGCGCCCGGTCTTTCGGCTCCGGCCCCTCACCGCTGCGCGCGGCGTCGACCTTAAGCTACGCTCCGTCGGACATGGCGGAGCTCGTCCACCTCGCGCTCGGCTTTCCGTGCGTCGTCTACACCGTCCTCCTGGGGACGGCGCTCGTTTATTGGCTCTTCGTCATCGTCGGGGCCGCGAGCATCGATCTCCTCGGCGAAGGCGCGGCGGACGGCGCGCTCGACGGCCACGCGTTCGGCGACGCGGGCCACGTCCACGCGGGCGGCCATGGCATCGGCCACGACGGTCACGATCTCGATCTCGGGCACGGCCATGAAGGCCACGCGCACGGCGGCGTGCTCTCGGGCATCCTCGCGGCGTTGAAGCTCCGCTCCGCGCCGGTGACCGTCGTGCTGAGCCTGTTCCTCCTCTTCGCGTGGCTCTTCGCGACGATGGGCATGCAGCTCGCCCACGCATGGCTCCCGCCGTCGGGCCTCGTTTTCGCGCAGTTCGGGCTGTTCTTCCTCGCGCCCCTCCTCGCGCTGCCCTTCACGTCGCTCGCCGTGCGGCCGCTCGCGCGCATCTTCGTGCCCCACGACGCGCCGCCGCGCCGCGATCTCGTCGGGAAAGTCTGCACGATCCGCACGGGCACGGTCACGGGCACGTTCGGCGAAGCCATGCTCGAGGACGGCGGCGCCGGCCTCGTCCTGCGCGTGCGCGTCGAAGCCGGGGAGTCGCTCCGCCGCGGCGATCGCGCCATCGTCGTCGCCTACGACGAGGAAGCGCACGAGTTCACGGTCACCAAGGCCGACGAGGTGCTCGACGAGCCCGCGCGCCGGGTGGCACCATAGGCCGCCCATGCGACGCCCCGAGGAACGCGCCCGCGCGAAGATCGATCGCCCGACCTCGTTCTGGCTCGGCCTGCTCGAGCAGCGGCGCGCGCGCATGTACGAGGAGAAGCTCGATCTCTCGACGCCCATCGCGTGGGAATCCGCCGAGGAACGAGCCGCCGCCATCGCGTTCTTCAACGCGGCCTTCCGCGCCGAAGAGTCGGGGCTCCGCCAGGCGCACGAGATCGCCTCCGAGGTGGAGACCTGGGATCCCGAGCTCGCCCAGACGCTCCGCCTCTACGGCGACGAGGAGGGCTGGCACCGCGAGCTGCTCACGGAGTTCATCGCCTTCCTCGGCGGCGGCATCAAGCCGATGGGGCCGACCACGCGCACCTTCTACAAGCTCTACGCGCGCGCGAAGCGTCACGAGACGATCGTGCTCACGAACCTCATGTTCGAGACGATCGGCGCGACGACCTACCGGCTCGCGCTCCGCTCGGCCAAGCCGCACCCGGCGATCCGCCAGATGCTCACGATCCTCACGCGCGACGAGTCGTTCCACGTCCCGCTGAACGTCCACTTCTTGCGACGCATCGTCGAGCGCGAGGGCCCCGAGACGCTCGTGCGCCTCCGGCCGCTCTACCACGGTCTCACGGCGGCGCTGATGGCCTCGGCGGCGGCGAGCCGTCGTCGCGCGAAGCGTTTCGACCGCATCCCGTTCCCCAAGCTCGCGCGCGCGTACGCCGAGCACCTCGGGCGCCTGTTCGTCCACACGCCGAGCTTCGGCCTCACGCCCTCACGCGTGCTCCTCGCGACCGTCGGCCTCCGTCGCGCCGATCTCGCCGGTCATGCCGATCTCCTCTCGGTCGAGGCCGCCGAGCAAGCCGCGGATCGTTCGAAGGTCGTCGTCGAAGCGCTCTGAGGACGATGAATTGACCGCCCTCGCCTCGGTCCGGCAACGCCGCTCCTCCATCAGCAAGGCGGCGTCGGGCAAGAAGACGTCGAGGTGCCGCCGCCCGTAGGCTCGATGGGCCGCGGTCCCTCATCGCCATCGCCGCCGATCGCGAACACGCACGCCGCAGCCATGGCGACGAGCTTGCACATCAAGCCACTGGACGTGACGAGGGTCGGGTTGCCGGTCACCAAATCGAGCACGTGGACGCTCGACGCGTGAGATGACGTGTTCGTCCTCGCTCCTCCGACGGTGACGCCTTGGACGTCCATCGCGAGCCTGCCGGCGATCCCGCGGACACGGTCGAATTCTCCGAGCTCGTTCTTCTCGACTTCGATCGTACCGTCGGCTCTCAGGAGGTAACGAAGCTCCGCGCTCCCCTCCGTCATCGTCGTCATCGTTCCCTGGTAGTCGCCGCCTTCTGGCCGAACGATGGAATCGAAGCGCTCAACGACGGATCCCGCGTCGTCCAACGCAGAAATCACGATGTGCTCTTCATCACCGCGAGTCGCCCACCGGCTGATCCCGTACTGGGCCTTCGTCTCCGCAGACGCGTCAAACGTGCTGTCGACGAGCTCGCCCTGGCGCGTGTCGTCCGTCGCGTCGCTCGAGCAACCCTGGACTGCTGCAGCCACCACGAGTCCCAGACAACCGAGTCCAATCTTGATCCAGCGCATGGGGCCTTTCGCTTCCGACGGGCCTGCGGGGGGACAGGCTGATTTCAGCCAAGCAGCCCGTGTGCCAACGAATGGATTCGTCGATTCCGTGTGGGAGAGGAGGCGCTTGGCGAGCCCCCGCGGAAGTCTTCGTTCCGCTTCGGAAGAGATTGTGCCGGCGGCGTCCCGACGATCCGTGCTGACCTACTTGTCGGACATCGGCGCCACGTCCGTCGCCGTCGTTTTTCGGTCCGCCGCGGATTCCGTACCTCGTCATTTCGTGCAACCCTCGTCCGCGCTCGAGGGCCGCGTCGTCGTCCGATGACGCGTCGTTGCACTCGAATTCGGTCGAAGGAGCTGGTCGGGGAATGATGGTTCAACTGCTTCCGGTCTTGGCCGCCATCGTGGCAGCCTTCATCGTCGTCGTCGGTGTGTTGGCGCTCTTCGCGCGCTTCTATCGCCAGGTGGAGCAAGGACAGGCGCTCATCGTCAACACGATGCGCCACGAGCCGGTCGTCAACTTCACGGGCGCGGTGGTCTATCCGATCATCAACCGGGCCGAGGTCATGGATCTGTCGGTCAAGACGATCGACATCGACCGCCGCGGCAAGGAAGGCCTCATCTGCAACGACAACATCCGCGCGGACATCAACGTCACGTTCTTCGTCCGCGTGAACAAGACGCGCGATGACGTCTTGAAGGTCGCCCAATCGATCGGCTGCGCACGCGCGAGCGATCCGAAGACGCTCGAAGAGCTCTTCACCGCGAAGTTCGCCGAGGCGCTCAAGACCGTCGGCAAGCACTTCAACTTCGAGCAGCTCTACACGAAGCGCGACGACTTCAAGGACAAGATCATCGAGGTCATCGGCAAGGACCTCAACGGCTTCGTCCTCGACGACGCCGCCATCGACTACCTCGAGCAGACGCCGCTCGAGGCCCTCGATCGCGACAACATCATGGACGCCGACGGCATCCGGAAGATCACCGAGATCACCGTCCAGCACAACGTCCAGACGAACGAGCTCCGCCAGAAGGAGCGCATGGAGATGGGCAGCCAGAACCTGACGGCCGACGAGGCCATCTTCCGGTTCGAGCAACGCCGCGCCGAGGCCGAGGCGAAGAAGCTCAAGGAGATCTCCATCGCGCAATCGCGCGAGCAGAACGAGGCGGCGCGCGTGGCGAGCGAGGAGCAGAAGAAGACGCTGCTCGTCCACCACAAGAACGAGGAAGAGGCGCTCGTCGCGAACGAGGCGAAGGGGCGCGGCGTCGCCGTCGCGCAGAAGAACCGCGAGCGCGAGATCGCCGTCGAGACCGAGCGTGTCGAGAAGGCGCGCCAGCTCGAGGTGATCGGTCGCGAGCGCGAGGTGACGCTCGTGGCGATCGCGCGCGACAAGGAAGTCGAGCAGCAGAAGAAGGAGATCGCCGACGTCGTGCGCTCGCGCATCGCCGTCGAGAAGACGGTCGCGCAAGAGGAAGAGACCATCAAGGACGTGCGCGCGCTCGCTTCGGCGAACCGCGATCGCGAGGCGCTGCGCATCAAGGCCGAGGCCGACGCGCAGGTCTCGCTCATCCAGCAGGTCAAGGCGGCCGAGGCGAGCGAGCAAGCGGCGAAGTTCGCGGCGAGCCAGAAGACCATCACGGCGGACGCCGAGCTCGAGACCGCCGACAAGCTCGCGCGCGCGAAGATTCGCCTCGCCGAAGGCGTGCAAGCGGAGAGCGCGGCCGAGGGGCTGGCGAAGGTGCGCGTGAAGGAAGCCGACGCGATCGCCATCGAGAAGCAAGGCCTCGTCGACGCGCGCGTCACGCTCGAGAAGATGCAGTCCGGCGAAGGTGAAGGAGGCCGACGCGTCGGCCGTCGAGAAGCTCGGCTTCGCGGAGGCCGCGGCGCTGCGCGAGAAGCTCTCCGCCGAAGCTTCGGGCGAGGAGCAGCGAGGCCTGGCGGGTGTGAAGGTCCGCGAGGCGGACGCGGTGGCGATCGAGCGTCGCGGCGCGGCCGAGGCGAACGCGACGCGCGAACGGCTCGTCGCCGAAGCGGCGGGCATCAAGGAGAAGGCGGCGTCGATGAAGGCGCTCGACGAGGCCAGCCGCGGCCACGAAGAGTTCCGTCTCCGCCTCGAGAAGGACAAGGCCGTCGAGCTCGAGACCATCCACGCGAAGAAGGAGATGGCCTCGATCCAGGGGCAGATCCTCGCGCAGGCGTTCTCGAACGCGAAGTTCAACATCGTCGGCGGCGATGGGCAGTTCTTCGACCGCTTCGTCAAGGCCGTCAGCGTCGGTCAGGCGATCGACGGCGTCATGGAGTCGAGCCCGAACGTCAAGTCGATCGTCGAGTCCGCGATTCGTCCGGACGACGACGCGGTCCTCGGCTTGGTCGACAAGCTGCTCGCGAGCGATCCGGCCGCGCAGGCGCGGATCAAGACGATGCGTGAGGCGTCGGGTTCGGGAGAATGACCACGACCGAGACGGCGGCGCTCCCTCGCGACGGAGGGGGCGCATCGCCGGCGCCCGACGCGGCGTCGAAGGAGACGGGCAACGGCGCCGACGCCACGCTCGGCGTCGCGCAGGGGAGCTATGAGCTCGTTCGCCGGCGGCTGCTCGAGCAGGCCGCCGAGCTCGCGCGCAAGGCCGAGTCCCTCAACGAACGCCGGAAGCAGGTCTTCGGCGGCGCGGAGCTCGCGCTCGTCGCCAACGAGCGCGTCCGGACGGAGCACAACTGCGTCGCGCGCGACATCGTCAGCGTCGGCGGGAACCTCCTGTTCGGCTTCCAGGTCTTCCTCGGCCTCAAGACCGAGATCGGCGTCTCGGACGTCTTTGCGTTCTACACCTTTCGACGCAAGGACGGCGGCGAGTGGGAGCTCGCGGAGATCCCCATCGCGCAAGATCCGTCCTCGGGCACCGCCTTCCTGGCGGCCGACGACTTCGTCAAGGACCTGCGCGACACCTTCAAGTACGCCTCGAAGGACGCGCGCCTCCTCCGGCTCAAGCGCACGGACACGCGTCTGTTCGCGTCGGTCCAGATCGGCGCCGAGGTCAAGGACGCCAAGGTCTTTCGTTGGACCATCGACGCCTCGGGGCGCATCGCATACATGGATGCGCGTGGCGACGAGGAGATGGCGCCTCCGCCGCAGCACTCCTTCGCGTGGACGCAGGCGCGCCGCGAAGATCAGGTGCACGGCCCGCACCCGCACATCAACGTCCTCGACACGGTGTTCGTCGAGACCGTCGGCGGCGACCTGACCGTCAAGGTCGAGAACAACACGAAGGACGGCAAGGGCATCTACCGCGAGCCGGTCGACGATCCGAACCAGACGCTCGACGACTCCGACATCGCGTGGGCGAAGGTGGGGCAGCTCGTCCTGCTCCGCATCAAGCCGTTCCGCGAGGCGTCGTACCGCTATCTCGTGTATGATGCACATCATCGCCGCGTCACGCGCATCGACGCCATCGGGCGCGCGTGCCACGAGCTGCCCGAAGATCACGGCATCATCTTCCCCGGGGGTTATTACCTCCAGAGCGGCGAGCACAAGCTCTTCGAGGGCGACGTGTCGGAGCTCGAGTTCGAGCGCGTGCTCCCGTCGCCGAACGGTGAAGACGTCCTCTACGTCTACCACGCGAGGAACGCCGGCGAGTACCTGCTGCTCCCGTACAACGTCATCCGCAAAGAGGTCGCGAGCTCGCTCCGCTGCCACGGCTACAGCCTGTTCGACGACGGCACGATGGCGATCTTCCGCGCCGTCGCCGAGCCGACCCGCGTTCACCCGTTGCAAATCTGGCGGACGCCGTTCACGACCGCGGAGTTCGCCGCGGCGGCGCCGAAGGACGGGAGCTACCTCGCCAAGGTCGGCAATGCGGATCTCGTGCGCGGGATCTCGGAGATGCTGGCCCTCCGCAAGCTCGCCTCCGTCGACAAGCCCACGCGCAAGTCTTACGAGGAGCTCGCGCGCGCGCTCGTGCGGGCGGTGGACGCGCACTACTGGCTCGGGCACGAGGAAGCGGGCAACCTCCTCACGACGCTCGGCACCTTGCGCAAGACGTGCGAGCTCGTCCTCGACGAATTCGACAAAGCCGACGCCATCGAGAAGCGCGCCCGCGAGGCGCTCGACGCGGCCTCGGCCGAGCAGAAAGAGCTCCTCGAGCGCCTGCGCGTCGACGACTTCCGCGCCGTCGAGGACTACCTCGCCGCGCTCACGAAGCTCCGCGCGCAACGCGGCAAGCTCATCGCGCTCGAGGAGGTTCGCGGCATCGACCGCGGGGCGCTCGGAAAGCTCCAGACCGAGGCCCAGGAGCGCGCCGACGAGGTCGGCAAGGCGTGCGTCGCCTACTTCTTGAAGGAGGGCGCCTTCCGCCCGCTGCTCGAGCGCCTCGACGCGATCGTCGCGCAGATCGAGAAGGCTTCGAAGTCCTCGGACGTCCAGTCTTTCGCGGCCGATCTCGACACGGTCCAGTCGGGCCTCACGCTGCTCACCGAGGTCACGGGCAACCTGAAGGTCGACGATCCCACCGCGCGCACGCGCATCCTCGAGGGGATCTCCGAGGCGTTCGCGCAGCAAAACCGCGCGCGCGCCGTCTTCGCGGGGCGGAAGAAGGATCTCGCGCTCGCGGAAGGTCGCGCCGAGTTCGGCGTCCAGTTCCGCCTCTTCGGTCAGTCCGTCACGGGCGCGCTCTCGCTCTGCGACTCGCCCGAGGCGTGCGACGAGCAGCTCTCGAAGCTCCTGCTCGCCCTCGAGGAGCTCGAAGGCAAGTTCGGTGAGTACGACGAGTTCACCGCCGATCTCGCGACCAAGCGCGAAGAGGTGAACGACGCCCTCGGCGCACGGCGCCAGCAGCTCCTCGACGAGCGGCAGAAGCGCGCGCAGAACCTGATGGTCGCCGCCGAGCGCATCCTCGCGGGCATCGGTCGCCGCGCCGCCGCCATCGGCAGCATCGAAGATCTCAACGCGTATTTCGCCTCCGACGCGATGGTCCAGAAGCTCGGCGAGCTCGAAGAGCAGCTCCGCGGGCTCGGCGCTCCGGTGCGCGCGGACGAGATCGCGTCGCGCCTCAAGTCGGCGCGTCAGGACGCCATCCGCGGTCTGCGCGATCGCACCGAGCTCTCCGGCGGCGCACACGGGCAGGTGACGTTCGGCGCGTTCGCGTTCAGCGTCCACACGCAGCCGCTCGAGCTCGCGCTCGTCCCGAAGGACGGCGCGATGACGTTGCACCTGACGGGCACGGAGTTCTTCGACCCCATCGACGATCCGGTGCTCGAGGCCTCGCGCGATCTCTGGGATCAGGCGCTCGTCTCCGAGAACGCGGAGGTCTACCGCGGCGAGTTCTTGGCGTGCTCGATCTTGTTCGACGCCGAAGACGGCCGGGGCAAGACGTCGATCGAGAGCCTCACCGAAGGCGCGCGCGATCCCGAGCGTCTCCTGGGACTCGTCCGCGCGGCGGTCGAGGAGCGGCTCGACGAAGGCTACGAGCGCGGCGTCCACGACGCCGACGCGGCGAAGATCCTCGAGAAGCTCCTGTTTCTCCGGGCCTCCGCGGGACTCTTGCGGTACGCGGCCGACGCGCGTGCGCTCGCGTGGCTCCACTGGACGCGCCTCGACGCCGAGGGCCGGACGCTCTTGCACGTCCGCGCCAAGAGCCTCGACCGGCTCCGCGCCGAGATGTCGTACGCCGCGGCGCAAGCGGCGCTCGCCTCCGAGCTCGAAGCGTCGATGGCCGAGACGGCGAAGACGTTCGGCATCGCGCCTCGGGTGGGGGAGATCGGCGCCGCCGCGCGCTACTTGGTCCTCGAGCTCGCGGGCGAACGCGTGCGGTTCACCGCGAGCCTCGCCGCCGAAGAGCTGCACCGCAAGCTCGTGCGATTCCTCGAAGAGAACGGCAGCCGCCGCGCGCTCGAGGGCGAGCTCGCGGAGCTCGCGAAGAGGCCGGCGCATCGCTTCGAGCTCGCGCGCGCGTACGTCGCGGGCTTCGTCGAAAAGACGGGCGAAGCCGCCGACCAACCCTACGTCCGCGAGGCGGCGGTCCTCCTGCTGGGCGATCGCGACTTGTCCTTCGAGCCGAGCTCGGCGATCCTCGAGGCGGAGGTCACGGGCCTCCTCGGCTCGCACGGACGTATCCAAGACCGGACGCTCCGCCTCGCCGTCGACGAGGTCCTCGCGCGCCTCCGCCCCTTCGTCTTCGAGCACGCGGCGCGCTTCCGCGCGTTCCGCAAGCAGAAGGCCGAGATCGCCCTCCGCGAGCGCGAACGCCTCCGAATGACGGAGTTCATGCCGCGCATCCTGACGTCGTTCGTGCGCAACCGGCTCATCGATCGCGTGTATCTTCCACTCATCGGCGCGAACCTCGCGAAGCAGATCGGCGCCCTCGGCGCGAAGAAGCGCACGGACACGATGGGTCTCCTGCTCCTCGTCTCGCCGCCCGGCTACGGCAAGACGACCCTCATGGAGTACGTCGCGAGCAAGCTCGGCCTCGTCTTCATGAAGGTGAACGGTCCGGCGCTCGGCCACGACGTGACGTCGCTCGACCCCGCCGAAGCGAAGAGCGCCACCGCGCGCCAAGAGGTCGAGAAGATCAACCTCGCCCTCGAGATGCAGAGCAACGTCATGCTCTACCTCGACGACATCCAGCACGTGAGCCCCGAGCTCCTCCAGAAGTTCATCTCCCTCTGCGACGCGCAGCGGAAGATCGAGGGCGTCTACCGTGGCAAGAGCCGCACGTACGATCTCCGCGGCAAGCGCTTCTGCGTCGTCATGGCCGGCAACCCGTACACGGAGACCGGCGCGCGCTTCCAGATCCCCGACATGCTCGCGAACCGCGCCGACACGTACAACCTCGGCGACATCCTGGGCGGCCAAGAGGATCTCTTCGCGTCGAGCTACCTCGAGAACTCGCTCACCTCGAACCCGGCGCTCGCTCCCCTCGCGATGCGCGATCCGGGCGACATCGACAAGCTCTCGCGCATCGCGAAGGGCGAGTCGATCCCGCTGACGGATCTGTCGTACGGCTATTCCCGCGCGGAGGTCGAAGAGATCGCCGCCGTGCTCAAGCACAGCTTCGTCGTCGAGAGGCTGCTGCTCGAGGTCAACCGGCAGTACATCCTGTCGGCGTCGCAGGAGGACGCGTACCGCACAGAGCCGCCGTTCAAGTTGCAGGGCAGCTACCGCAACATGAACAAGATCATCGAAAAGGTCGTGCCGGCGATGAACGCCGAAGAGCTCGAGCGCCTCCTCGACGATCACTACGCGAGCGAATCGCAGACGCTCACGACGGGCGCCGAGCAGAACCTCCTCAAGCTCGCGGAGATCCGCGGGAGACTGACGGAGGAGCAGGCCGCGCGCCTCCGCGACATCCGCGCGTCGTACGTGCGCAACAAGCGGACGGGTGGTCCCGACACCGATCCGGTCACGCGCGCGACGGGGGCGCTCTCTGGGATCGACGAGCGGCTTCAACGCATCGGCGAGATCCTCGTCGGCGCCGCGAAGGCGAGGGTCGACGCCGAGAAGGCCGAAGCCGAGCGGTTGGCGTCGGCGCGCGAGGAAGAGAGCCCGCTCGACGCCGTCGTCGAACGACTCGCGACGATCCTTCGCGAGGCAGGGCGCCCCCGCGTCGAGGTCCGTGTCGAAGACGGCGGGCGTGAATCGAGCGCCGCGGTGGCGGAGGTCGTCCGCGAGCACGGGCGAACCGTCGAACGCGTCCTTTCGAGCTTCACGGAGCTGGCGCAGGGGCTTGCCCGGAGCCGCCCCTCGGGCGACGCATCTTCGCAGGCCGGGCAGGCCGGCTCCGGCGTCGGGCCCGCCGTCTCGAACTTCGCGCCCAAGCTCGACGAGCTCCTCGGCACCCTCCGCGCGCTCGAACATCGCCTCGACACGGCCACGGTCTCCGCCGGCCAACGGTTCGACGTCGTCCTCGACGGCGCGAGCCCCAGCAATTTCTACCGCACCCTCGAGAGCCTCGACGTGGTCGCCCACGGCGGCGTCTTCGTCGCGACGTACGCCAAGCCCCCGATGCTCGGCACCCCCGTCGTGCTCGGCCTCGAAATGCCCGGCGGCGTGCGCTGCGACGCCCGCGGCACCGTCGCGTTCGTCCACGATTCGCTCGGCGACGATCTGCCGGCCGGCTTCGGCGTCCGCCTCACGTCGCCGTCGCCGGACACGCGCACGCTCATCGAGCAATTCGTGCGCGGCCGCGATCCTCTCCTTCGCGACTGAGGCGACGCCGTCGCCGTCTCCTCTTCACGTCACGGGCACCGGCGCACCGCCTTCGTCGATCGTGGCGCGACCTTCGTTGCGTCGTTCGCGAAAACGCTTCCACTCCGGGTGCTTGTACGTCGTGTTCTTTCCAGCCTCGTGCCGTTCGTGGTGCGCGTGGGGCGTCTTCCGCTGCTGCAACTTGCGAACACGCTGCGGATTCGGCCCCTTGCGCTCGGCGTCGGCGTGAACCTGCTCGGCTTTCGTCGCCATTCACCCCTCCTTGGTCGAGCTCTTCTCGTCGGTCGGTTCGGGGGGGAGCTTGCGTCCTCGAACGCGGTGCGGCGCGAGACCTCCTTTGCGCCCCGCTTCCCGCGCCTCTTCGCGCGAGAACCGATGCGCCGTTCCTTTCCGGTGCACGGCGGCGCCTCCGAGCATGGCGATCGCGCGCACCTTGGCCCGATCCATCGCCGCGAAGCCACGGCGTTGCTTCGGCTTTTCGGCGCCTTCGCCGGCCTTCTTCGGCTCGGTGTCCGACGCCTTGGTCTCGCCTTCGCCCGCGCTTCCTTCCGCGTGCGACGGGCTCTCGGCCGGGTTGTCTTCGTCACCGCCCGGCGACATGGGGTTCGGCTCGTCCACACGCATGCTGCACCTCCTGGGCGAGGAAGTCGCAAACGGCGTGCCTTCGAGCCGCGGAGCTCTCGTCCCGCGGAGCTCCGGCTCGTCACGGAGCTCCAGCTCGCGTGAACGTCAGCCCGTGAGGTAGGTGCGCAGCCGCCGCTTCTCGGAGACGACGCGAAGCTTGCGCAACGCATCCCGTTCGAGCTGCCGCGCGCGTTCGCGCGAGAGCGAGAGCTTTTGCCCGATTTCCTCGAGCGTTCGCGTACCGACGCCGCCCAGGCCATAGCGAAGGCGCAGCACCTCGGCCTCGCGCTCGGGGAGCTCGTCGAGCAACTCGCGCGCTTGACGGCGAAGCTCGCTCTCGGCGAGCACGTCGTCGGCCGCGCGCGCCGCCGGGTCCTGCACGAAGTCTCCCAGATCGCTTCCCTCGCGCTCGTCCTTGCCGTTCGCCGGCGCGTCGAGGCTGACGGGCTGCGCGACGACGTCGAGCGCACGCCGGACCTGCTCGAGCGGAATGCCCGTGCGCGCCGCGAGATCTTGCTGGGTCGGGGCGCGTCCTGTTTCGCGCATCCAACGCTCTTCGGCGCGCCGCACGCGCTGCACGGTCCCGGTCAGGTGCACGGGCACGCGGATCATCTTGCTCTGATCGGCGAGCGCCCGGCTGAGCGCGTGACGAATCCACCAGGCGGCGTACGTGCTGAAGCGTAGCCCGCGCCGGTGGTCGAACTTGTCGACCGCGCGCAGGAGGCCGAGGTTGCCCTCTTGGATGAGGTCGACGAGGGGCATGCCTCGGTAGCGCCGCGCGAACGTCACGACGATGCGGAGGTTGCTTTGCACGAACTCCGCCGTGGCGCGGTCCGATTCGAGCCGATGGCTCTCGATGCGCGCGAGCACGTGGTGCAGCGTCGTGTTGTTGGGCTCGCGCGCCGCGCACTCCGAGAGCTGCGCGACGAGCGGCCCGAGCGTACGCGGGTGCAAACGGACGAGCTTGGCTCGCGCGCCGGGTTTGAGCGCGCGGCCGGTGCGTCGAGCCCGCGCCGCGATCACCGCGGTTTCGATGCGCCGCGCGAGATCTTCTTCTTCGCCGCCGCTCGGGTTGCGCTCCACGTCTTCGATGCGGAGCTCGCCGTCACGAAGCCCTCGGACGAGCTCGAGCAAGGCCCCGCGCCCCTCCGAACAGCTGAGCAGCGCGCGCCAAATGGCTTCGTCCGCTCGCTCGAGTCGCCGCGCGAGCGCGATCTCGTCGTCGTGCGTGAGGAGCGGGAATTCCGACATTTTTTGGAAATGGAGCGCGAGCGGATCGCGCGCGCCGTCATCCGAAAAGTCGTTTTGCGCCGTTTGCGCCGTAGGCTGCATCGAGGGTTGATTCATGAGCGAAACCGTTCGTTCAAACCGGGAACGTACGAGGGTCGAGATTCATGCCCGAAAGGCGAACGCAACGTAATCATTCCCGAACGCCACGCCCGTTCGTTCGCCCCTTGTCGCGTTGCTGCGTGAATTTCCCTGAAATGTCGCCGTGAAACCAGGAGGCAATGCGCCGCATTCCCTCCCGCGCGCGCCACCCCCCGCACGCGCCCGCACCTGCGCCGCAGTCGACGTTTTCGCGGCGCGTCGCCGTGGCACGGCACGTGCGCCATCGAAGGCGAGGAAGGCAGGGGGAGGCGGACACATGAGGAAGTCCCTTCGCATCGGTCGGCTGTTCGGCATCGACCTCAACATCGATTCGAGCTGGCTCGTCATTTTCGCGCTCGTCGCATGGAGCCTGACGTCCCTCTTCTCGCACTGGCACCCCGCATGGGGCCCCGGCATGGCATTCCTCGTGGCGCTCGCGTCCGCGCTCGCGTTCTTCCTCTCGGTGCTCTTCCATGAGCTCGCGCACTCGCTCGTCGCGCGCCTCTACAAGGTGCCGGTTCGCGACATCACGCTCCACATGTTCGGGGGCGTCTCGAACATCGAACGCGAGCCACCGACGCCACGGGCAGAGTTCCTCATTGCCATCGTCGGTCCGTTCGCGAGCGTCGCGCTCGGCGTGGCGATGATCTTCCTGGCGTCGTTCGCGGCTGGGCTCAGGGCCGACGGCGCGACCTTCGACAGCGCGGCCGAGGCCGTCGCCCACATGGGGCCGCTCACCACGCTCTTGGTGTGGCTCGGGCCCATCAACGTCCTGGTCGGCCTCTTCAACCTCATCCCCGGCTTCCCGCTCGATGGCGGACGCGTCCTCCGCTCGATCCTCTGGTTCGCGACGCGCGATCTGCGCAAGGCCACGCGCTGGGCCACGTCGATCGGGCAGCTCGTCGGCTGGGCGTTCATCGTGACGGGCGTCTTCATGGCGTTCGGCTATCGCGTCCCGTTCTTCGGGACGGGCTTGGTGCCGGGGCTCTGGCTCGGGCTCATCGGCTTGTTCCTCCGGAACGCCGCCGTGCAACACCGCATCGGCTCGGAGATCGAGAGCGCGCTCGTCGGGCTCCACGTCGCCGACGTCATGCGCACCCAAGGCCCGTGGGTCTCGGCCGATACGACGGTCCGCAGCCTGGTCTCGGATTGGTTCCAGCAGGACGAGGACGTGGCCTATCCCGTCTTCGACGGAGCGGCGTTCGTCGGCGTCGTCTCGAAGGAACAAGTGCGGAGCGTGCCCCTCGACGCGTGGGACGAGCGCCGTGCGCGCGACGTGATGGCGACGTCCTACCCCATCTTGTCACCCACGAACGACGCCATCGATGCGCTCAAGTGCCTCGGGCAGAGGGGGCTTCGCCAGGTCCCGGTCGTGTGGCAAGGCGCGCTCGTGGGCATGGTGTTCCTGCGCGATCTCGAGCGGTGGCTCGAGCTCCGTGCGCAAGCGTCGGTGCCGAGCTCGGTGAGGCCGCGCCATGCGTGAGGGCGCTGCGTGAGGGCGCCATGCGCCATGTATGACGGCACCCTCGCAAGAGGCCGCGCGCCCGCACCGGACGACATCCGCCGCCGGAGGGGCGCCGCATGCGGCAAAACGCCGTCGCCCCGAGTGCCCTTCTTGCAACGCGTCCGTGGATGGCCGAGCCGTCCGACAAGAAGAAGCTCGTCTTCACCATTTTCTACGGCCTCTTGAGCGTCGGCCTGCTCGTCGCCGCCCAGTCGTTCGTCTCGGCCGACACGCGCGCGCGCGGCGTCCCCTACAGCGAATTCCTCGATCTCCTCCATCAGGACAAAGTCGAACGCGTCGAGCTCAAGCCCACCGAGATCGTCGCGTCCCTCAAGGAGAGCGAGGGCCGGACGCCCCTCGGCACGCCGAAGCTCGTCACGGCGGAGCGCTTGCCCGGCATCGACGAGACACCGCTCCTCGAGGAGCTCCAGCAGCGGCACGTGAAGTTCGAAGGTCACGTCGAAGGACCGTCCCCGTGGCGCACGCTCCTCCTTTGGGGGCTGCCCGTGCTCTTGCTCGTCGCGCCTTGGATCCTCGGGATCCGCCTCATGCGCCGCGCGAACACGGGCGCCATCAGCGTCGGGCGGAGCAAGTCGAAGGTGTACGACGTGACCCAGGACGGACGCGTCACGTTCGCGGACGTCGCCGGCGTCGACGAGGCGCGCTCCGAGCTCGTGGAGATCGTCGATTACCTGCGCGATCCCAAGAAGTACCAAGCGCTGGGCGCGCGCATCCCGAAGGGCGTGCTCCTCGTCGGGCCTCCCGGCACCGGCAAGACGCTCCTCGCCAAGGCCGTCGCGGGGGAGGCGAACGTGCCGTTCTTCGCCCTCTCGGCCTCCACGTTCATCGAGATGTTCGTCGGCGTCGGCGCGGCGCGCGTCCGCGATCTGTTCGAGCAGGCGAAGGAGCGCGCGCCGTGCATCGTCTTCATCGACGAGCTCGACGCCATCGGTCGCTCGCGCGCAGGAGCCGTGGCCGTGGCGCACGAAGAACGCGAGCAGACCTTGAACCAGCTCCTCGTCGAGATGGACGGCTTCGAGGCGAACACCGGCGTCCTCTTGATGGGCGCGTCGAACCGGCCGGAGGTGCTCGATCGCGCGCTCCTCCGGCCGGGGCGCTTCGATCGCCAGGTGGTCGTCGACCGGCCGGACGTGCGCGGCCGCGAGGCCATCTTGAAGGTGCACGCGCGGAAGGTCGCGCTCGCCCCCGACGTCGATCTCGCGACCATCGCGAAGATGACGCCGGGCATGGTGGGCGCCGATCTGGCGAACGTCGTCAACGAGGCCGCGCTCGCCGCGGCGCGCAGGCAAGGTGTCGCCGTCGTCCAGGAGGATCTGGTCGGGGCCGTCGACCGGATGCAGCTCGGCCTCGAGAAGCGCGCGGTCATGACGCCCGACGAAAAGCGACGCGTGGCCGTTCACGAAGCGGGGCACGCGCTCGTCGCGCTCTCGACGAAGGGCGATCCCGTCCACCGCGTGACGATCATCCCGCGCAGCATCGGCGCGCTCGGCGCGACGCTCCAGTTGCCGACGGACGAGCGACGCCTCATGACGTTGTCGGAGCTCGAAGATCGGCTCTGCATGATGCTCGGCGGTCGCGTCGCCGAAGAGCTCGAGCTCGGGGAGCCTTCGACGGGCGCCGAAAACGATCTCGAACGCGTGTCGGAGACCGCCCGACACATGGTGCGGAGGTTCGGCATGAGCGCGAAGCTGGGACCGATGTCGTTCGGCAAACCGCCGACGCTCGCGTTCGTCGAAGGGATCGGCGGTGACGATCGAAACTATTCGGAGCACACCGCCAAGGCCATCGACGCGGAGGTGCGCCGGCTCGTCGACGCGCAGCACGAGCGCGCGCGCGCCATCCTGAAGCGTCGCCGCGCCGCGCTCGAGAGCGTGGCGGCGGCGCTCCTCGTCAAAGAGACGATCTCGCGCATCGAGCTCGACGCGGCCATCGCGGAGGCCGAATCGGGCGTGCACCCGATCGGCGACAGCGAGGGCGGCGACAGCGAGGGCGGCGCGAAGGAGGATGGTCACGGCGAGGGCGGCGGGAGCGAGGACAAAGACGGCGCGCACGACGTTCGGGGGTCGAACGGCGCGCTCTCCGATCACGGCTGAGGCCGCGGGGAGCCTTTCGACGTGGTGTCGCCTCTCGACGGCGCGTCGGTCGACGGAGGTGACGGAGCTGCCGTGGCCGACGGTGGCGGCAAGGACGATTCGCGCTCGAACTCTGCGAGGCTCTCGCGTTCTTCGCGCTCGATGGCGTCGACGCCGCGCGCCGCCGGACCGCGTGCTCCGATGTCGCCACCCACGACGCCGATCTCCTCGTCGAGCTCGACGTCGTGGACGAAGCCGTCGCGGCGATCGCGCTCGAGGACGGTCCCGGCCAGCGCGCCGATGGCCCCGCCGATGACGCCGCCGGCGACGATGCCCGGCGGACCGCCCATGAGCCCCGTCGTCGCCCCTACGAGCGCGCCCGAGAGGGTGGTGGTGGACGCGACCTCGTGGCGCTCCGGCGGGATGCGGAGCTTCGGTTCCTGCTTCGAACGTCGTGATTTCATGGCGACTCTCCTTGCCGAGCTCCGTCTGGAGCGTGCCCCGTACGCGCGATGCGACGGGGAAACGGGCGAAAAAGCGCGGCCTCGCGCCGAGCCTCACGCGCTCGCGAGGCCTTCGCTCGGTGCGTGGGCCTCGCGTGGTCGGACGACGAGGACCGAGCGGTCGGCGTGGTCGACGACCTTCGCGGCGGTCGTCCCGATCAGCCGATCGAGGAAACGGTGACCGTGGGATCCGATGACGATCATGTCGACGTCTTCTTCGCGCGCGACCGCACAAAGGGCGTCCCACGCCACGCCGACTTGAGCGCTCGTGCCTTCGAGCAGCTCCGAAGGCACTTGCTTGGCGAAGCGACCGAGCTCGGCGCGTGCGGTCTCGAGGAACGAGTCGATGATTTGCTGCGCGGGGATCGTCCAGACGTTCGACGGCAAGTCGACCGGGAGCCCGACGGCCCGAAAGAGCTTCAGCTTGGCGCCGGTCTGCTTCGCGAGATCGATCGCCGCCGACAGGACGGCGGATGCTTGCGCGGAAGCGTCGAGGCCCACGAGGATGCGTTGCATGGGTGCGATCGACATTCACGCTTCGTGCCGCGCGCGTCGCGGCCTCATGGGGCGTGTCGCCACCCCGCGTGAACCTCTGGCGATCGCGTCCGGCGATGGCGTCCTCGGCGCATCACGCGGTCAACGTGGCGCACTCCTTGCGACCCTTCGCCCCAGTCCGTCGTGACGGCCATCGTGACGTCGTGCCACGGGAGAGCTTCCCGTGACGTGGTGCCACGGAGCGCCAAGGCCACGGAAGGCCACGGAAGAAGGAAGGAACGCCATGAGCTCGCCTGCGCCGGGAACCTCCAAAGGGACGTCGAAGCACCCGGCGCATCGATCGCCGGCGCATCGTCCGAAGACCAAGACCGTCGCCGAGCTCCACGTCCGCGTCGAACAGCAGGACGGCTTCGAGTTCCGCGTCCGCTTCGACAACCCGCATTGGCCGGAGCTGCTCGTCGACGAACCTCCGCCGCTCGGCAAAGACGCGGGGCCGAACGCGTCGCGCATGTTCGCCGCGACGATCGGTCAGTGCCTCGGCGCGAGCTTGCTCTTCTGCCTGGCCCGCGCGTCCGTGGTCGTCCGCTCGATCGACGCCGACGTGTTCGTGGAGGTGGTCCGGAACGAGCGCCACCGCCTGCGCATCCCGAAGGTCCGCGTCGTCCTATGGCCCGCCGTCCTCGAGGCGACGGACGAGTTGTCGCGTTGCATCGAGGAGTTCCAGGACCATTGCATCGTCACCGAGAGCGTTCGCCAAGGCGTCCGCGTCGACGTCGAGGTGCAACCGATCGTCGAAGGCATGGAAGGCCCGACGAGCTGAGACGAGCCGACGTGCCCCGCCGAACGCCGCGCCGCGCGGGGCCGCCTCGCGGTCCGCCCTCAACCCGCGTCGAACCCGTGGAAGTCCTTGCCGGGGACCGCGCAGTTGTCGCCGAGCGACCGGAGCGTCGCGATGACCTCTTTCAGCTCGTGGATCCGCTGCTCGAGCTCGGCCGTCTTGTCGTTGATCAGCTTCAGCAGATCCGGCGCGTTCGACGGAGCTTTGCGCAGCACGACGAGCCGTTCGATCTCGCGAATGGTGAAATTCAATCCGCGCGCACGCCGAATGAAGCGCAAGAGGTCGAGCGCCTCCTGATCGTATTCGCGCGTCTCCCGCCCCTTGCGCGGAGGCTCGGGGAAGAGACCGCGCCGCTGGTAGTAGCGGACGGTTTCCACGCCCACGCCCGCCCGTCGCGCCAGCTCACCGATCGTGACGCCGGACGCGCTCGATCGAGGTTTTGCGTTGGACGAAGGCGGCGGATGGCCTTGGTTGGGGTTGGAAAGGGCGTCGTCGATCGTCGTGGCGGGGACGTCCGAGATGGAGCTCATGTGGGCCTGTTCACGCGCAAAGGTTCACGCGCGAAAGATGGAGGTTGGGGCAAGGCGAACCCCGGCACGTCGACGCAACGCCGTTCCGTCGCACGTGGTCCGGAGTCTCGGTTCTGGTTCCACAGTGGACGGCGGGCGTACGAAGCGATCACTTCCTACGGCTCCTGGGTACGAGCTCCGTGAAAAGACCGACAGAAGCGACTTTTTTGCGCACGAACGGGTACTGTCACCAACCGCGACCGTGCCGGCACGATGCCTGCTTCAGCGATTTCGCGACGTTTCGATCGAAAGGAGCCTCGTGGAGGACGACGACCGACTGCGCACACAGACCGCTTATCCGACCTTGCCGAATGCGGCTCCGTACGTGGAACGGACACGCAAATGGGCGCTGATTGTCGTCGTCTTGGCGTCCTTCGCGCTCGCGGCGTGGGTGGCTTCGCCGTTCTGGTTCGCGCTCTTGCTCGGCGTGCTGCTCGCCGTCTCCGTTCACCAACCGTACGAAGTACTGTGTCGTTGGCTCGGGCAGAAGCGCGCGCCGTGGGCGGCCGGCATTCTGACGCTCGCGAGCGGTCTCCTGACGTTCGTCGCCGGGGCCGTCGTCCTGCTCATCGTCGCCAGCGAGCTCAGCAAGCTCGTCGCGAACTTCAATGCCCACGGCAACACGGGATCGCTCGCCGGCATCATCGGCGTGCGCGCCGAGCGCGCCATCGCCAACCTCGGCGTCGACACGGAAGCCGTCTACGCCTGGGCCCAACGTGAGCTCGGTGCGGCGGCGAGCTTTGCCGCGAGCGCCGTCGCCATCGTCGTGCGCGAGACGAGCTTCGCGCTCCTCGGCCTGGTCATGACGCTCACGACGATGTTCTACGTCCTGCTCGAGGGCAACGATCTCGCGCGGCGCATCGAGCGCATGGCCCCCCTCGAACCGAGGCACACGCGGGCGCTCTTGATGGAGGCGCGCGAAGTCGGCCGCACGGCGTTCCTCGGCACCATCCTCACCGCCATCATCCAGGGCGCGATCGGCGGCGTGGGCTACGTCGTCCTCGGCGTCCCGCACCCGATCACGTGGGCGGTCGTGACGGCGCTCGCGTCGCTCCTCCCCGTCGTGGGGACGTTGCTCGTCTGGGCGCCCATCGCCGGCTATTTCCTCCTCGAGGGCTCGCCGCTCCGCGCGTTGGCCATGCTCCTCTGGGGCGTGTTCTTCGTGACGTCGCTCGCCGACTACGTCATTCGTCCCCGTATCGTGGGTCGTCACGGCCACGGGCACCCGCTCCTCACGCTCGTCGCCCTCCTCGGCGGCATCGAGGTGTTCGGGCTCGCGGGGCTCATCGTCGCGCCCATCTTCATGAGCGTGTTCGTGGCGGCGTTCCGGCTCTACGAGCGCGAGGTACGGGCGGGCGCGTTGACCGGCTCCGAGCCTCCCTCCGTGCGACCCGTCGAAGGAGCGCCCGAAGCCGTGGGGGTCGGCGCCGACACCTCGGGCGCGGCATCCTAAGGCGAGGCGGGCACCGGCAAGGATGGCGACGACGGCGGCATCGACGCGCACCGCGAGCGAATCGTCCGGCGGATCACGAGCTCCACGTCGTCGGCGTTCACGGGTTTGACCAAGAACGCGTCGGCGCCCATGGCCGAGAGCTTCTGCCACTCGCGCGGGCCGCCCGCGGCCGTCAGCACGATGATCGGGGTTCGCTCGGCGCGCTCGAGCTGCCGGAGCATCATCGTCAAGCGCGCGCCGTCGATGCCGGGCATCTCGAGATCGACGAGCACCACGGAGTAGGGGTTCTGGTCGAACGCCACGAGCGCGGTCCGCCCGTCGCCGACTTGGTCGATGACGGCGTCCGGGAACCGCGTGGCGAGCGACGAGCCGATGATGCTGCGCCAGTCGAGGTCGTCGTCCACGATGAGGATCCGCTCCGGTTCGCGTGCGCCGGTGTGCTCGGCGAGCAGCGCGCGCCGGAACGATTCGGGGCTCGACCAACGCTTGCGCGGATCCTTCGCCAGCGCGCGCAAGACGATGGAATCGTACGACGCCGGGAGATCCGTGCGCACCCGGCTCGGCGGCGTGGGCTCCTCGAGCACGTGCTGCGAGAGGATGCTCATGTCGGTCGGACCGACGAACGGTGTGCGTCCGGTCAGGAGCTCGTAGGCGATGCAACCGAGCGCGTAGATGTCGCGACGGTTCGCCAGCTCCGGTGCTTCGTCTTCGCCGAGGACCGCCTCCGGCGCCATCCACGCGGCGCTGCCGACGATGAAGTTGCCGCCCGTCGCGCTGTCGAGGACGCGCGCCACGCCAAGATCGCCGACGGCGACGCGAAACCCACTCTCCGGCGACCGGTCGCTGCTCGGCGCGCCGAACCGAGGTGGGTGGCTCCGCGGCCCCTTCGCCCGATCGATGAGCAAGTTCGACGGCTTCAGATCGCGATGGATCGTGCTCGTCTCGTGGATGGCCGATACGCCGAGGCAGGCCTGATCGAAGATCCCCATGGCTTCGTCGACGTCCGGGTAACCGCCTTGCGTGCGGTGCCGGAGCCACTGATCGGCGGTCTGTCCGTCGACGTACTCCATGACGAAATACGGCGTTCCTTCGTGCTCGCCGAACGCGAAGACGGACAGGACGTTCCGATGGGAGACGCGCGCCATCGCGCGCGCTTCGTTGTGGAAGAACGTGCGCATCTCCGGGTACGCGAAGAGCTCCGGTCGGATGAACTTGATGGCGACCTTTCGATCGAGGGCCTCGTCGACGGCGAGCGCGACGACGCCCATGCCGCCGGCGCCGAGCGCGCGTTCGACGCGGTAGGTGCCGTTGACGAGCGTGCCTTCGCGGAGGCCGACCGCGCCGAGCGGATCCTCGTGCGGTCGCGCCGGCAGACGCACGTCGGTCGGGGCGTGCGCCACGGAGCTCGAGCGTTCGCCTCCGGCCGCGCTCGGGGGCGCCTCGAAGACGCGCCGAGCACCGCCGTTCGCACGGACGTCGGCGCGGCGTTCGAGGATGAAATCGTGGCTCGACACCGGCATCGATTCGGAGTCCGGACCAGCGCTCGCGACCGCCTCGCGCGTGCCCGCCTCACGCGCGCTCTCGAACGGCGGCGGGCCGGCCTTCGTGCGACGGCCGACCTCGTGCGCGGGGACGACGGCGCCGCTCGCGGGCAACGTCGGTGAGGACGCGCTCTCCCACGTGGAAGGCTTGGGCTCTGGCGACGGTTGGCCGTCGCGATCCCTAGGATCCATCGAAGCCTCCGTTCGTTCGGGGTCGTGCATGTTCACCGCATCTGCCGGTCGCGCCGGAAAGTCGAAGCTCGCGCATCGAAAGCGTCGTCGAGGTCGTGACGGAACGTCGTCACGAGCGCCCGATGCGAAAGCACGGCACGTGCCAGGGAGTGCATCCGCGCGATCCCTCGCGAAACGAAGGCTCGAGACGTCGGATGCAGGGACGGCGAAGCGACGGAAATGGCCGCGCGGCCGAGGTTTCCACCGATCGCGCGACGTCGTGGACGTCGGTGTACGGGCTCCACGGCCCTGAGGCAGAGGTGTCGCCGATGCGGTCGTGCAGCGATCGCCCGTGGCGCTTTTCCCCACGAAAGCGTCCACGCGACGAGCGCCGCACGTCCCTGCGCGCCGCAACCGCGGCGACGCCGCGGCGGTTCAGAGGAGGTTGAACCAGCCGCCGAGGCCGGCCGAGACGCCGAAATGCCACAGCGTGAAGTCGTTCGAGACGCTCGCGGTCGTCGAGCCGCTCTTCGTTTCCTGCTTGTACGAGCCCGAGAGCGGGATGTTGAGCATCGGCCCGAACTGCAAGAACAGGTGCTCGATCGGGACGAAGACGAACTGCGGATCGAGGTCGAGCGAGAACGCGTTCGCCGTGTTCGTGACCGTCGTGTTGTTGGTGACGTCCTGACCGGCGCTGATCGTGTAGTAGGAGACGCCGGCGCGCGGCCAGAAGGCGAAGGTGTCGGCGAGCGGTAGGATGTACCCGGCGCGCGGAGCGATGCCGAAGATCGTCGTGCTCGGCGTGTCGTTCGATTGCTCGGCCGTGGTGCCGCCGGCCTTCGTCGTGACCGTTCGCGAGCCCGCGAAGCCGACGCCGAACGCGATGGATCCGCCGATCGTCCAGTGATCGACGAACACGTAGTCGACGCCCAACCGCGGCGTCGAGTGCACGCGGTACTCCGCGGGGACGCCCGACTCCGAGCCCCAAAGCAGCCCGAAGGACGAACCTTTGACGTTCGAATCGACCGTGCGGTTGTTGGAGTCGTCCGTGCTGGTCCCGCTCGTGAAGCTGAACACGGGCAGCAGGCGGTCGGCGCTCACGATGAGCTCTCCGGCGCGACCGAATCCTTTGGCGTCTTGTGCGAAAGCCGTCGCCGAGCCGCTCGCGACGAGACCAGCGGCGAAAGCCGTGAGCAAGCAACGTTTTTTCATGACGCGAAACCTAGGCACACTCACCCGTCGGACTCAACAACGTCCGCCGAGCATGGAAAAGTAGGTGTGCGACGTGTCGGAAACGGCGCCTATTTCCCGACGGCTTTGCCCATCGCCGCGTAGCCCTTGTCGACGTAGACGGTGGTGCCTGTGATGCCGCTCGCGAGCGGGCTCGCGAGGAAGGCCGCCGTGTCGCCGACCTCGCGGGCCGCGAGCGCTTCGGGGAGCGGGGAATTTTCCTTGCAGTATTCAATCATCGCGTCGATGACGCCGATGGCGCTCGCTGCGCGCGACGCGAGCGGCCCCGCGCTGATGCAGTTGACGCGGTGGCCATGCGCGCGCCCCGCCTCGAACGCGAGCAGCCGCGTGTCGTTCTCGAGCGCCGCCTTCGCCGAGCTCATGCCGCCGCCGTAGCCCGGGATGACGCGCTCACCGGCGAGGTACGAGAGCGAGAGGAACGAGCCGCCCTTGCGCATGATGGGCGAGAAGCGCTGGACCATCGACACCATCGAGTACGCGCTGACGCCGACGGCCGCCAGGTAGCCTTTGCGGCTCGTCTCGAGCAGCGATTTTTTCACCTCGGGGCCGTTCGCGAGCGAGTGCACGACGATGTCGACGCACGGCTCGCCGAAGTCCGCCTTCAACTTCTCCACGACGGCTTGGATGCTGACGTCGCCGTACTCCTTGTACCGCTTGTTCTCGCGGACCTCGGGCGCCATGTCGTCGTAGGTGTCGAACTCGGCGTCGAGCGGGTAGATGCGCTCGAACTCGAGCTTCGTGCCGTCGCTCTTGACGAGCGAGGCGTCGATCTTCCCGCGGCGCAGCAAGATCTGGAAGATCCCGAGCGCCGGCGGCCACGTGCCGACGCAGACCGAGGCCCCCGCTTCGGCGAGGGACTTGGCGATGGCGAAACCGAAACCTCCGTCGTCCGCGACACCAGCGACGAACGCGCGCTTGCCCGTGAGATCGATGCTCAGCATGCGTCGTCTTTGCCGTGTTCGCGCGCGCGTCACAACGAAAAAATCGATGCATTTTGCGACAAATCGCGGAACGGTCGCGACGTTTGATCGTCGTTCCATGCGCGCGCGGCGTAGAGTGGCGGCGGACGTTTGCCGACGTTTCGACGGAACGTCGGCGCGCGTCCGTTTCGGTCGTGGAAAGGGGGAAGGAGATTCATCGATGATCGTTCGCCGCCGTATCGCCGAGAGCGCTGGAGTCGTCGCATGCGCTTTCGCCTGCCTCTTTCCGAGCGTCGCGAGGGCCGAGTGGCCCACCTTGCCGCGGGCGATCGAGCTCGCGCGCACGCACGCGCTCGACGTCGTCGGTGCGAACGCCGAGGTCGGCTTCGCCCACGCGGAGATGGCCGGCGCGCGGAAGAGCATCCTCGGCAACCCGTACACGGACATCCAGGTCGACCGCGCGTCGGACACGGGCATCGTGCAGGCGCTGTCGTACACCTACTTCCCGCTCGACATCGGCGGTCAGCGGGGCGCGCGCATCGACGAGGCGGACAAACTCATCGCGTGGCGCAAGATCGGGCTCGTCGACGCGCGCGCGCAGGCCACGGGGCAGGTCGTCGCAGCGTACGGCGACGTGGCCGTGGCCTCCGAGCGTGTGACGCAGACGATCATCGGCGAGCAAACCGCGCGCGAAGAGGCGAAGTATTTTGCCGGTCGCCTCGAGGCCAAGGACACGACGATCTACGAGAAGGCGCTCGCCGACGCCGAGGTCGCGCGGTGGGTGCAATCGCACGCGGAGGCCGAGCTCCGCCTCACGACGTCGCGGGCCACGTTGATGATGTTGACGGGGCTCTCGGAGTCGGGATCGCCGGCGCCGGCGGACGTCTTGCCGCCGAAGCTGCGCGGCGCATGGGACGACGCGTTCGTCGCGCAGGTGCTCGAGCGGTCGCCGGCGCTCGCGCGGCTGACGGGCGAGCAGTCTTACTGGGATGCGTCGGTCGAGCGGTACAAGACCGAGCGCTTCCCGCCGCTGGCGCTGGAGCTCATCGGCGGCCGCGGCTCGTCGGGCGAGATGCGCTACGGCGCGGGCTTGATGTTCACGTTCCCGATCACCCATCGTTTCCAAGGTGAAATCGCGCGGGCGGAGGCGGGGCGCACGCAGGCGCAGGCGCGCGCGGACGTCCTCCGGAACGTCGTCGCCGCCCGGTTGAAGGCCGCGCGCGACGCGGTCCGCAACGTCGGCAAGGCCATCGAAGAACTCGACAAGAACGGGATGCCGGCGCTCGAGCAGGCGGTGGAGGCGTCCGTCGAGGCGTTCAAGCTCGGGAAAATCGAGTTGACGCGGGTGCTCCTGGCCCGGAGGGACCTGTCGTTGGCGCGGTCGCGCAGACTGGACTTGCTCGAGGCCGCCTGGCACGCGTATGCCGATCTCACGACGCTCTCCGGAGATCTGCCCTGACATGACGAAACGCACGTTCGAAGGTTCCTCGCTGCCGCGTCCCCAACGTTCGCCCCGAACCGCGCTCGGGCTCCTGGGGCTTTTGTCGATCGCCGGTGCGGGCGTCGGTTGCGAGCGTTGCTCGAAGACCGGCAAGCCGACGACGGAGTCCGGTGCGGCGCCGGATTCTCCCGCGGCGGGCCCCGTCGTCCTCCTGGCGGACGGCGGCACCCAGCAGGCGAAGACCGTGATCACGGAAGCCGTCGCGGCCAAGGTCGCCGGGCCCATCCCCACGACGGGGAAGATCTTCGCGATGACGCCGATGGCCGTCGAGTGCAAGAGCCCCGGCCAGCCCGTGAGCCCGACGATCTTCGGCGTGGCCTGGGCGGACGGAGACAAGGATCTCGGCGCCGCCGCGCACCGCTGGGGCGGCAACACGACGAGCCGCTACAACCCGAAGCTCGGCGCGTGGAACACGACCGACACGTGGTTCTTCGAGAACATCAAGATCGACTCGCACGACGTCTTCTTGGGCAAGGTCGCCGAAAAAGGCGGCCGCGCGGTCATCACCGTGCCGATCATGGGCTGGATCGCCAAGGACACGACGAGCGCGTCGTTCCCCGTCTCCGTGTTCGGTCCGCAAGAAAAGACGGACGAGTACCATCCCGACTACGGCAACGGGAAGAAGCCCGACGGCAAGACGCTCATCCCGCCGGGCGATCCCACGCGCACGAGCATCAAGGTCACGCCCGAGATGGTCGGCGAATGGGTCGCGAAGATGCGCGCCGACGATCTCAAGCGCGGCAAGCGCCTCATCTACGAGTACATCCTCGACAACGAGCCCGCGCTCTGGATGCACGCGCACCGCGACGTGCACCCCGATCCGACGACCTACGACGAGCTGCTCGAGAAGACGATCGCGTTCGGCACGGCCGTCCGCAAGGCCGACCCCGACGCGCTCATCGCGGGCCCCGCGGCGTGGGGATGGTGGGAGTACTTCTTCAGCGCGAAGGACCACGAGAAGGGCTTCACGCTCAAGCCCGATCGGCGCGCGCACGACGACATGCCGCTGCTCGCCTGGTACCTGAAGAAGCTCGCCGAGCACGAAAAGAAGACCGGCGTTCGCATCCTCGACGTGCTCGACGTGCACATCTACCCGCAGGCCGACAACGTCCAGGGCCCCGACGGCAAGGGCGGCGACGGCGGCGGCGAGACCGATCGCAAGACGAACGACGTCCGCTTCCGCACGACGCGCTCGCTCTGGGACCGCGGCTACGAAGACGAGTCGTGGATCAAGGACAAGGTCTACCTGATCCCGCGCATGAAGGAGATCATCGCCGAGAATTACCCCGGCCTCGGTTTCCAAATCGGCGAATACAACTTCGGCGCCGAGCACCACATCGCCGGCGGCGTCGCGCTCGCCGAGGCCCTCGGCCGGTTCGCGCTCTACGGCGTGAGCCACGCGTTCTATTGGGGATTCCCGCAGAAGCCGACGCCGGCCTATTGGGCATTCCGCGCGTACCGCAACTACGACGGCGCCGGTGGCCATTTCCAGGACGTCATCGTCCCGTCGAGCTCGCCGAGCGGCACCTCGCTCTACGCGTCGCACGACGAAGCCGGCAAAAAGTGGGTGCTCGTCGCGCTCAACTTCAGCGCCGATCGCCCCTACGACGCGAGCATCGCGCTCGACGGCTGCACGGCGCCCTCGTCGATCAAGTCGTTCCTCTACACGGGCGGTGATCAGGGCTTCATCGAAGGCGACGCAAAGATCGAAGGCTCGTCGATCAAGTCGAAGCTCCCGCCGTACTCGATCGAAGTCATCGAGCTCCAGGTGCCCTGAGGCGATCGACCCGACGAAACAACACCGCCTCCGGGACCGCGAGGTCGACCGGAGGCGGCATCGTTACGGCGTCGCGTGGGCGCGACGTCCTCGTGAGGTGTTCAGGGATACACGCAGCGACCACCGATGGCGTAATAGCCATTGGGGACTTCGGCGCGCGGCCAATCGTTGGGATTCGCCGACTGGTAGCGCCACTCGTCGTTGTTGGTCGTTCCCTGGTGATGCTCGAACGACTGCCTCCAAACGAAGTTGTATTCTCCGTTGCCCGTCCACTCGAGGAGGTTGCCGTCGATCTCGACTTTGTTCTTGTTCCAGCCCTTCCAGAAGCGACCGGGCGGCGATATCCACCACGTGACCACGTTGTTCGCGGGCTGATTGCCCGGATATCCGTAGTTGTAGTTGTGATTGAGCCGCTCGTCTTGCGCGTAGTCGACGCCTCCAGCATAGGGAACGTTCGGCGGACCGTAGGCCTGGTTGTACAAGCTCCCTGCGTAGCCCCACGGGCGCGTGGTGCCGTCGCTTCCGTTCCTGTACGCCGTGGTCAACTCGGAGGCGGTCGCGAGGTGGCCACCCTCCCACGCGCAAAAGGCCTTGAGGAGGTGCCAGTTGACGCAGTTGAGTGCCTTCGTGTCGAGGACGTCCTTGCTGTACACCTGAGCGGCGGCGGTGTCGTGGGGTTCGGGAACCCAGTAGGTGTGTCCCGTGTAGCCGCCGCTGCCGCAAGAGCGTTTCGAAACGTCTCTCTCCTGGTTGGTATCCTGAGGATCGTTCGGTGCGTCGAGCCAATACGGCCCGAGCATCATGTTGGCCTCGTCGACCGATCCCGGGACGACATCGAGCCACTTGTACGTCTTCGTCGACGTCGTGCTCGGATTCGTCGGCTTCACGGGACTCGTCGTTCCCCAACCAGCAGGCTTGTTGGCGGTCACCCAGCCACGCACGTCGCCGTTCAAGCGCTCGATGAAGGCGCGCATGCGGCCGGCCGTGATCGTGAATCGATCGATCCGCGTGGTCCCTGAAAGGGGGGCGGTGTCGCAGCAGCTCTCGTATTCGTCCGTCGCGTTGAGGCCGTTGTCCGTGCCCTTGCCGCACGTGTAGCCGCCGGCGTAGTTCACGCAGCTCTTGGCGGCGATGCACTTGCCCGCCTTCGGGCCGCTGATCGCACACGCGCTCGACGAGCAGTCGGCGTGCGTCGAGCAACCCTTGTCGATCCCGCACTTGGGGGCGTTGGTGGGGGCGCCGCCGCCGCAGTCGACGTCGGTCTCGGTGCCGTTCTTGATGCCGTCGCTGCTCGTCGCCTTGCAGACGCCGCCGTTGCAATCGGCGTTGTCGCAATCCGCTTTCACTTTGCAGGCTTTGTCGAGTCCGCACTTGGGGGCGTTGGTGGGGGCGCCACCGCCGCAGTCGACGTCGGTCTCGGTGCCGTTCTTGATGCCGTCGTTCCCGCTGGCGGCCTGGCACGTGCCGTCGGCGCACGCGACGTTGTCGCAATCGTCGGTCGTCTTGCACTTGGCGCCAGCGGCGCACTTGGGAGCGTTGGTGGGAGCGCCACCGCCGCAGTCGACGTCGGTCTCGGTGCCGTTCTTGATGCCGTCGTTCTTCGAGGGCTCCTGGCACACGTTGCCCGTGCACTTCACGTTCGCGCAGTCGGTGTCGCCGGCGCAGGCCTTGCCCGGCGGGCAGGGGACGGCGCTGCCACCGCAGTCGACGTCGGTTTCGTCCCCGTTCTTGACGCCGTCGTCGCCGGTGGACGGAATGCACTGTCCTTGCTTGCACTTGTCGGTCGTGCAGTCGGACGGATCGATGCACGGCTCGCCGATCTCGCACGGCGGCTCCGCGCAGCGCTTCGGGCCGTCGTCGTCGCTCGGCCCGCCGTCGGCGCCGGTACCAGGTTTTCCGTTGCCCGAATCGGCACCGGTCGTGTCCCCGCCGTCGGCGCCCGGGTCGTCCTGGACGTCGTCGTTCGAGGAACAGCTGCAAGCGAGGAGGAGGGCCGTTACGCCCAAGATCGGAACGATGGAAGAACGCTTCATGAGCTCGCGTTCAACTAGCTTCGTTCTGGCAAAGTTCAAGGACGCGAACGGGCGACACGACGAAAATTCTCCGAGGTGGTTCCCGTCTTGTCCACGCAATAAACCTTGCCTTCCGCATGCGAACGAGCGTCGCTCATCGTTCGCGCGTGGACACGCGACGGCGTGCCATCGCAGGAAGCGATCGCAGGGAGGAGCGTGGCGCGCTCGGTTTTCGCGAAATCGTCTCCGAAATGACCCGCAATTTCGGTGACTTGGTGGATCGAAGAGAGGTCGCCTCGCTCACGCGGCCTCGTCTTCGGCCTCCAGCTCTTCGAGCAGTCGCGCCAGGGCTTCGGCCACGTCGCGGGCGACCTTTTTCGGGACGGATTGGCTGTTCGTCAGCGCCTCACGCAGCTTCGTGGCCGCGCTCTTGATGTCCCGCCGTTCGCGGTCCACCTTCTCTTCTTCGCTGACGGGGAAGAGCGTCTCCTTGTAGAGGCGCGAAACGGTCGCGATGGGGGCGGCGTCCTCGAGCACGCGCTTCCTCAAGTCCTCCATCGTCTCGTCGCTCACGACGACGTCGTCCTCGGCCACCCGCTCCTCGGCGCGGCGCAGGAAATCGACGGCATGGTAGTTCGGCATCGGCGCTTCGAGGGGATCGCGCCGAAGCAGCTCCGGCGCCCGCTTGTGCAAGAACGCGTACGATCCCGTGAGCTTGTCGACCGTCTCGGCCCGCAGCTTGAGCTCGCCCTTGCAGTAGGCCTCGAACGAGTCGTACCCCCAGCGCTGCCAGCTCTTCTTCCGTCGCGCCTCGGTGAGGGCCTCGGCGAGCTCGACCCAGCTCGCCTTGAATCGGCGCGTCCGCCGGAGCATTTCGGCGCGCTCGTCGTCGTCGGCGTGCTGTTCCTCGAGCGCCTCGAGGGCGCGGTCGACCTTCGTACGTTCCATCCTGCCGGCGCTTTATGCGGCGCGCGCCGTCGAATCAACCCTCCGCGGACGAGCCTCCCAGAACGCTCGAGGGAGCCCGCAGACGACCCCTCTGGCGCGAGGCGAGGCCGGTGCGTACGATCCCACCCATGCTGCCCGAGCAACGCGCCTCGAGTTACGCCCATGATCCGGCCCTCGGTCACGTCGTCGTCGTGTCGGAGCACGGCCAGCGCTCCCGCTTGCACGGCGACGTCGCAGCGCGGCTGCTCCTCGACGACGCCGGCCACCTCGTCGGTGTCGACGTCGCCCCCGACTCTCAAGATCGGCTCGTCGTCATGCTCGGTCCCCACGAGAACGTGGCGCGTCTGGAGGAGGGCCGCGTGCACGTCGAAGGCGGTGGTCGCACGATCACCCTGCAGGGGCCGTTCGCGAAGATGGTCGCGCCGGGCGCCAGTCCTTACGTCCCGTAAGCCCCCGTCATGCCTGTTCGTTTCCCTCGGCGCGTCGTGTTCCGGGCCGGATTCGCGTGCGCGGTGCCCTCCGCGCGTGCCATCTTTGAGGGACGATGGATGCGTGGCGCAAGGTGATGGGATCGGCGGCGGCCACGGTCGATCGCGCGATGACGTTCGCGATCCACGTCCGTAGCGCTCGCGATCGCGCCCGCACGAAGACGATGAGCCATGCCGAGCGTCTCGGTGCGCTCGTCGAGATCGAGCGCATCTACGGCGACGCCTCGCTGCTCCCGTTGCCGTCGCCGTTCTTCCCGGATCCGAAGGCGGCGGACATGACCCTGCGCCACGTGCGGGAAGGCGCGTGGGACGCGTCGTGGCCGAGCCCGTTCGAGCCGTTCTTCGAAGGCGTCGCGTCGGGGTACCTGGCGAACGTCGCGAACCGGACGGCGCACGCGCGCCTCTTCCTCGGCCCGAAGGGGAAACCTCGCCCCGCGCTCATCGCCGTCCACGGCTACATGGGCGGCCAGTGGATGCTCGAAGAGGCGCAGTGGCCGATCGGCTGGCTGCTTCGCCGCGGCTTCGACGTCGCGCTCCCGATCTTGCCGTTCCACGCGATGCGCGGCGGCGGTCGTCGCGGGGCGCCGCCGTTCCCGAGCTCCGATCCGCGGCGGACCAACGAAGGCTTCCGTCAAGCCACCGCCGACATCGTCGCGCTCGCGCGATGGCTCCGCGAGCGGGGCGCGCCGCACGTCGGCATCATGGGCGCGAGCCTCGGCGGCTACACCTCCGCGCTCGTCGCGACGGTCTCGACCGCCATAGACTTCGTGATGCCGATGATCCCGCTCGCGTCGATCGCGGACTTCGCGCGCGAACAAGGGCGCTTGGGCGAAGGGCCTTCGATGCTCGCCCTCCACGAGAGCCTCGAGCGCGTGTACCGCGTCGTCAGCCCGCTCGCGCGCCCGCTCCTCCTGCCGAAGACGCGGGCGCTCGTCGTCGGCGCCGAGAACGACCGCGTGACGCCGACCTCGCACGCCGAGCGGATCGCGAGTCATTTCGGCAGCGAGTTCATCACGATGAGCGGCGGCCATCTCCTCCAGTTCGGTCGGGCCGAGGCCTTCCGCGCGCTCGGCGCCATGCTCGAGCGCGAAGGGATCATGATCCCCCGCCCGAAGCGCTCGAGCTGAGGCGGCCGGAGAAGGTGACAGCTCCCCGGTTTCGCGCGACACTCGGGGCGTGAGTGTTCGCTCGAACGAGGCTCGGCGGTCGCGCCCGCTTCGGCTGATCCCTTGGGTTGCCTTCTCTTGGTTCGCCGTCGTTGCGTGCAGCACGGGGGATGATCCGACGCGCGAAGCCGTCGAACGCGGCGCCCAGCCGAGCACGCGCGCGTGCCCCGGTCCGTACGCGACCGACAAGACGGCGGACAACGTCTACGGCGTTCGGTCCTTCGGCTGCTGGACGAACGAAGACGGGGAGCCGCAGGACGATCCCGACGACGTCCTCTGCGCGCCCGGGTGCTTGGCCGAGGCGCGGACGGGCGGTCTCTGCACGCCGCTCGAGACGGGGAAGGTCTGCGAGCAGCGCATCACGTGGTTCGTCGGCGGCGCGGGCGGGCGCTCCGAATGCCTCGCGCGCGTGAGGGTCAAGAACGTCGCGACGGGCAAATCCGTGATCGCCGTCGTGCTCGACTACGGGCCGAACTGCGTCGTCGAGCGTCGCGCCGAACGGGCGACGTTCGCCATCGGCGGACGCGTCGCGGCGCACCTGTTCGGCACCACCACGGTGGCCGACGACGCGTCGGTCGAGGTCACGCCCGTGGCGGCCACGACGCCGCTCGGCCCCGAAGGCTGACGCGGCCCCGCGCGCCGCTCGTCCGCCGTGCGGTGCGCGTCGTTCGTCCGCCGCGTGTCATCCGAACGTCCAGAACGCGACGACGAACGCCAACGTTCCGAGGATGACGAGCGTGGCCCCGCCGGCCAACGCGACGGGCGCGCTGAACATCCACGATCGATCCGGCGCCGATGCGCGCGCGATGGGCGCAGGTGTGGCCGGGATGGCTGCCGGCGCCGCCAGTGCCGCGCTCGCACCGTGGTCTGCCGTAGGTTCGTCCGGCGCCCGCGCTTCGTCCGGCGCCCGCGCTTCGTCCGGCGCCGCCGCGAGCGTGGCCTCACCGCCGTCCGTCGCGGGCTCTTCGGTCGCCTCGGCGATCGGCAAGGCCGGTTCGCTCGGGGGCAGGAGCCCTTGCTCGCGAAACTTCGCCATGAGGTCGGAGGGGATGGATCCGACGCGCGTCGCCGCGCTGTAAGCATCCTCTTCTCCTTCCGGAGGAGGGATCGTGATCGGGTCGTCCGAAGCCATACCTTCCATCATAGGACGGTCATCCTTATCGAGCCATTCGGATGACGCGCTGCATGCACCACCGTCGGTACACGCCGGCGTTCGCGCACGAACGTGACCGACGGAAACGCCGGCGAGCCGGGCATTTTCTTTCTCTCGCCGACCGGCGCAAGGAACCTCGACCGTTTCGGTGTATTGGCAACTTTGTACGTAAAATCATTGACTTGGCGAGGTTCGAGCCCAACCTGCCCCGCCGGAAACGCGCGCCGTGCGACCTACCGTCTTCATTTCCAAAGGGTCTTTCCGTCACTTACTCTGTTGACCCATGGACAGCGCACGTCCGGAGCCTTTGGTGGCGAGCTCGACGACGATCGGCAAATACCGCCTGATCGCCGCGCTCGGCTCGGGCGGCATGGCGAACGTCTACCTCGCGGTGATGAAGGGGCGAGGTGGCTTCAACAAGCTCGTCGTCCTGAAGATTCCTCGGCCCGAGGTCGTCGACAACCCTTCGGCGCTCGCCATGTTCCTCGACGAGGCGCGCTTGGCGGCGCGGCTCAACCACCCGAACATCGTCCAGACGTTCGAGGTCATCAACGAAGATGGCGTCGAGATCATGGTGATGGAGTACCTCGACGGCTACACGCTGAACGAGACGGTCCATCGCAGCCGCCGGCAGCAGGCGAGCATCCCCGAGGCGGTGCACCTCCGGATCCTCTCCGAAGCCCTCACGGGGCTCCACTACGCCCACGAAGCGAAGGATCTCGACGGCACGCCGCTGGCGTTCGTCCATCGTGATTTCTCTCCGCACAACATCTTCGTGTCGTTCGACGGGCAGGTGAAGGTCCTCGATTTCGGCGTCGCGAAGGCCGCGACCCAGTCGAACAAGACGGAGTACGGCACGTTCAAAGGCAAAGTCCGCTACATGCCGGTCGAGCAGCTCACCGGCCGTGACGTCGATCGCCGGGCGGACGTCTTCGCGGCGGGAGCCATGGTCTGGGAGGCCGCGGTCGGCCAGCGCCTCTGGCGGGAGCGCTCGGACGTCGAGGTCATGACGGCCGTCATCAGCGGCGAAATCCCGTTTCCGAAGGACGTGAACGCCGACGTGCCCGAGGCCCTCGACGCGATTTGCCGCAAGGCGATGGCGTTCAAGAAGGAAGACCGTTACGCGAGTTGCCTCGAGCTCCAGGCCGACATCGACGCGTACCTCGCGGCGCTGCCCGAAAAACCGTCGATCCGCGACGCCGTTCGGCACATGGAGAAGGTGTTCGAAGAGCCGCGCGCGGCGCGTCGGAAATTCATCGACGAGCAATTGAAGACCGTCGATCTCGCGGGCCCTCCGGTGCCGCTCGCGGCGTTGCCGGCGCCCTCGCTGCAATCGCTCCCGTCGTTGAATCCGTCGAGCGTGACGCAGGGAACGCCGCCCACCGGCGTGTCGTCGGCGTTGCACTTCGGTCCGCCCGGCGCGAGCCTGTCGACGACGTCGTCGGGCGTCGTCGCGGCGTCCGGCGACATCGAAGAGCGCAAGGAATCGAAGTGGCGTCTGCTCCCGGTGGCCCTCCTTGCCCTCGTGTTGGTCTTCGTGATTGGTTTGGTCGTCGTGCCGAAATTCACGGGACAGGGTTCGGGAGAGGCGATCTCCGCGGCTCGTTCGGACGGTCATGGAACGGGCGCGGCATCGACGGCGAACGCCTCGGCGTCGGCGGGCCTCGGCGTGATCCCCGGAGCTCCGACCACGACCCCCGATCCGACCACGGGCGCTGCACCGAGCGCGGGCACGTCCGCCGACGCCGCGGCCGTCGCGGGGAACGCGGCGTCGACCGCGACCGCCAATCCGACGACGGCGGGCAAGTTCGTTCCGACCTCGCGTCCGGCTGGCGCCTCCACGAGCGGGCATCGTCCGACGACCCACGCCGGCACGACGCCGTCGACCACGACCTCTTCACCGTCGACGGCTTCGACGGGCAGCGAAACGCCGTCGAAGCCGAAGCGCGATTGCTCGAATCCCTTCTACATCAACGAACGCGGTGTTCGGAGCGTGTTCCCCGAATGTCTTTGATTCCTTCTTCGGCGCCCGGTCCTTCGCACGCTCGAAATCCCCGCGCCGTCCTCTCTCTTCCCGAGAAAACGAGCCGCTACCGCGCGGGTGTTTCGCTCGCGCTCGCGGCCGTCGTGTCGCTCGCTGGGCTCCCCGCGGCGCGCGCGGACGAAGCGTCGACGGCGGCCTGCTTGTCCTCCCACGAGGAGGCGCAGGTGCTCATGCAGAAGGGCAAGGTCCTCGCCGCCCGCGCCGCGCTCCTCGCCTGCGGCAAGGAGGCTTGCCCGAGGGTCGTTCGCTCGGACTGCGTCAGCATGTACGAGGACAACGAGAAGAACATCCCGAGCGTCGTCGTCCAGGCGGTCGGCGACGAAGGCGATCTCATCGACGTCGTCGTGCGCGTCGACGGCAAGCCGATCGCCAACCGCCTCACCGGCGCCCCCATCGAGATCGACCCGGGGCCGCACCAATTCGCGTTTTCGACGAAGGGCAAATCCCCGATCGTTCAGACCGTCCTCGTGCGCGCGGGCGAGAAGAACCGTCCGCTCACGGCGAGCTGGGTCACGCCCAAGACCGAGAGGTCCGCCGAAACCGTGGAGATGGAGCGCCCCGTCCCGGCGCTGACGTACGTGTTCGCGGGCGTCGGCCTCTTGGGCGCCGGCGGGTTCGCGTGGTTCGGGACGAGCGGCAACTCGAAGAAGAACGATCTCGGCTCGTGCGCGCCCGTCTGCGCGAGCTCCGACGTCGACGCGGTCCGGAAGGACTACTTGTTCGCGAACATTTCCCTCGGCGTCGGCGCGGCGGGCCTGGTCGCGGCCGGCATCGTCTACCTCACGCGTCCGTCGCGCCCGAAAGAGGCGCCCAAGACGGGCTTCGTGGTCGTGCCCGATCGCGACGGGGCGCACGCCGTTTGGAGCGGGACGTTTTGAGCGCGCCGTCGCCCCGTCGTTTCGACATGTGCCCGCCGCTCACGCGGGATGGAAGGGAAACGTGATTCCGAACAGGTCTCTCCGTTGGTCGCGCGGGTTCATCGCCGTCGCCGTGAGCCTCACGGTGGCGTGCGCGCTGTCGTCTTCCGATCACTACAGCGACGGCGTCTGCCCCGAAGGCACGAAGCTGTGCGGCGACGCGTGCGTCTCGAAGGGGAACCCGGACTACGGGTGCGGCGCCATCGGTTGCTCGCCGTGCGATCTCGCGCGGGCGCAGGCGGTGTGCTCGGCCGACGGCAAGTGCTCCGTCGCGTCTTGCTACGCGGGGCGGGGCGATTGCAACGCCGATCCCAAGGACGGCTGCGAGACGGACATCGCGTCGAGCGCCGACTCCTGCGGCTCGTGCACGAACCGCTGCTCGTTCTCGAACGCGACGGCCACGTGCAACAAGGGGGCGTGCGTGATGTTCGAGTGCCACGAGCGCTACGACAACTGCAACGGCCGCGAGTCGGACGGCTGCGAGACGGATCTCTTGCAGGCGGCCAATTGCGGCAAATGCGGGCTGCCCTGCGCGCCGCCGAAGGTCTGCAAAGAGCGCCGCGTCGCGGACGTCTGGTCCGCCGTCTGCGAATCGGAGGGGACGCCCTCGAGCGATGCGTCGACGGAGGACGCGTCGTCGGGGGACGCCGGTCACGACGCTGGCGACGACGGCGGCGAACCCGAAGACGACGGCGGCCTCTAGAACACCGAACAGGTTACTCCCGTCGTCTTTCCGCCGATTTCCGTCGCATCGCTTCGTTGCTCCTCCTCCGGATACTTCAGTATCCGTCGTCGTCGCGCCTCGCGCTGCTCGGAACTCGGCGGAAATACTCGGTCCGTAACC
>JBGAHN010000234.1:0-6697 GCA_044226145.1 Labilithrix sp. | reverse complement strand
CTCGATGAGGACGTCGTTGCCGACGCGCTTGTCGCCGTCGATGAGGGGGTGGCCGAGGCCCTTCGCGTCGAAGACCGGCGTCTCCTCGAACGTCGGGAACGCGTACCCGGAGTGCTCGAACGCGAAGGCCCCGAGCGACGCGAACGCCTCGAACTCCGCGAGCGCCCGGAACCACCCGAACGCCGATCTCCCTGCCCTCGCGCGCCAGGCGTCGAGCGCCAGGGCGCACCAAAGATCCCACATGAAGAAGGGACCGATGAAGAAGCGAAATACTTCGTTATTTCGTGCGTCGAGGAAGCCCACGATCCGCGCGAGCGACGCCATTTCTTTCGTCGCCGACACGCCGCTCTGCCGGAGGCGCTCCTGGAGCGATCGGAGCGCGTTCGCCTCGAACGAAGCGCCTTCGATGAGCCCGAGCATCCCCGAGAACCGCGACAGCGCGCCTTCCTTGGACGACGCCGCGTCGAGGATCGGCGCGAGCTTCGGCCGGAGCCCCGTGAGCACCGCGAGCGAGAGGCCGAACGGCACGACGAACGTCCCGCGCGGCGCGAAGCCGAACGAGCTCGCGAGGACGGCGACGATGGAGACGACGGGCAGCACGACGGCGACGATCCGGAGCCACCCGGGCAGGCGTCCGCCGGGGTTCGTCTGCCCGGCCCACATGACGAACGGGCGAGGATCGGGCTTCGCGTCCTCGAGCAAGAGGCTTCCGGCGACGGCGAGCTCCTCGCGCAACTCGAGCTTCGGGGCGAGATCGCGCACGGCCGCCTGACGCTCGCGCACGATCGCGAACGCCTCGGCCGCCGTCTCGGGAGTCTTCTGCGCGTGCTCTCCCGAGAGCCACTTCGCGAGCACTTCCTCACCGAAGCGCGTCGAAGTCCCGTCCATCGCCTGGAAGAGCGACGAGCGACCGAAGACGTCGAGATCCGAGGCGTACGGGTGGGTCTCGCTCGCCCACCGCTCGCCGAGCGACGGAAACGATCGCCACCGATCGGACATGCGCGCGAGCGCGAGCTCGTGGAACCGCACGGCGGCCTGCCTTCGCTCGAGCGACGCGTGGATTCTTGCGTGCCACACGACGAGGACGACGAAGAGGAGCCCGAGCGCGGCGTCCGCGAGCCACACGACGTGCGGCAGGCGCCCCCAAACGACGGCGATCCCCACGCCGACGACCGCCAAGAAGACGAAGAGGCGGGCCCGCGCCACCAGGCTCGTCTTGGATTCGAGCTCGCCCGCTTCACGTTTTCGCTGGGCGAGGAGTTTTTCGTGGCGCGCGCGCGAAGAGCTCACCGGGCGGGTCTATCACGAGCAACCCTGCCAAAGGTGGCGCCTTCGCTCCCCTCGGGCGCGCCCTCGAGGGCTGTCGTTCGGTGGTCGTCGGCCACGGGGAGCGCCGCTCTCGCGCCCCTGAACAAGAGAATCCCCCTGTCCGAAAAGGCCGAAAAAATCGACCTCACAAACTTGGACAACAGTTCAGTACTGAACATAATCCACGTCCATGAGCCCTGCGTTGTCCGTCCTCCGAGCCCTCTTCCGAGCCACCATCTCCCACCGCGGCGGGCGCCGCCCGATCACCGTCGACGATCTCGTCGTGCGGGTCGGCGGATCTCCGTCGGACGTTCGCCGCGCCCTCGCCCAACTCGCACGAGCCGAGTTGGTCCAGCGCACCGCGAGCGGGCCTCGCCTGACCCTCGGAGGCCTGGCCGTCGCCGCGTCGCTCGCCGCTCCCGTCACGAACGCGCGACGTGGGCTGCGTCCCCGTCGTGCCGCCACGCACACGACGATCTCCGAATCCCGAACGGCGCGCGCGGCTTAGAAATCACGCGCAGGCATCGACGTCGCGTCGTCCATAGTCATCTGGACGACAAGAGCGGTGTCGTTGACATCGAAAACTCCAGCACGGATAGTTTTCGTGTGCAGCCGCTCGACCTGATCGCGGCCATCGAAGCTGCCTACGATCGCTCCTCGGACGAGTCGGCGTGGCTCGAAGGCCTCGTGCGCACGATCGCCCCCTCGTTCAACGCGGAGGGCGCCACCTCGGCGCTCGTCTACGAGCTCCTTCCGAAGACCGAAACCAGGCTCCGCAAGGTCGTGAGCGTGGGGGATCGACCGCTCACGCTCGAAGATTTTCGGCGAATGCACGACACCGCGGAGGTGGAGAAGCAACACCAAGCGTACCGCTGCGACGTGTTCACGTTGCTCTCGCGCGTGGTCGGCGCGGAGCGTTGCGGTCAGAGCATTCGAGACTCCGGCATGCCGGGGGAAGATTCGCTCGGCCTGCGCGCCAACGTCACGCCGAACAGCGGCATCCTCTTGACCTCGTTCGTGCCGAGCGGGTTTCGCATCCGCGCCCGGAGCTTGTGGACACGGTTCGCCGCCCACGTCGGGGCCGCCGCTCGCCTGCGATGGAACCAGCCGCAGACCACCCCCGACGCGGCGCTCGCCGTGTTGACGCCGAACGGCGAGCTCGAACACGGCACGACCGAGACGATCGCCGCCCGCGCGGATCTCGCGACGGCCGCCCGATCGATCGATCGCGCGCGCGGGAGAATGCGCCGCGTGGATCCCGAAGGCGCGGGCGCCCTCTGGCAAGCGATGGTGCGCGGCCAATGGTCGCTCGTCGACTGGTTCGATCACGACGGCAAGCGCTTCCTGCTCGCGCACGACAACCGCGTCGAGACGGCCGACCGAAAGGAGCTCAGCGAACGCGAGCGCCAGGTCGTCGCGTGCGCGGCGATGGGGCACTCGAACAAGCTGATCGCCTACGACCTCGGCCTGTCGACCGGCACGGTGGCGGTCCTCTTGGCGCGCGCGGCGAAGAAGCTCGGGGTCGCGTCGCGCCCGGCCTTGATCCACGCCTACCAGGAGTTCCTCGCGACGGAGCCCTCCTCGGGCGACGCGTGAAACGTCCCCTGCCCACCGAGCCCCCGCCCGGACTCGTCGCTTACGAGATCGAGCCGGGTCGCGTGCTGTTCGTCCAGCCGCTGTCGAGCGCGCCGCCGACGCCCCTCCTCGCCGATCTCACGCCGGCCGAGCGGGAGGTGACCGTCCTCCTCCTCGACGGACGCGACAACGCCAGCATCGCCGAGGAGCGCGGGACCTCGCTCCGCACGACCGCGAATCAGATCGCGAGCGTCTTTCGCAAGCTCGGCGTGAGCTCCCGTGCGGAGCTCGCCGCCAAGGTCTATGCGACGAAGACGTGATCCCGCCGTCGATCAGTTGCAGTCGATCTTTTCGACGTACGACGCCGTGCTCGTGCCGTGACCGCGGTAGTAGATCGCGCCGTCCTTGAACCCGAGGTAGTCGGGCGATCCGACGGCCGCCTCGCTCGCGCCGGCCCGCGGCTTGAGCGTGACCTCGAGCGCGGGGTGCGGCGCCATGGGATCGTAGCCGGCCTTCACGAGATCGACGCGCTCGCCGCTGCCGGCGATGTGCGTGATCGTGCCCGTCGGTCGGACGAGCCAGACGAAGCCCATGCCGGCGACGATGAGGTTGGTGCCGTCGGTCGTGAGCCCGCCGAGCTGCGGCGTCGTCTGGAGGCCGTCCCAGGCGCTCGGATCGCCGCCCGCGACCTTGGAGATGGCCCCGCCGTCGATCTTGTAGACGTTCGTCGTGTTGCCGCCGTAGCCGAGCGCGTACACCGTGCCCCCGGCGTTGACCATACCGTAACAGATGTCGAGACCGTCCGGCATCGCGCCGATCGTCGAGACGGTGTGCTCCGCGTCGGCGGCGATCTTCTTGAACTTCTTCGACTGGCCATCGTAGAAGAGCACCTCACCGGCGTCGTTGGTCGTGATCGCCGTGGGGTAGCCGATGCGCGAGGTGCCGATGGGCCCGTCGACGTCGCCGAGGTTCGGATAGTTCATCCCGCTGAACGACGTATCCGCGTTCGTCCCGGCCCACGACTCGACGGTGCAGCTCTCGGCGTCCGTCGGGTTCACGATGTGCACGACGGCGTTCGCGAAGGCGTCCGGCGCCACGAGCGAGCCGTCCGGGAGCGCCGCGATGCCCTCGATCGCGCCGAGGCGCGCGTCGGCGCACTTGCCGAACTTGATCGTGACCTCGTCGCCGCCGTTTTGACCGATGATGCGGCGCTCGACCGGCGAGGCCGCCGACGTGTCGACCGCCCAGATCTCCCCCGTATCGCGCGTGTACAGCATGTCTCCGACGAACGTGAGGCTCCCCCATTGCAGCGGAGGATCCTCGAGGATGCCGGTCCCGTCCGCCGGACGCGTGCTCGGATCCGGCGCGTCGTAGGTCGGATTGCCGGCCCAGAGCGTGGCCGTCGTGCAGCTCGAGATCGGCTTGCCCGTCGGCGTCGAACCGTCCTCCGGGACCGCGCCGTCGTCCGACGTCGAACCATCGCTCGTCGTCGCGCCATCGCTCGTCGTCGCGCCGCCGTCCTGGTCGCCGTTGGTCGACGGAGGGTCGGTGTCCGTCGCACTCGGCGTGCACGCCGCATAGATACCCACACACGCAAGGATCCCCAAGCCCACGCCGAGCTGCCTCTTCTCACGACTCATATCGTTCCCTCCGATTCAGGCTTTGCGATGGAAGCAAGCCCTTAGGGAATCGAACGTACCGACCGCGGTCGCGCGCCCTCCATAGTCAATTGAGAGACAATGCGCCGTCCATCGAGCGACCACCTACGAGGACGCAGCACCGCGTCGGTCATCGAGCGACCACGTACGAGAGACGGCGCGGCGTCGTTCGTCGAAGACGGTACGCGAAGGTGCAGGGCATCCCGCGTGCAGCGGGGCGGTCAGAATCCGTGCTCGAAGCCCGGCGCGCCCTCGTTGCGCGGTACTCCGACGCCGAGCTCGTGGAAGAGGAACGTGAACTCGTCGGCGAGCTCGTCGGCCATCTTGTCGACCGGCTTGCCCGCGCCGTGCCCGGCCTTCGTCTCGACGCGCAGCAAGATGGGGCGCGACGGATCGGCCTGCGCGGCCTGCGTGCGCGCGGCCATTTTGCGGGCGTGCATCGGATCGACGCGGGAGTCGCTCTCCGCCGTCGTGAACAGCACGGACGGATAGCGCACGCCGCTCCGCACGTGGTGGTAGGGCGAATAGGCGTAGAGCCATTCGAAGTCGGCCGCGCGCGAAGGGTCGCCGTATTCGGGGACCCAGAGCTGCGCGATCTTGAATTGGGGATAGCGGACCATGTCCGTGAGCGGGACGAGCGACAGCGCCGCGCGGAAGAGATCCGGCCGCTGCGTGATGGCCGCGGCGACCAAGAGCCCGCCGTTCGATCCGCCCATGATCCCGAGCTGGTCGGGACTCGTGATCTTCTTCGCCACGAGGGTCTCGGCGCACGCGATGAAGTCGTCGAAGACGTTCTGCTTGTTCGCGAGCATCCCGGCCTTGTGCCAGTCTTCGCCGAACTCACCGCCTCCGCGGAGCACGGCGGTCACCCAGACGACGCCGCGACGAACCGCGGTGAGCGCGCGGGCGCTGAACCATGGCGTCATGTTGTTGTTGAAGCCCCCGTAGCCGTAGAGGACGGTGGGGCGCCGACCGTCGCGCGAGAAGTCCTTCGCGCCGACCACGAACATCGGGATCTTCGTGCCGTCCTTGGAGATCGCGAAGAGGCGCTCGACCTGGATCTCGTCGCCCGAGAACGGCGTGCTCACGGCGTCCCACGGAGAAAGGGACGCGGGCGGCGCGGCCGTGGCGGCGGCAGGAGCGGTCTTCGACGCGGGCGGCGTGGCCTTCGGTGACGCCAGATCGAGGCGGTACACGCGCGGCGGCACGACGTACGAGGAGAACGCGACGAACACCTCTTTTCCGTTCCACGCGCCGGTGACGCTCGCGGAGCCGATCGTGGGCAGCGGGACGGGCCCCTTCGAGCGGCCGTCGAGGCCGAACCGCTCGATGCGCGTCGCGGCGTCGTGCATGTACGTGGTCACGATGTCGCCGTCGACGATGGCGACGTCGTCGAGGACGTCCTCGTTCTCCGGCAAGACCGACTTCCATGCCGAGCGCTCGCGCCGGTCGTACGAGACGGCGTAGAGCGCGTAGCGGGGCGCGCCGTCGTTCGTCTTGACGTAGAGCTTGTCGTTGCGGGGGATGGGCGTGAAGACCGCCGGCACGTTCGCCGCGACGACGTTCCACGGCGCCGCGGCTCCCTTGGCGAGATCCTTCACGTAGACCTCGCTCTTGTCCCAGCCCATGTAGACGGTGACGACCAGCCATCGGCCGTTCGGCGACACCTCGACGGACGGGGTGTCGGTCTTGTTCCGCCCCTCGCCGAACACGAGGACGTCGTCCTTCGGATCGCGACCGAGCGCGTGGAAGAAGATGTGCCGGCCGTACGCCTCGTCGCCGGCCGGGACGGTCCCCTTCGCGGGGTAGCGCGAGTAGTAGAAGCCCTTGCCGTCGGGCATCCACGCGACCGACGCGTGGCGTGTCCGCGCGATGCGATCGGGCTTGTCCGTCGCCGTCGCGACGTCGCGCACGAAGAGCGTGCTGTCTTCGCTGCCGGCGTCGCTCCGACCCCACGCGACGAGCGCTCCGTCCTCCGACGGGTACCACCAGTCGAGCGAGGTCGTCCCGTCCACCGACAACGACGACGCATCGATGAGGACGCGATCTTTGCCGTCGATGCCGTCGCGCACGTAGACGGTCGGCTGGTTCTGCGCGCCTTCGCGCTTGGCGTGGAAATAGCGCCGCGTGCCGTTCGCCGTCGTGCGCACGACAGG
>JBGAHN010000233.1:0-6799 GCA_044226145.1 Labilithrix sp. | reverse complement strand
CGCCGGATCGCGCGGGCGCGGGCGGGCGCGGACGACGAGCTCGACGGCCACGAGCGCCCAGAGGACGAGCGCGAAGACCCAGGAGACGTCGACCTTCGCCGTCGTCCCGCCCATCTCCGCGGAAGCGGACGCCGGCGCGATCGCGCGAGGACGGAGATCCAGCTCCCGGGCGATGGGCGCGGCGACGCGGCGCTCGCTCTTGCCGTCGACCGTGAGGGCATAGAGGCCGGCGAGCTCGGGTGTCAGACGGAAAGCGCCGTCGGAGCGCTCGACCGCGAGTGGACCACGAGGGCCGACGGCTTCGACCGTCCGCGCGCCCGCGAACGTCCAGACGCTCCCGACGTCCGATCGGCGAACCGCCGCGCGCTCCTTCGCCGTCTGGACGAAGCCCTCGAGGAGCGCCAAAAACCCCGGGCGAAGCGCGAAATCGCTCTCGTCGATCGAGAACGGAAGCGTGGTGATCCAGATCTCGCCCCGACCTCGCGGGCGTCTGGCGAGGAGCGGTGCGCCATCGCTCCAGTCGAGCAGGTGCTCGTACGCCGCGACGTCGTCGTCGGCCAAGCGCGTACGGCCCCGCGGCGCGAGATCTTCGAGGCTCGGCAAGGACTCGCCGAAGAACGGCGCGACGCTCGACGAACCCACGCCCGGAGCCGGCGACGGCATCGTCCACGCGACGGCGCGCGCGAGGAACGGCTCGAAGTTCGCGCCGAGGGGCGCGGAGGCCGCGGCCGGTCCGAGGGCGAAGAGGAGCACGCCGCCTTGATCGACGTACGCTGCGAGAGCGCGCCGTTGCTCGGGCGTCAGTCCCGGTGGATCCTCGACGAGCATCGCCGCGAAGCTCGTCATGTCCTCCGTCCGATCCGGGATCTGCGGGACGGGCCGCACGGAGAGATCGACGCGGAGCGCCGCGAGCGCCTGCTCCACGATGGGCGCGCCGCCGGTGGTCATCGCCGCGTCGCGCGTCGCGTTGACCACCGCGATCGCCGCCGGGCCGGATTCCACGACGACGGGCGCGCGGTCGTCCGCGGCGATGGCGTCGCGGCCCGAGAGCGCGACGAACCAATCCCGTGTTTCGGCCCGCGTGTCGTCTCCGGCCCACGCGAGCGAGATCTCGCCCGATTCGGCGCTCGGGAGCGGCGCGTGGGCGACGACGTTCGTGCCGTCTTCGAGCCGCACCTCGCGCCCCTTGGCGGCGTCGGCCGACGAGCAAGCGAAGCGCGCGCGCACGTGCCCGCCGAGGCGATCGGCAGAGAGCACCGCGCAGTCGCCGTTCGGCACGGGACCGGCGAGCTCGGGCATCGCCACCCACACGGGCAAGCCGGCGTCCGCGCCGAGCGGCGGACCGTTCGGGTTCCCGTCGGCCCGATCGCTGAGCACCACGATGCGGCGGTCGACCTGCGGGAGCTCCGCGATGAGGGTCTTGGCGATGGCGATGGCGCCGTCGAGATCTGTGGCGCGATCCGTCGCGGCGGCGCTCTCGACGGCGACCTTCGCGGCGCCGATGTCCGTCGTCGCCGCGAGGCCGACGCGCGCGGGAGAGCCCGCGTGCACGATGGCCGCCGCGTCCCCTTCGCGGAGCGACGCGAGGACCTCGCGAGCGCCGCGCTTGGCCGCCTCGAACCGCGACGCGCCGTCGATCTCCGCGCGCATGCTCATCGAATCGTCGAGGACGATCGCGACGGCGACCGAGGTGCCGGACCGGCTCATCGCGAGCCGCGAGCAGTGCACGAGCGGCGACGCCCCGAGCAACGCGAGCGCGACGATCGACGCCGCACGAAGCGAAAAAAGCGTGCGATCTTCGAGGCGCGAGCGGCGACGCGCCTTCGGGAGCGAGGGAGGGACGAGGCGCGCCGGCGCGAACGGACGCTCGTCGGCGCGCTGCCTTCGGAGCCGGTGCGCGAGGTACGGCGCCGCGACGAGCGCGGCGATGGCGAGCGCGAAGATCGTGACGAAGCTCACGCCATCGCCTCCACGATCGAACGGACGGCGGAGACCGGATCGCGGTCGGTCGTCATCTTGACGAGCTTCGCGCCGCGCGAGGCGAGCGTCCTTCGCCACGACTCCTGGAGCTCCTCGAGCCGCTCGAGGTACGTCGCGCGCGCGGACGCGTCGGCCTCGACGGTCACGATCGTCCCTTCGAGCGAGCGCAGGCGCACCGTCTCTTCGAAGGGGAACGTCGCCTCGTCCGGATCGAGCGTCTGGACGACGACGAGCACGCGCCCGCGCGTCGCGATCGCCGACACGCGCTCGGCCGCCTCGGGCGGAAGGTCGAGCAGATCGCTGAAGACGACCACGACCGAGCCGCGGCGCGCCGTGCGGACGAGACCGCCGAACGCCCGATCGAGCGCGTCGGGCTCGGCGAGCGCGTCGCCTTCCGCGGTCTGCGCTTCGAGCGCGTCGACGATGCGCTCGAACGCCTCTCGGCCGCCGCGCACCGGCACCGAGCGGACGCGGGAGCTCCCGCCGATGAACCCCAGACCGACCGGATCGCCGCTGCCGACCGCGACGCGCGCGAGCGCCGCCGAGACGAGCGATGCCCAAGCGAACTTCGCGCCCGGAGCGCGCGATCCCCGGTAGCCCATCGACGACGTCGCGTCGACGACGAGCCGGAGCGCGCGATCCGTCTCCGTCTCGAACTGCCGGACGAGCAAGTGGCCATGGCGCAAGAACGAGCGGACGTCGAGCCAGCGCAAATCGTCGCCCGGAGAATAGGCCCGGTGACCACCGAACTCGACCCCGGCGCCCTTCCGCGCGCTGCGGTGCGCGCCGGCGTAGACGCCTTCGGCCACGATGCGCGCACGGATGCGAAGGGGGCCGAGGCTGCCCCAATCGATGGCGCGACGAAGGGAGGAAGCCGCCCGCGTGCTCACGTCACGGAAGACCGACGTCGGGGACCGGACCGAGCGGCGACGCGGGGCCTCGGAGCATCTCGCGCGCGAAGCGGAACTCCATGAGCTCGATGCCCGGCGACGCGGTGACCTGTTCGAGCAGCTCCTTCGAGCCCTTCGCGTCGCCCGCGATCTTGGCCTCCATCGCCGAATAGAAGAGCGCCTCGGTCTTCTGCGTCGGCGTCGCCGCCGCGCGCACGAGCTCGGCGGCCGGGAGCTTTCCCGTGCCGAACGCCGCCAGCTTGCCCGTCCACCGCGGATCGGCGGACATCTGCGCGAGCAGGCGCTCCGATCCCGAGCTCGCCACCTTCATCTGCCGCTCGAGCAAGCGCACCCAAAGCGCGTAGTAGACGAGATCCTCGTCCTCGAGATCCGCGGCGAGCCCACGCGCCAGCCCTTCGCGCGAGCCTTCGAGATCGGCTTTGACGAACGCGTGCCCCACGAGCTCTCCGATGGTGGCCGCCGCTTGCCTTTTGTTCCGCGGCGCCGCTTCGATCGCGCGCTCGAGGGCCTTCTGCGCGCTCGCGTCCGCGCCGAAGCGCTCGAGCACCTGCGCCACCAGGCGTTCGATCCGCGCGCGCGCCTCGGACTCCGTCGCGCTCCGCGCCTTCGCCAGATCGCGCAATGCTTCGGTGAACGTCGCCCGCGCCCCGTTCACGTCGCCGACGTCCCGCGCGATGTCCCCGCGGAGGAGGAGCACCTCTCCACGAAGGGCCGGATCCTTGACGACGTCCTCGGTCGTGAGCGCCTCGTCGAGCCGCGCCGCCGCGCTCTTCGCTTGCTGCGCATGCTCGTCGAGGCGCGCGAGGACCAGGAGCGTGCTCCCCGTCTTTTCGCGCTGCTCGGCGGCGATCGCGAGCTTGCGCGCTTCGTCGAGGTTGCCGTCCCGCAGCTCGATCTCGCTCATCATCGCGTAGACCTTCGCCGGGCTCGGCGACGTCCCCTTGATCGCGTCCGCCGCGGCGAGCAGCGGCGCCGACGCGCGGAAGGTGCGCCGCACGCTCGCGGGCTCCTCGGCGCCGAGCGCCCGCCCCAACGCCGACATCGTGAGCACGAGCGCGAACCCGGCGAACTTCGGATCCTTGGCGGCCTTCACGGCGTCCGAGAGCACGACGGGCGCCGCCTCCCACATCCCGAGCTCGGCGAGCATCGCGCCCACGGCCGCCGCCGGCTCGGGAGCGAGCGGATCGAGCCGGTACGCCTCCACCGCCGCGGTGAACGACGCGGCCCGCAAGAGCTCTCCGTCGCGGCCGAAATCCTGCTCTTCCTCGCCGGGCGACGGGCGCGGCGGCTGGATCATGCGCGCGAGCTCGAGCCACTTGGCCGAATCCGGCGCCTCGGCGGCGGCCTCGATGGCCTTGACGAGCTCCGGCCGCGTGACCTCGCGGAGACTCTCGCGCTCGAGCGCCTTGAGCGCGCCGTCGGGATCGGCGTTGCGCAAGTAGATGGCCGCAAGGACGGTGGTGCCCGTCTCGAGCGCCCGCACCGCCTCGATCCCCTCTTCGCGCGAAATCGGCGTCCCGCGCGCCCGACGTGTCGCGCGCAACGCGAGCGCTTGCTCGACGAAGTCGATCGTCTTCGCGGCCGCGTCGTCGCGCGCCTCGATGCTCGGCTCGAGCAGATGGCGCGTCACGGCCGCCGACTCGCGCGCCCCGGCGATCTGCACCGGGTGCTCGCCTCCGGTGTCGCGGACCCACGCCGCGATGGCATCCAGGTGCGCTTTGATGTCCGCCTGCTCGGCCGGCGGCGCGATCCGCAGGAGCATCTCGTACATGGCGCGCGCGCGGCCTTCGTCCCCGCGCTTGGCGTACTCGGCCGACGCCGCGCGAAGGGCCGACGCCCCATCGGGACCGAGCACGTCGGACGTGAGCTCCCCGGCGTGCACCAAGTAGAGCGCGCCCGCGATCGAGGCGAGCGCGCGATCGCCGTCCTTCGTCTTGAAGCGCGACGCCGCCCGCGACATCTGCCGCGCGACGACGCCCTGGAGCCGGAGCTGCCGTTCGCGGCTGCCCGGTGGGCTCGCGAGCAGATCGCGCACCGCCCCGGCGAACGCATCCTCGCTGACCTCGGCGCCGGCCTCGGTCGCGCGTTCGGTCGAATGAACGGGCGTCGCCGGCCCTCGGCCCGAACCGCAAGCGGCCGCCGCGAGCGACAGCGCGAGAAGCCACATCCGCGAAGACGAACGCATGGGCCGACAGCTTATAGCGGTTCCCCTTTTCATGGACGGCGGATTTCGCTCCGGACGACGATCCGTGGCGCGTCGCTGTCGCAGGCGCCACCAAACCGGTAGGCTCGATCCGTCATGCCGCACGCGCATCTCTTGGTCGTCGACGACGAGCCCTCGATCCTCACGACCCTCCAGAAGGCCCTGACGCTCGAGGGCTACACCGTCGACGTCGCCGGCGGGGTCAAGGTCGCCGACGACAAGCTCAAGAAGCGCACCTACGACCTTTGCCTCTTCGACGTCATGCTGCCCGACGGCGACGGGCTCACCCTCCTCTCGAACCTCCGCGCCGCCAAGAGCGACGTCCCCGTCATCATGATGAGCGGGCACGCGACGATCGACACCGCCGTCCGCGCGACGCGCCTCGGCGCGATGAGCTTCCTCGAGAAGCCCATCAACACGGACGCGCTGCTCATCGCCGTCGAGACCGCCCTCCGCCTTGAACGCGCCGAGAGCGAGGCGCGCGAGCTCAGGGCCGCGAGCGGGCGCGCCGGCGAGCTGGTCGGCGAAGGCGTCGCCATCCGCAAGCTGGTCGAGCAGATCGGTCGCGCGGCCAAGAGCTCGGCGAGCGTGCTCGTCACGGGGGAACGCGGCACCGGCAAGGAGCTCGTCGCGCGCGCCATCCACCAGCTCTCGCCACGCGCGAAGGGACCGCTCGAGAAGCTCAACTGCGCCGCGCTGCCGAGCGAGCTCATCGAGAGCGAGCTCTTCGGGCACGAGGCCGGCGCCTTCACGGGCGCGACGAAGCAACGGCGGGGAAAATTCGAGCGCGCGAGCGGCGGGACGCTGTTCCTCGACGAGGTCGGCGACATGCCGCTACCGATGCAAGCCAAGCTCTTGCGCGTCTTGCAGGAGCGCGAGATCGAGCGCGTCGGCGGCAACGAGACCATCAAGGTCGACACGCGCGTCGTGGCCGCGACGAACCGCGATCTGGTCGCGGCGTGCGAGAGCGGGGCGTTCCGCGCGGATCTCTACGACCGGCTCAACGTCGTGCCGCTGCACATCGCGCCGCTCCGCGCCCGGCGCGAGGACATCCCGACGCTCGCCCGTCACTTCCTCGAGCTCGCCGCGAAGGCGAACGATCGCCCCGGCATCCGCTTCGAGCAAGACGGGATCGAGGTGCTTGCAAACTACAGCTTTCCAGGCAACGTGCGCGAGCTGAAGAACCTCATCGAGCGCCTCGTGATCTTGACCCCCGACGACGTCATCCGCGGCGCCGACGTGCGCACGTGCCTGCCCGGCGGCGCGCCCGTCAAGGCGACCGGGCTCTTCCGGCCGGGGGTGCCGTTCCGTGTCCTCGTCGAAGAGGCGGAGCGGCAGATCATCCAAGACGCGCTCGCGCACCACGGCGGGCAGATGGCCGCCACCGCGCGCGGCCTCGATCTCGAGCGGAGCCACCTCTACAAGAAGTCGCGGGCCCTCGGTCTCCGCGGCGAGAAATCGGACGACGACGAGGGCTGATCGAGCGAGCCTCGGACGACCGCGAGCCATCGTCCTGCGACCGCGCAGGGGCCCGCCAACCGCTCTCGGCGGAGGCGACGCGAACGACGGGGGCGTGTCCTTACGGGGCGTGCTCCCCTTCGAGCAGTTGGCACGCGAGCGAGCTGCCCGCGTGGCAAGCCTTGTCCGCGAACCGCTCGCCGCGCGCGACGTTCTTCGGAAACCCCTGCAGGCCGTGCAGGTACGC
>JBGAHN010000232.1:0-6756 GCA_044226145.1 Labilithrix sp. | reverse complement strand
CTCGTACGAGATCGCGCGCGGGCTGTCGCGCGTGGTCCCGCATCGCTCGTGGCGTCATCCCTTCGGCAACCTCTTGCTCTCCGTCCTGCGAAGCAAGAAGCGCGGCTGACGCCAGGAGCTCATGGCCGACCGCGGAAGCGGTGGATTCGGGCGAGCGTCTCGGAGGTCGTCAACGCATCGGCGACCTCGGTCGGTAGAGAGACGACGACGAGCCGGCCGCGGCCCTCCAAGCCTTCGACCACGATGGCGATCCACGGCACCGGAAATTCTGGGAGCGGCATGAAGAAGTACGGCCGGGCGTCCCCGAAAGAGACGTCGTAGACGCCGAACCTGCTCCAGCTCGTGAGAAGGAGATTCCGCCCAAACGGATCGAAGTGCGCCGGAACCCATCGCCGGCGATCGAACGCGCTCAGCTGGTTTGCACACCGTTGGATGGCCCGCACTTTCAAGTGCCGTTCCGCAAAACCATCGAGCTCTCGGCGGATGTTGGCCGCGATCGTCGCGGCGTCGTCCGTGTTCGCGACGACCACCGTGATTCCGTCCAGCAGATTGCCAATCAGCGACGGGGCGAGACCACAGCGCTTGCGAATGTTCACCGACATGGTGAAGGCGCGTCGTTGGACCACGGGATCGCCCGTCGCAATCGCCTCGCACACGTGCGCGCAGAGCACGTCGTTGTCGCTGACGCGGGCGCCACGCCCACCGTACGCCGAGCGCATGCGCTCGATTTCCTCGTCTTCGAAGGACAAGGACACCATCCGTCTCCGTCGTGCGTCGCCGGCGAAGTAGAAGGCGTATCGGAAAAGCTCTCCGATGCCGAGGACTCGCCCGGCGGAGACGTCGCTGCCGTCCGGCGGAAGGTGTTCGTCGAGGTAGGCGATGCGATCCTCCACGAGCAACGGCTCCGGGAGGGTGTCTCCTCTCGCGGCGGCGACCCATGTGTTCATGAGGAGCATGAACGAATGCATGTCGCCGATGGGATGATGCCAACAGCACCCGATCGCCGTCGAGCCGTCGGCCAAGTAGGTGACGCGTACGTTGAAGAGCGGTGAGCGGCCGACCCGCGCCGTTCGAGGGTCAATCGCGTCGACGAGCCATCGGCCGCTCCCCTCTCTCGCCATTCGAATGGCGGCGGCGAGATCGTGCTCCGACGAAGCGACGGCGAATTGGGCTCCCTGACCCTCGCATCGGATGTACCTCGCTCCGCGGACGATCTCCATGCGCGCCGCGAAGACCGGGACGTGGGCGAGCGCGCGCTCGAGCGATCGAACCAGCAGCTCGGCGTCGAGCTTCGCGCGGAAGAAGAAGATCGACGCCACGGGAAACATCTCGAGGGTGTCGTCGATCGCGGTGCACCGAACGACGAGACGTCGAGCGCCCGAAGGGCGAACGAGCTGCGGTTCCACGGCTCGAATATAGCCGTCGATTCCTCGACGCGACCATCGAAGCCGCCGAACCTCGCGACGGTCTTTCGGCTTCTCGACATCGAGGACTGCAATCGACGTGATGAACCCGGACAAATTCGCCGGATCGCGGGAGGTCACGATCGCGGCGAGCACGTGAATGAAGACCTCTTGCACGCGATCGTCGACGTCGAACGATCCGGTGATCCGCGTGTTCGACGTGGCTCTGGACGCCAGCCGCTTGACGGCCTCGATATTCTATGTACATTGTACATATGGCTAAGGAAAGCTACTCCGTCGCGCTCGCGAGGCAGCACCTCGCCGAGGTGCTCGACATCGCGGAGGCCGGAGAGCTCGTCGTGATCGAACGGCGCGGGGTGCGCTTCGTCGTGAGCGCCATGACCGAGCCCTTGCCGACGACGCGGCGCAAACCGCGCGTCGAGCTCGCGGATCCCGACGTCGAGAGCGGATCGTGGTCGTGGAATTGGTCGCCGGGCGGCGGGGCCGAGCTCGCGACGCCGCGTCGTCGGCGAAAGCACGCATGATCCTGCTCGATACGAACGCGCTCTTGTGGCTCGAAGCGGATCATCCGCGTGCGCGGGCGCTCGGCAAGTCGAAGGCGCGGCTCTACGCTTCTCCCGCGAGCTTGCTCGAGGTCCAGTTTCTCGCCGAGCTCGGGCGCGTGCGCCTCAAGGGGGTCGCGTCGGCACGCGAGCTCGCCGACGGCGCGCGGTGGAAGCTCGACGAACCGCCGTCGCGCGGCTGGTTCGATGAAGCGCACGATCTGCCGTGGACGCGCGATCCGTTCGACCGACTCATAGTGGCCCACGCGCGGGCGCGACGATGGAAGCTCGCGACGTCGGACGCGAACATCCTCGCGCACCTCGACGCGCGCGACGTCGTCGAGCTTTGAGCGGAGGGGCTCCGAAGGGTCGGCTTCTCAAGGCTTCTCCCCGGCGCGCTCGGGACCACGGTCCGGCGCGCGGATCAGCCGCCGCGGCCGGCGAAGATGGCGCCGAGGAGGACGAGCGCGACGAACGCGGCCACGGCGGCGTAGCGGTAGTCGCGCTCCTTCATCCAGAGCACGAAGAGCGAGAGCACGCGGACGAGCGGCGTCGTCGCGAGGACGAGGACACCGGCGCCGGCGATCGTCGAGCCAGAAAACCGGGCGTGGGCGAACGTGTCGAACGTCACGGCGGGCGCTTCGGGCGAACCGCCGAGGCCGACGATCGATCCGACGACGAAGAGGAGGACCGACACGACGAGCCCGCCGCGGAGCAGGAGGACGACGGCGCGCTGCTCGCCCGTTCGCGCCTCGCCCTCGTGCGCGGCGTCGGTCGGAGGCGGTGAGCTCGGGGGCGGCGAGCTCGGAGGCGTCGCGCTCACGCGGTCACCGCCTTCCAGAGCATCTGCGCGCCGACGACCAAGAGGACGACCGCCACGAGCGTGCGCAGGAGCTTCACCGGGACGCGCGACATGAGGCGGGCGCCCGCGAGCGCGCCGAGGACGACACCGACGGCGATGGGCGCGCACATGCGCGGGTGCACGTCACCATGTGCAAAGTACACGAATAGGCTCGTCGACGCCGTCACGCCCAGCATGAAGTTCGACGTGGCGGTGGCGACGCGGATCGGCACGCGCATGCCGAGCGACATCGCCGGGACCTTGAGGAAGCCGCCGCCGATGCCGAGCAGACCCGAGAGGCCGCCAGCGACGAACGACACGAGCATGCCGAGCGGCAAGCGCTCGGCGCGGTAGGCGATGACCTCGCCCGTGCGCTCGTCGACGTACCCACCCGCGAGCGCGCCGCGCTCCTCCCAACCGTGCGCCGAGGTCATCGACGGCGCGCGCTTGGCGCCCTTCGAAACGGTGTCGCGACCACGAATCATGAGGACGGCGGTGATGCCCATGACGACGCCGAACACGGCTGAGAGCGTCGTGCCCGAGAGCTGCGCCGCGAGCAGACCGCCCGTGAGGCCGCCGAGCGTCGTCGCGACCTCGAGCGACATGCCGAGCCGCATGTTCGCGAGCCCGCTGCGCACGTAGACGGTGCTCGCGGACGTCGACGTCGCGACGACGGAGACGAGCGATGCGGCGACCGACGCGTGCGGCGGAAACGAGAAGCCGTAGAGCAGGACGGGGACGATCACGAGGCCGCCGCCGATCCCGACGAGCGCGCCGACGAGGCCGGCGAACACGCCGACGAGCGCGAGGGCGATCAGACTTGCCGCCGTCAGGACCACTCGTCGCTCCTCAGCTACGCCAGCGCCGTCGCGCGTCCGCTTGGAGCTGACCGATGCGGCGCTGTTCGAGGACGAACGCGCCGTAACCGCGAGGGACCCGCGGATCGCGACCGAGAGCGTAGAGGACGCGGAGCGCGGCCTCGGCGTCGTCTTGCGCGCGGTGCGCGTTGTCGAGCGAGATGCCTAGGCGGGCGGCGACGTCGCCGAGGGAGCGGGAGCGTTCGTTCGACTGGATGTCGCGCGCCCAGATGAGCGGATCGATCCACTCGACCTCGCGCGTGAGGGCGGCGATGCCCGCCGTGTCGTATTTCACGCGCGAGAACTCGTTCATCATGAACGCGCGGTCGAAGGGCGCGTTGTACGCCGCGGGGATGCGGCCGCGCAGCACGTCGGCGATCTCGCGGGCGACGCCCTCGAAGCGGGGTTTGCCGCGGACCATGTCGTCGGTGATGTGGTGGATCGCCGAGACCTCCGCGGGGATCGGGATCCCGGGGTCGATGAGCCAGTTGTGTTTGACGAACTCGTCGCCGCGGCGGAAGACGATGCCGACCTCGACGACGCGATCGACGGAGGCGTCACGGCCCGTGGTCTCGACGTCGAGCAGCGCGATCTCGAGTTCCTCCCACGGCGCGTCGGGGGAGAAGCCTTCGGCCAAGCCGCGGACGCCGACCTTGAGGAGGTGCGCGATGCCGGGGTAGTTGCGCCCCGTCGGAAAGCACCCGCAGCCGTCGGCGACCCATCGCGACATCCGTGGGTCTCCTTACTTCGCGCCGGCGTCGAGGGAGGGTTTGGCCGTCGCGGGCTTGGTGCTCGCGTCGGTCTTCGCATCCGTCTTCGCGCCGGCGTCGGCCGGCGACGTGGCCTTGGAGGGGGCGACGGCGTCCTTGCCGGCCTTCGGTTCGTCGCCCGACGTGTCGCCTTTGCCGCCGCCCTTGGGCGCTTCGCCCATGCTCGAGAGCTCGAGATCGATCCAATCGTCGAACTCTTGGCGACCGTCGAATTTGCGGCCGTTGATGAAGATGGAGGGCGTGCCGTCGATCTTCAAGTCTTCGCCCAGCTTGCGATCGCGCGCGATGCGGTCGGTCGTCTCCTTCGACTGCATGTCCGCGTGGAAGCGCGAGAGATCGAGCCCGAGCTGCTTCGCGTAGCCATCGAGATCGGACTGCTCGAGCCGCGCCTGGTTCGCGAAGAGCAGGTGGTGCATCTCCCAGAATTTGCCCTGCCGCGACGCCGCGATGGCCGCGCGCGCCGCGATGTCCGCGTGGGCGTGCCCCGGCAGCGGGAAGAACTTGAACGCGAAGCGCACGTCGCTCTTCCGATCTTGGACGACCTTGTCGAGGAGCGGCGACACCTGGGCGCAGTGCGGACACTCGAAGTCCGCGAACTCGACGATCGTGATGGGCGCGTTCGCCGGTCCTTCGACGGGCGAATCGTCGATCGGCACGTCCTTGACGTTCGCGGGGTCGAAGCGGTTCTTGTAGAGCTCCTCGACCTGCTCGCGGGTCATGCCTTCGCGGACGCCACGCAGGACGTACTTCGCCGCGGGCAGGCACTTGGAGCACGCGCGCTTCTCTTGGACGCACTGCGCGATCGAGACCGGCGCGCTCTGGCACGGCGAGAGGAACTCCGAAACGTACGTCGACCACTCACGCTTCTCGCGCGCCGTGAGCGACGACGTGTCCACGCCGGCGAGCGTGACCTCCGGACCAGCTTCGGCGCCGACGTCCGGCTTTTCTTTCGTCGCGTCCCCGGGGTTCGACTTGCCACAGGTCGACCCGGAAATTGCAAAAATGCCAATGATTCCGAGGACTAACGATTTGGTAACCATGAGCGCGGGCGCAGCTTATCACGACCTCGACGGAGCGTCCGCGTCGGCGTTGCGGAGGGGCGTGGACGAGGCACGCCACGTCGTCGGGGGTTCGTCCGTGTTGGCTTTGCGCGAAAGCGTGGGCGCGGCTAGGTATGGCGCACCGTGCGCAGCATCGTCTTCCGCTACGACGACATCTCCGGGCTCGCCAGCGCGCTCGAGGAGACTCGAGGTTCGCTACCTCTCCCGCGGGGAGAGAGCGTGCGCGACGGGGAGTGGGTGCTCGTCCTCTTCGAGATCGGATCGCGAAAGAGGGCGACGGCGACGGCGGCGCGCGGCGTACGGGCGGCCGGCGATCCCCACATCGAGTTCGAACCGCGGGACTGGGACCGGCTCCAGGCGTTCGTCGCCGCGCGGTGCGACGCGCCCCGGTCGATGCGCAACCCGGCGTCGGCGTCCGTTCCCGTCGCGCGCGCCGTGGGGAACGCGCGGAGCGACGACGAGGCGCCCCGATCGGTGCTCCCCATCGAATCGAGCCGCGTCCCGGCGGGCGCCAAGATCCTCCTGCTGGCGCCCGGCGCCGCCACGGTGCGCGAGACGGTCTCGGCCGTGCTCTCGGAGATCGGCCTCGCCGTCGACGTCGTCGTGTCCGTCGAGCAGGCGAACGCGCGACTGACGGCGGTGGCGTTCGACGCGGTGGTCGTCGACGGGCACGTGCCGTCCGCCGATCCGCTCGAGCTCGTCCGCGCGTTGCGGCGCGATCGGGCGTGCGCGCCGGTGCCCGTGCTCCTCCTCTCCGATCGCGCCTCGTCGCGCGAGCTCGTCGCGGCGTTCGCTTGCGGCGCCGACGATTTCTTGCCGAAGCCTTTCCGTCCGTCCGAGCTCGGCGCGCGCGTCTTCGGTCTCTTGCGGCGCACGCGCCTTTCGCCGAGCACGGCCCACGGAGAGAACGTATGAGCGATCAGCCGGTCGAAGAGAGCCTCTTGCCCCCGCCCGTCGAGCTCGAGCAGATCGAGGGCGTTCGCGGGGCGCGCCGGCTCATCGCCGTGGGCGGAGGTCGCGGAGGCGTCGGCAAGAGCATCCTCGCGCAGAACCTCGCGGTGTACTTCGCGCAGCTCGGCAAGAGCGTCACGCTCGTCGACGCCGATCCGACGGGCGCGAACCTGCACGCGCAGTTCGGGCTCTCGGCCCTCGCGTCGCCGCCGCCCGTCGACGGCACCGCGCAAGAAGTGATGGACGCGCTGGTGCCGACGAACGTGCCCGGCCTCTCCCTCTTGCCGGGGCCGCACGACGCGCTCGAGCC
>JBGAHN010000231.1:0-6777 GCA_044226145.1 Labilithrix sp. | reverse complement strand
CCATCTCCTGCTTCTGATCGACGAGCGCCGAGCCCTGGATCGCCGCGCCGAGGGCCACGACCTCGTCGGGGTGGACGCCTTTGTTCGGCTCGCGCCGGAAGAACGCCTGCACGTCGCGGTGGATCTTCGGCATGCGCGTCATGCCGCCGACGAGGACGACCTCTTCGAGCTCGTCGCGCTCGAGGCGCGCGTCTTCGAGCGTCTGCTGGCAGATGTCGATCGTCCGCGCGACGAGATCCGCCGAGAGCTCCTCGAGCATCCGCCGCGAGAGCGTCCGCTGCAGGTGCAGCGACTCGTTCCGTCCGCGCGAGATGATGAAGGGGAGGTTCACCTCCGTCTCGCTCACGCTCGAGAGCTCGCACTTGGCCTTCTCGGCGGCGTCTTTCAGCCGCTGGAGCGCCATGCGGTCCTGGCGGAGATCGATGTCGTGCTCTTCTTTGAAGCCGTTCACGAGCCAGTCGATGATGCGCGCGTCGATGTCTTCACCGCCGAGGAACGTGTCGCCGGCGGTCGCGATGACCTTGAAGACGCCGTGCGCGCCGATCTCGAGGATGGAGATGTCGAACGTGCCGCCGCCGAAATCGTAGACCGCGATCGTCTTCTCGACGTTCCTTCCGAAGCCGTAGGAGAGCGCGGCGGCCGTCGGCTCGTTGATGATGCGGATGACGTCGAGCCCGGCGATCTCGCCGGCGTCCTTCGTGGCTTGGCGCTGGTTGTCGTTGAAGTACGCGGGCACCGTGACGACGGCCTTGCGCACGGTCTCGCCGAGGTAGTCCTCCGCGATGACCTTCATCTCCTGGAGCACCATCGCGCTGATCTCCGGCACGCTGAACTCGCGTTCGCGGAGCGCGATGCGGACGTCGGCGTGCGGGCCTTCGACGATGCGGTAGCTCGAGGTCGCGATGGAGTTCTTGACCTGCGGCGAGTTCCACTTGCGGCCGATGAGGCGCTTGGCCGCATAGACCGTGTTCTCCGCGTTCGTGATGGCCTGGCGCTTGGCGATGTGCCCGACCAATCGCTTGCCGGCTTCGGTCACGGCCACCATCGAAGGCGTGGTCTTGTAGCCACCGCGGTTCGGAATGACCACGGGGCTTCCGTTCTCCACGATGGCGACGCACGAGTTCGTCGTGCCGAGGTCGATGCCGATGACCTTGTCCATTCGTTCTCCTTGCTCGACCCTCGAGTCTACAACGACCGAAAAGCGAAAGTACGCATGCGCGCGGGGGACGTCGACGACCGCCGAGGATACCTGGCCGGGGATACGTGCCGAGGTCGATGCCGATGACCTTGTCCATTCGTTCTCCTTGCTCGACCCTCGAGTCTACAACGACCGAAAAGCGAAAGTACGCATGCGCGCGGGGGACGTCGACGACCGCCGAGGATACCTGGCCGGGGATACTGGAAGAGACCCGGCCGGGGACACTGGGAGGAGCGACGACGCTGGAAGCGTACGCCATGCGCGCGCCTGCCCGGAATTCGTCCGCGCGATTCTAGGCTTTTTCCGTTCTTTTCAGTAGCGTACGAAGCTCGGCGTGATCCGGCGCGACCGTGAGTCCGGTCTCGGCCGCCTTCCGGGCGGAAGTTTTCAATCCGGCGCGAAGGTAGACTTCGGCGAGCGTCACGTGGAAGTCCACGTTTCGGGGGTCGATCTGGACGGCCTTCTTCGCGTGCTCGGCGGCCTCGTGCAGGTTGACGTCCTCGGCCTTCAGGAAGAGGCGCGCGACCTTGGCGTGGGCGTACGGGTCGTTGACCCGGATCTTCGCTACCTTCTCCCACGCCCGCGCGGCTTGTAGGTGGCGCCCGGCCTTCTCGTCTTCGTCGGCCTGTTTGGCGGCGTTCGCGAGGATCGCCTCCTCCGCTTCGCGGCGGATTTCTTCGGCCCGCGTGGCGGCCTCCGGATCGTTGGGCGAGAGCTCCGCCGCCGCTCGGAACGACGCCGACGCCGTGGCGATGTCGCCCTGTTCGAGGGCGCGTTCGGCGCGTTCGAAGTGAGCGCGGGCCTGTGCGACCGCGATTCCTTCCGCCCGTTCGACGTACCGCCGCTTCAACGCTTCGACGGCGTCGGACGGCGCGTAGGCGTTCGCTGCGCCGGGCATCTGAGAGGCGCGGATCGCTCCTTCGGAAGACGGCGGCGCGCTATGACGAACCCCGAGCAGCTTGCGCGCGAGGGCTTCGCGCCGTGCTTGGAGCTCTTCGGGGCTCACGGGACCGGGTTGCACGGGGATCGACGACGGCGCCGCCGGCATGACGGAGCGCGCCCGCAGATCGCGCTCGGGGGGCGAGGACGAGGCGCGGGGCGGCGGCGGAATCGCCGAAATGCCAGGGTTCGGTGGGACCGAGCTCGTTCGTCGCGCCTCCTCGAGGGCGCGCTCGAGCAGGACTTCCATGCCTTGGGTCGTCGGCTCGCGGGCGAGCTGCGCTTCGTAGGTCACGCGCCTGTCCCGATCGGTGAGGGTGTCGTGCGCGTCGGTGACGCGATCGAAGACGACCTCCATCTTCGCCTTGAACGAACCGAGGTTCTTCTTGAAGTAGCGATCCGGGTGGAGGAGCGCGGCCAGCTCGAAATAGGCTCGTTTGACGGCCTTTTTGTCCGCGTCGCGCGTGAGGCCGAGCGCGGTGAAGTGATCGAGATCGTCGAGGCGGTAGTACAGGTCGAGGATCTTGCGCTTCTGCTCGACGGTGAGATCGACGTCCTCCTCCAGCTCGCGCGGGTCGTACTTCGGTCCGCCGAGCGCGAGGTCGTCGAACGACATCGTCGTCGCGGCGACGGGCGGTGTTGGTCGCGCGGCCGGCGGAGGTGTCGGCATCGACGCGGGCACCGGCGTCGGCGCTCCGAGCGGCGCCGCGGGACGGACCGTCGGGCGGGAAAAGACGCTGGCGACCTTCGCCGGCGCCGTCCGTGGGGGCGTGTTCGCGCGCGCGCCGCGTGGGGCCTCGTGCGTCGGCGCGGCGGGGGCCTTCGGGGGATCGTTCGCGCGCGGTGCCTTCGGCGGATCGTTCGGCGTGATCGGCGCGGCCTTCGCGGGCGCCTGCGCGCGCGCCCTCGGCGATCCGTCGACGGGCTCGGCGATCCCCAACGTCTCGAGCTTCTCGAGCGATCGCTCGACGACGTCTTCCGGCAAGCCGGTCTCGAGGGACAGGCCTCGCGTACCGAGCCGCCCGTCGATGCGCGAGAGCAAATACCCGTCGGTCGGGTCGAGTTTGAATGCGCGCACGTCGACGTTCGCGACGAGCCGCAAGACTCTTTCCGCCATGCCGGGTGCAGCATAACCATTTCGCGCTCGCACCCGCAAAGCCTGGAGTTTCGCTACATTGTGGGCGGTCGCGCGGCGCACCCATCGCGCCGCCAGCGATCGTGCATCCAGACCCACGACGCGGGCATCGCGCGAATGCGTGCGCCGATTTCGTCGTTGATGCGCTCGGTCAAGAGGCGTTCGGCGGCGTCGGACGGCGTCGGATCGTCGATGCGGACGACGCTCACGTCGAGCGCGAGGCCTCCTTCGTGCGGCACGGGCGTGGCGACGACGACGGGGGCTCCCGTGCGGAGCGCGATCCGCGCCGGTCCGATCGGTGTGGGCGCCGGTCGGCCGAGGAACGGAACGTCGACGCTCGGCACGCGGGACGCGAGGTCCATGGGGATCCCCAGCACGTCGCCGCGCCGCAGCGCGCGCACCAGGCCCACGGCCGCGCCGCTTCGTCCTCGGTAGAGGGTGCGGATCCCCCGCGCGTCGCGCAGCCGTTCGTAGAGCCGGTCGAAGCGCGGATCGTAGGCTTCGCGCGCGACGACGGTGAGCGGGAATCCGCTGCCGACGAGCGTCGACGCGACGCTCTCCCAAGGGCCGAGGTGCGCGGAGGCGAGCACGACGCCGCGCCCTTCGTCGACGAGCGCCGCCAGGCGTTCACGGGCGCCAGGTGCGAACGGGAGGATGGACGCGGGCCGATCGCGACGGAGCGTCGCCACGGTCTCTCCGAGGTAGCGGCCGAGCGTCGCGTAGGTCCGTCGGACGAGGGCCCGTCGTTCGCGGGCGCTCTGGGCGGGAAAAACGTCCGCGACGTTGGCGAACGCCGTGGCGCGCGCGCGCGGCAGGAGCACGTACGCGATGCGCGCCAAGAGCACGCCGCCGAAGGCGAGCGCGCGCTTCGGGAGCACGGAGGCCACCGCCAAGGCGACGGTCGCGAGGACGAAGAGCGCGTCGTTCTTGAGGCGTTGCGCGCGCGTCCAGCGGCCGCCCTCGCGGCGATCGCGGCGATCGCGGCCATCTCGAGCGATCGGCGGCGCGTCGTTCATGCGGCGCACGATAGCGCGACGCGCGGTCCGCGGGAGCCCGCGTGAACCGCCCATGGCCATGCGCCCACCCGTGCGTCCGCCGTGCGTCCCCACCCCCGGAGCAACGCCCCCGCGTCGCGTTGCCGCGACGCCCCGAGCCGCCCGCTGTGGTAGATCGCCCGCGCATGTCGATCCGCTCGCGCGCGCTCCGGCTCGGTACGTTCCTCCTCTCGGCGATGGCCCTGCCGATCGCCACCGCCCAGGCCGCGGACGTATCCATCCCGTTCACGAAATCCACGCTGCCGAACGGCATGACCGTGATCTTCCACGAAGACCACACCATCCCCACCGTCGTCGTGAACGTGTCCTACGGCGTCGGTTCGCGCTTCGAGGTGTCCGGTCGAACCGGCTTCGCCCACCTGTTCGAGCACCTGATGTTCATGGGCACGCACCGCGCGCCGCCGAAGGCGTTCGACGCCTGGATGGAGGCCGCCGGCGGCTGGAACAACGCGTGGACGAGCGAAGATCGCACGGACTATTACGACGTCGGGCCGCCGACGTCCCTCGACTTGCTGCTCTGGCTCGAGGCCGATCGGCTCCGAGATCTGGGCCCGCTCATGACGCGCGAGAAGCTCGACGCGCAGCGCGACGTCGTCCGCAACGAGCGCCGTCAGACCTCGGAGAACACGCCGTACGGCAAGGTGGAGCTCCGCTTGCCCGAGCTGCTCTATCCGGAGACGCACCCGTACCACCACCCCGTCATCGGCTCGCACGTCGATCTCGAGGCCGCGACCGTCGACGACGTGAAGGCGTTCTTCGCGCGCCACTACGATCCGGCGAACGCGTCGATCGTCGTCGCCGGGGACTTCGACGCGGCGGACGCGAAGGCGAAGATCGACCGCTGGTTCGGGACCGTGCCGTCGCGCGGAAAATCGCCCGATCCGGGCGCGCCGGGCTTCTCCGACACGAAGACGACGCTCACCGAGATCGTGCGCGAGACGATGGAGGACAACGTCGAGCTATCGAAGGTCGTCATGGCGTGGCAGACGCCGAAGCACTTCGCGTCGGGCGACGCCGAGCTCGATCTGCTCGGCACCGCGCTCGCCGAAGGGAAGGCGAGCCGCCTCTACCAAGCGCTCGTCTACGAGCAGAAGCTCGCGCAGAGCGTCGAAGCGCGCCAGGAGTCGGGGACGCTCGGTTCGCGGTTCGTCGTCGCCGTGCTCGCGCGCCCCGGCGTGTCGCTCGACAAGATCGAAGCCGCCGTCGACAAGGAGCTCGCCGCGGTGCGCGACAAACCGCTGTCGGACGCGGCGATCGAGCGCGCCAAAAACCTCTATGAAACCGCGTTCGTCGAGCGCCTCGAGAGCGTCCGCGCGAGGGCCTCGCTCCTCAACGCGTACGAAGCGGAGGTGGGCGATCCCGGGTTCATGGCGAAGGATCTCGAGCGGTACCGCCGCGCCACGAAGGAAGGTGTCGCGGAGGCCGCGCGGACGTATTTGCTGCCGAACGCGCGGGTCGTCTTGCGGGTCGTCCCGCGGGGCACGCTGTCCACGAAAGGGAGCCGATGATGACGCGCGAACGAGGCTTCGGAATGCATGCATCTTGCAGTCATCGGGCGCGCGCGCTGCCGGCGTTGGCGTTGTCGCTGCTCGTCGCGTGCGGCATCGCGTGCGGCGGCGCGTCCAAGCCCGCGACGGAGTCGGCGCACGGAGGGCCCATCACCGAGGCCGCGCGCGCGTCGAAGGTCGCGGGGGCGAGCGCCGATCCGCTGGGCCCGCGTCCAGAGGTCCGGACACCGGCGCCGTTCCGCCCGCCGGTCCCGGTCGTCTACACGCGTGCGAACGGCACGAAGGTCTGGCTCCTCGAGCGCCACGGGCTCCCGCTCGTGTCGGTCCAGGTCGTGGTCCCGGCCGGCTCGCGTGAAGATCCGAAGGACGCCGGCGGACTCGCGTGGGTCACGGCGAACATGCTCGACGAAGGCGCGGGCACGCGGAGCGCGATCCGCATCGCGGAGGACGTCGATCGCCTCGGGGCGACCCTCCGCACGGGGGCGCTGCCCGACTACGCGTTCGTCGAGCTCACGTCGCTCAAGAAGAACCTCGAGCCGGCGCTCGCCATCTTCGGCGACGTGCTCGCGAAGCCGACCTTCCCCGACGCCGAGTGGAAGCGCGTGCACACCCTCTGGCAGAACGATTTGCGCGCGCGTCAGAGCGATCCGAACGCGGTCGCGCGGGTCGTTTCGGCGCGCAAGCTCTTCCCGAGCGGGCATCCCTACGCGCACCCGGTGAACGGGACGCTCGGCTCGTCGGCGAAGATCACGCTCCCGATGGTCAAGGCGTTCCACGCGTCGTCGTGGCGGCCCGAGCGCGCTTCGGTGGTCGTCGTCGGCGACGTCACGCGCGCGGAGGTCGACGCGATGCTCGACCGGGCGCTCGGCGCATGGAAAGGCGCGGGCGCTTCGACGAACGGGCCGGCGACCCCGCCCGCGCCGCCGGCGTTCGAGGGCGGAC
>JBGAHN010000230.1:0-6849 GCA_044226145.1 Labilithrix sp. | reverse complement strand
GCTCCTCTGCGTGCGCGACGTGCAGACGTGTGCGCTCTTCGATCTGACGACCGATCCGCTCCAGCAGACGTCGCTCCGCGATCGCGAGGCGCGCTCCGTCTTCTTGAAGCTCGTGACGGCGGCCGTCGAACGGGAGAACACGAAGGGCATCGCGGAGGTCGAAGACGAGGTCGCGTCGGCGATGGCGCTCGACACCGGCACGCTCGTGGCGCGGCTCTCCGATCCCGAGCCCTCGACGCGCCTCGCCGCGGCGCTCGCCCTCGCCAACCGCCGCGACGCGCGCGGCGTGCCCGAGCTGATGCGCCGCTGGGAGACGAGCTTCGCCCCGAACGCGACGACGCGAGGATCCGTGGGCGAAGCTCGCGACGTGCTCGCCGGGCTCGCCGCCGTCCGCGCGAAGGAGGCCGTGCCGTCGCTCCTCCGCGCGCTCGACGACGTCACTCTGCGAGGATCGGTCGTCAAGGCGCTTCAAACGATCGGCGATCCGTCGGCCAAGGATGCCCTGCTGGCGTCGCTGAAGGACGAGCCCTATTCCGATCTGCGGAGCGCCGAGCTCCACGCGCTCCTCGCGCTCGGCGTCCGTGAAGAGCTCGGTGAGCCGCTCGCGCGGTTCGCGACGCTGCCCGATCCGATGTTCGACGCCATCCAGTTCGCCGAGCGGGCGAACGTCCTTCGCCCCGACAACGGAGGCGTCGCGTTTTCCTCGGGGACGGCGACGGTCGACGCCGAGCTCCGGGTGAAAGGAACGGGCCCCACGCGCCTCCTCGTGCGAACGTTCAGCAGCAACGGAAAGCTTTCGGCGCGCGTCGATGGCGTCGAACTACCGCTTTCACCGACACGCCTCCAGCTCTGGACGGCCGATCTGCCGACGGAGCCGAAGGAGAGCGCGAAGGTCCGCGTCGAGCTGCAACGCAAGTCCGGGATCCGCGCCGTGTGGCTGGTGCGCGCCGCCGAAGCGCCGGAGGGGGTCGCCGACGCGGAGGCCAGCGCGGCGCCGCCGTGAACGGCGCGATCAGTCGTTTGCGAGCTTGCTCGACGATAGCGGAGCTGGCGGCGGCAGGCTCCCGACCGGCTCGTGCGCCATCTCCGGATCGCGCATCTGGATGCCTTTTCGCACGTGCGTGAACACGCTCTGGGCGATCGACATGCAGGGCACGGCCAGGAGCGCGCCGACCACGTGGAAGAGGTGCTCGCCGACGAGCAGCGAGAAGATGACGAGCACGGGGTGGAGCTTCGCGGCGTCCCCCATGATCTTCGGGTTGAGGAAGTTCGCCTCGAGCTGGTGGATGCCGAGTATCCACGCGAGGACGAACGCCGCCGTGCCGAACGACTGGGTCAGGCCGAGGATCACCGCGGGGATCGAGCTGATGATCGACCCGAAGATCGGGATCAAGCTGAACACGGTCGCGAGCAAGGCGAGCACCGGCCAATACTTCAGGCCGACGATCGCGAAGCCGATCGCGCTGAGCACGCCGTTGACCACGCAGATGATGAGCTGACCGCGGACGACCCCGGCGAGACCGCGGTCGATGCGAACGAGCAGCTCGCGGAACGAAGGGCGCGACGAGGGACGCAAGAGCGACTCGAAGAAGCCCAAGATCGTCTCGCGCGTCAGCATGATGTACGCCGCGAGCATGAGCGTGATGCCGAAGATGAAGAACCCGCGGCTCACGCCCGCGATGATGTCGCGCCCGATCTTGACGATTTCGAGGGCGTTTCGCTGCGCGTAGGCCACGCTCTTTCCGGCGACGTCGGCCACCATGCGATCGACGTCGAAGGAGCCTTCGACGACGTCGTGCTGCGGCTCGATCGTGTAGCCGCCGTCCTTGCCAGGGGTCACCGCGAGCGGGGCGTGGAAGTCGACCGCGAACGATCCGTCCGGGCGCGGCCGGACGATGATCTCGGGGCGCTCACCTTCGCCTTCGCCCCGAAACCGGTGCCTCCCCTCGTGCGAGGGCGCGGCCGGATCGTGCGGCTCGGTCGGGACGACCTCTTGGGGCTTTTCGGGCTCGGGGGTCTTGGGCTCGGGCCCGGCGAGCCCGGCGGCGCGGAGCCGGTGCTGCACGGCCGGCACCCATTCGTCGCGCACCGTGCGCGCGAGGCTCGGGAGCTCGCGCTTCAGGTTCACGAGCTCTTGGCCGACGCGCGGCGCGCCGACGCGGATCAAGAGGCCCAGCGACGAGAGCACGACGACGTAGACGAGCAGGACCGCGTAACCCCGGCGGACGCGGCGCTGCTCGACCCACGCCACGAGCGGCGTGAGCACGTAGGAAAGGACGAGCGCGAGCACGAACGGCAGGAGCACGTCGCGCGCCGCGAAGAGGATCGCGACCAGGAGAACGGCGCAAATCGACAGAAAGCGCGTGTAGCGACGGCGCGCCGCGACGACGTCGTTCGACGGCTCGATCATGGGGCGCCTCCTTCGGGCGCCGCGCTGGCGGGCGCCACGGAGCCGGGCGACGGGGCTTCGCCGGCTTCACCGGGCGGCTCGGCCCGCCGCCCCGGGACATCGGCGAAGGCGTCGTAGAGGCGCCGCCACGCGTCGTCCAAATACTCCGGCATGACGCGGACGTCGGCGAGCACGGGCAGGAAGTTCGTGTCGCCGTTCCAACGAGGCACGGCGTGGCCATGCAGGTGATCGGCGACCCCTGCCCCGGCGGACGCGCCGAGGTTGAACCCGACGTTCACGCCCTGGCAAGCCGTCGCGCGCCGCAGCCGTTCGACGCTGACGCGCAGGAGATCCATGAGGGCCGCGTATTCTTCGGGCGCGAGCTCCGACCAATCGGCGACGTGCCTGCGCGGTGCGACGAGAAGGTGCGACGTCGTGAACGGATAGCGGTTCAGGCACACGAACGCGTGCGGCTGGACGACCAGGACCAAATGCTCGCGGAAACGCGCCTCGTCCGTCGGGTACGCGCAGAAAAAGCACCCGTCATCTTCGCGCTTTTGCCCATGTTTTCGGATGTATTCCATCCGCCAGGGGGCCCAGAGAGGTGTCGCCATGATCGCACGCGACCATAGCAGAGCCGCGCCGGCCGCTCGGGCCGAGTTCCGGTGACCGCGGCGCGGGACATGCACTACGCTGCCCCGCATGCGGAACTGGACCGTGCTCGCGAGCCTGCTCGGTATCTCCCTCCCGATTTCGCTGGTCGGGGCTGCGCTCTACGGCTGCAGCCGTGACGACGGAAACCCGTCGACCGACAGCCCCCAAGACAGCGGCGCGGCCGACGACGGCTCGTCGAACGGCACGCCCGATGACGCTCGAGCTCCCGACGCCGACGCCGGCTCGGACTCGGGGACGCCGATCCATCCCGAGGCCTGCCGCGGGACCAAAGCGTCGCCGTTCACCGCGGGACCGGCCCCGACGACCGCCGCCGGGCTGACCGTCCCGTCCGGCTTCGTCATCGAGCGCGTCGCGAGCGTGCCCTCGGCCCGCGAGCTCGCGGCCTTGCCGAACGGCGATCTCCTCGTCGCGACCGGCGGCACCTCCGTCTACCTCGTGTCGAACGCCGAGGCGGCCGGCGCCGTCGGAACGCCCGCGGTGTTCGCCACGATCGACGATGCGCCCACGCAAGGCATCGCGTTCGACGCGTCGTCGTGCACGATCTTCGTCGGTACGCAGCACGGCGTCTACGCCATCCCCTACGAAGACGGGCAGAGCCAGGCCGCGAGCGTCACGAAGATCGCCTCCCTCCGCGGCGGGCCGGTCTCGCCGCAGAGCGACGGCAACGTCCACACGTCGACGTCGGTGGCCGTCGCCGGTGGAAAGCTCTACGCGGCCGCGGGTTCGTCGTGCAACGCCTGCGCGGAGGTCGATCCGACGCGCGCGGCCATCCAAGAGATGCAGCGCGACGGCTCCGGCATGACGACGAAGGCCAAGCGCATCCGCAACGCCATCGCGCTCGCACCGAACCCCGACACCGGGACCCTCTGGGCGGGCGGCGCCGGCCAAGACGATCTGCCGAAGGGCCACCCCTACGAGCTCTTCGACGCGGTGACGCTCCACGACGGCGTGGCCGACTACGGCTGGCCCGAATGCGAGGAGAACCAAAAGGCCTACGTCGAAGGCGCGACGTGCACGGGCACCGTCGCCCCGCGCGTCGTCTTGCCGGCGTACTCGACGCTCATCGGCGCCGCGTTCTACTCCGCGAAGCAGACCGGCGCCCACGCCTTCCCGGACGCCCAGCGCGGCTTCTTCGTGACCGCCCGCGGATCGTGGCACAAGACGGGCAACGTCTACTCCGCGCCGCCGCGTGTCGTGCTCGTCGCGATGGACGGCGACACCCCGAAGACGGCGGTCGATTGGTCCGATCCCACCAAGCAGTGGACGGAGTTCGTCGGCGGCTTCGAACCCGGCGGCACGACGCGCATCGGCCGTCCCACGGGCGTCGCGGTCGGCGCCGCGGGCAGCCTCTTCGTCGGCGACGACCACATCGGCGCCGTCTACCGCGTTCGCCCCCAGTGACGGGTCGATGACGACGTAAACAGCGACGTGCGACGTCGCCGCGGCGTCACGCGCCCGGACGTCGCCACGCGTCCGGCCGCCGCGTCGCGTCGACAAAAGCGAAACGGCGGCCCTTCTCGCGAAGAGCCGCCGCTCGCTACGAACGCGGAGAGGGGATCAGTCCTCGCCGTCCTCGTCCTTCTTGACCAGCTTGTCACCGAGCTTCTGCTTGATGAGCTCGCCGATCGAGGTCGCGCGCGGGCTGTCGTCGTTCTTCTTCGGAGCGACGGACGTTCGCTTCTCCTGGGCCGGCCGGAGGGCCGCGCCTTCGCCGATGCGCATCGAGAGCGTCAGGCGACGATCCTGCGAATCGACGTTCGCAATCTCGGCCTGGATCGCCTCGCCGATCTCGTAGGGGGGCGCTTCGCCTCCCTCTTCGGCCGGCTTCTTCTCGACGAGCTCGTTCGTCGGGATGAGACCCTCGACGCCTTCGCGGATGCGCACGAAGACACCGTAGTCCACGATCGAGACGACCTTCGTGTCCACGACCTTGCCGGGCGGGAACTCGCTGAAGATGGTCGGCCACGGATCGTCCCAGAGCTGCTTGATGCCGAGGGAGACCTTCTTCTCGTCGTGGTTGATCGAGAGGATGATCGCTTCGACGTCGTCGCCCTTGTGATGGAGGTCCGACGGGCTGTTGACCTTGGCCGTCCACGAGAGATCGCTCTTGTGGACCATGCCGTCGACGCCCTCTTCGATGCCGATGAAGACACCGTAGTCGGTGATGCTGCGGACCTTGCCGCCGATCTTGTCACCGGGCGAGTACTTCTCGGTGAAGAGCGTCCAGGGATCGGGCTCGAGCTGCTTGAGGCCGAGCGAGATGCGCTTGGACTTGGCGTCGACTTCGAGCACCTGGCAGTCGAGCTCTTGGCCGACTTCGAGCAGCTTCGACGGGTGCTTGACCTTCTTGGTCCAGCTCATCTCGCTGACGTGGATGAGGCCTTCGACGCCCGGCTCCAGCTCGACGAACGCGCCGTAGTCGGTGATCGACATGACCTTGCCGTGCACCTTCTTGCCCGGCGGGAACGCCTCTTCGGCGTGGCTCCACGGGTCTTCCTGGGTCTGCTTGAGACCGAGGCTGACGCGCTCCTTCTCGGGATCGTACTTGAGGATCTTGACCGTGACCTCGTCGCCCACCTTGAAGAGTTCTTCGGGGTGGTTGACGCGGCCCCAGGACATGTCCGTGATGTGGAGCAGGCCGTCGATGCCGCCGAGATCGACGAACGCGCCGTACTCGGTGAGGTTCTTGATGACGCCGCGCACGACCTTGCCCTCCTCGAGGGTCTCCAAGGTCTTCATCTTCTGCTCGTCGCGCTCCTTCTCGAGGAGGACGCGACGCGACAGCACGATGTTGCCGCGCTTCTTGTTGAACTTGATGACCTTGAATTGGTAGGTCTGGCCAATCAGCTTGTCCAAGTTGCGGATCGGGCGGAGGTCCACCTGCGAGCCGGGCAAGAACGCCTTGACGCCGCCCTTGATGGTGACCGAGAGGCCACCCTTCACGCGCTGGCTGATGGTGCCTTCGATGAGCTCGTCGCGCTCGCACGCGCCCGAGATCTCGTCCCACACCTTCATCTTGTCCGCTTTCTCCTTGGAAAGCGTGACGAGGCCGTCGTCGTTTTCGCGGCTCTCGATGTAGACGTCGATGCGGTCGCCGGCCTTGACGTTGACTTGGCCGGAGCCGTCGTCGAACTCGCTGAGGGCGATCATGCCCTCGCTCTTGCCGCCGATGTCGATGATCACGTTGTCGCGCTGGACGGCGACGACGGTTCCTTGGACGATTTCGCCCTCTTTGCCGAACTCACCGCCGGAGATCGACGCCTCGAAGAGAGCCGCGAAGGAATCCATTCCTCCGCCTTGGGGGTTGCTGACAGTTTCAGTGGCCATTGGTGGGTATGTGAGCCTCGTTTCGCCCTCGCTCTGAAAAGAGAGGGCGCCTTTCTCCTTCGGCTCCTCCGGTCGTCCTGCGGACGCCCCGCTCCTCGCGGATTTCCGCGCGAATCGAGGGTCCGTCGCGATGCGAAAAACGACGGAAAAACTTGGGGACGGCCCGATTAGCTCACCGCGGGGGGCCTGTCAAAGGCGAGCCGTACCAAAAGCCGGGCCATGAGCCCGTCCGACGCGCCCGGGTAGGCCGTTCGTGGGCCGTTCGAGGAGGCCGGGTTTTGGGGAAAAGCGTCGCACGCCTGATATCCTCGCGGTTCGCATGCGAAATCGGCCGTCCCTCGCCCGCGTCCTGGCCCTCGCCCGCGTCCTGGCCCCCGCCCGCGTCCTGACCGCGCGTCCGCCCGAAAGGGCGTGGCGTTCGCCGCGCGGTCCCCTCCTCTCCGCCGGAGCGTGAGCGT
>JBGAHN010000229.1:0-6880 GCA_044226145.1 Labilithrix sp. | reverse complement strand
TTCTTGTCGTGTTTGCGCGCGAGAAAAATATTTTCCGGCTTGATGTCCCGATGAAGCATCGGAGGTCGTGCGTCCGCCGGATGATGAAGATGGTAGAGCGCGTCCAAGAGCTCGTTCGCGATTTGCCAGACCGATTGGCGAGGGAAGCTGATGCTCCGTAACATCGTGCGCACGGTCACTCCGTCGAGCTTCTCCATGACGATGTAGGGGAGGCCGAATCGATCCGACGTCTTGCCAGCGGTGATGACGTCGACGATGTGCGGATGCGTGACCAGCGCCAGCGCCCGAGCTTCGCGGCGCATCATCTCCTCGAGACCGCGCACCTCGCGTCCTTTGGCGAAGGCGCCGTTGAGCGTCTTAAGGACGTACCGCTTGCCGATGCTCGTGTCCTCGACCTCGTAGACGGATCCCATGCCGCCTGCGCCGATGAATCGCGCGACCACGTAAGGCGTGCCCGGGATCGACTCTCGGACTTTGTAGACGGGGGCGGGCTTCATGTCGGGTCGAGAGAAAGCGAGGAAACGGAAGGGCGGTGTGCGTCGCTATCGGCCGGTTTTGCGGAATGTTTCGCGAAAACGAGCGCAGGTAGGGCGCACGAGAGCAGTGCGAGCAATCCTACACTTGTCTACCGGCGTCGGCGAGTCTCCGACGAGGGCGAGCCCCGACTCACCGTCACTCCATGCCGCATCGGCTCGCCTCGATTTGCGTCAGCCCATGAAGGTGTCGTCGAGCGCGCCGATCGCGCGGTGGGCTTCGAAGAGCGCGATGCCCACCGCGTTGGCGAGGTTCAGCGAGCGGACGGCGCCGAGGGTCGGGATGCCGATCACGCTATCTTTGTACTGTGCAAGCAGATCGTCGGGCAGCCCGACGCTCTCGCGGCCGAACACGAGCGCGTCGCCCGGTCGGTAGTCGGCCTTCAGGTAGCTCCGCTCGGTGACGGCGCTGAACAGGTGGAGCTTGCCGTTCGGGCTCTCTTTCTCGAAGGCGTGCAGGAAATGCGCGAAATCGAGGTGGCGTCGCACGTCGACGAGGTGCCAGTAGTCGACGCCGGCGCGCCTCACGCTGTGCTCGTCGATGCGGAAGCCGAGCGGGCCGACCAAATGCAGCGGGCTCGCCGTGGCGGCGCAGAGCCGAGCCACGTTGCCGGTGTTCGGCGGGATTTCCGGCTCCACGAGCACGACGTGCATCGCCGTGGGGAGCGGTCGCGCGCGGAGGCGCGGGGTCGTGTTCGAGCTGCGCGGCACGGAGAACCTGTCGTCGGCTGTATAGGCGATGCCGCGAAGTCGCGCGGCGGAAATCGTCGAAAAGACGATGGAAGCAAACCGTTCGGTGCTCTAGAAGGCAAGGCCGTGCCCGTCGTCGTTCGCCCGTTCGCGTCCCTCCTCGCAACGACGTCCGTGTGCGTCGCGGTCGCGGCCGGCGCGTGCGCGCCCAAGGAGGGGACCTCCGCGATCGGCACGAGCGAGCGTCCGCGCGGCGCCTCGCGCGAGGTGCGCGACGGCGGCGCCGAGGGAGCCGTCGCGGCGGACGTCCTGCCGAAGGACTACGCGACGACCTTCCGGAAGTTGAATGCGGCGCGGTTCGTCTCGGTCGGGCACGCGCCCGGTCGGTGGGACGTCGACGTCTACGCCAACGACGTGGCGGCCTCGGCCGTCGCGGCTTCGTCGCGAAAGATGCCGGTCGGCGCGGTCTTCGTCGAAGAGCACTTCGAGCGCGCGGACGGAGACGCGCGCGGACCCGTCATGATGATGACGAAGCGCGAGCCGGGCTATGCGTCCGAGCACGGCGATTGGCAGTGGACCGTCGTGGGCGCCGGCGGGCAGGTGGCGTTCGACGGCGTCGTCGAGTCGTGCGCGGGTTGCCACGACGACGCGCCGTCGGACGGGTTCTTCCGCGTCGCCCCGTGATCGTTGCCCTACCGATCCTCAGGCGAGGAGCAGCGCGACGAACGCGCCGCCGATGACGAAGACGCCCACGATCGTCGCGATCACCGCGCCGACGTACGACGTGTCGATGGCGCGTTTCGCGTGGACACCGTCGAGGCCGTAGGCGCCGCGGACGAAGGCCTTGGTGGCGCGCGTCGGCAAGCGGTTCGAGGCGAGCGCGAGCACCTCGAGCGCGGCGTGACCGCCTTCTTTGATGGTGGCGACGACGAGCCCGATCGGACCCATGACGAGATCCCAGCCGCACGCGTAGAGCCCGAAGCGGGCGGCGCGCCGACGGACCGACCGGGCACCGCTACGCGACGCGCCGATGTCGATCGACCAGCCATGCGCGGCGTGCGCGGCGACGAGCAGGGTCGCGAACGCGGGCACCCCGAAGACCACGAGCCGAAGGGCGACGCCTCGCGCCTCCGGATCGCGCACGAGGTGCACGAGCCAACCCGGCGCGACGACGGCGGCGACCGGCACGAGGAGGGCGAGCATGGCCGTCACCGCGAGGAGCTCGCACGTCGCGGCGAACCGGAGCGCGGGCAGGATCGGGCCGTCCGGCAGGCACTCGAAGAACGACTCCGGCTCGTGCGTCGTCGCGCGCGCCGTCGACCAGAGGCGCGCGAAGAGCGGCATCTGCGAGCGCTCCCACGCGACGATGGCGACGATGCCCGAGCGGGAGAGATCCCCGGTGCAGCCGCTGCAATCGGCGTCGCCGCAGAACGCGCAGACGACCGCCGCGGGGACGTCGAACAAATCGCCCGAGGGCTCGTCCGGCGGGACGCGTCGCTCCTCCACGGAGTCGGTCGGTGTGTGCCGGAGCGGTCGCATCCCGTGGAGCATGCCTCCATCGCTCGCGGAACGCCAACGCGTGTCGTCGTTCCGAAGCGCACCACCGCGCACGTGGCGTCGTCAGTGGAGGTGTTGCCCCTTCGACGTGCCGCGCGCGAGCGTGATGTCGCGCGCCGAGCCACCGAGCCGCACGGAGAGGCCGACCGCGACGACGGAGATGACGAGGGTCGCGTAGAGCGGCCAATTCCACGTGTAGCGGACGGGAACGATGCTGCCGTGCGGCGGCTTCGCGAGGAGGATGCCGACGGCGATGAGCGGGATCGCGCTCAGGAAAACGGCGGCGACGCGCGCGCCGCGGAGCTCGACGATGCTGCGTCGGCTGAGGACGGTCGGGACGAGGACCACCCACGCGGCGAAGGTCGCCCAGAGCCAGCCGAGGCGCTCGTGCGCGAGGGTGAACCCCGATTTGCTGTCGATGTAGGGGAGTGTCAGCTCGACCCACGGCAAAAAGAAGAGCGCGAGGCCGACGAGCGCGACCGCGGCGAGGGCGCCTCGACCTCGTCCCGCGTACGTCCACGGCAGACGCTCGAGCTCGGGCGCGACGGGGACGCCCGCTTCGTCGTGCAGGGCTTCGTAGGAGGGCGGGAGCTTTTCGAGCTTCGCGAGCGCCATTCCGCAGACGGGGCACGTCTTGGCTTCGCTTTCTTCGAAGAGCTCACGGCAGAAGGGACACGCGAGGAGCGCCACGCAGCGAGCATAATGCATCGGTTTCATCGGATCGATGCGCGGCGTTCGCGCGTCGCGGTCTTGGGGGGCGCCTTCGCCGCGAAAAACGCTCCTTGTCGCGCCGCCTTCGTCGCGTGCAAACTGGGGCGCTTCCGATGAAGATCCCCAAAGAAGCCGAGCTCCTCGAGGCGCGCGCCCGCGTGTTGGCGCACGTCGTGGAGCTCGTCGGCGAAGGAGAAATCCCGCGGTTCGACGAGGCGCTCACGCACCCGAGCTTCGCGAACGAGTCGAACGCGCCGGACAACCAGCGGCTCGAGTTCCTGGGCGACGCCGTGCTCGGGCTGTGCGTCAGCGAGCTGCTCGCGCGGACGCGGCCCGAAGCCGACGAGGGTGTCCTCACGCGCATGCGGAGCGCGCTCGTCAACGCGGAGGCGCTGGCCCGATGGGCGCGCTCGGTGAACCTGGGCGACGCGCTCGCGCTCGGCAAAGGGGCGCGGGCCGGCTCGGAGCGCGAACAGACGAACGTGCTCGCGGACGCCGTCGAGGCCGTCGTCGCGAGCGTGTACGAGGCGCGTGGGATCGAGGGCGCGCGCCAGCTCGTCGAGCACGTCGTGCGCGAGCCGATGGCGGCGATCGAGGACCTGGAGACGCGCGATCCGAAGAGCCTCCTGCAAGAGCGCGTGCAGGCCGAAGGGCACGCGGCGCCGACCTACCGCGTGCGCGACGCGCGTGGGGCGCCGCACGACCGGACGTTCGAAGTGGAGGTCCTCGTCGGTGAGGAGGTGCGCGGCGTCGGCGAAGGGCGGTCGAAGCGTTTGGCGGAGCGGGCGGCGGCTCGCGCGGCGCTCGAGGCCCTGGCCGCGCAGGCGGAGGCGACTCCTTCGCCGGAGGTCGCGGGCGTCAGTCCTTCTTCGCCGGCGTCGTGATCGGCGTTCGCGGCGTCATGCCGGCGTCGAAGACGGGTAGGACGATGATGCCGAGGAGGCTCGGATCGACGTCCCGCACGTGCTTCTGGCGGAGCTCGTCGATGAGCTTCTTTTCGGCCGCCTCGGCGCGTTCGCGGTAGAGCGTCGCGCGGATCTCCGGCGCGGCGTCGTCGAGGGATCGCCGGGTCGCCGGCACCGTCGCGCGCCTCCAGACGACGGCGAACGCATCGCCCTCGGCGACGGGGTGCGGGACGAGCGCGCCTTCCTTCGCCTCGGCGGCCGCCTTCACGAGCGCCGGATCGACGGTCAAGCCGGCCTGGTTGCTCACGCCCTTCGGGTCCAGGAAACCGAGGTTCCCGCCGCGGAATTTCGTCGCGCGGTCGAGGCTGCGCTCGCGGGCGAGGTCGTTGAAGCGCGTCGTCGTCAGATCGCGCGAGGCTTCGTCCAAGACGGCGCGCGCGTCCGCCTCGGTCGCGCAGAGGATGCGCCAGAGGTTCACGCGCTCGGGAGCGTCGAAGCGGTCGAGGTGCGCGTCGTAGTATGCACGGACGTCAGCGTCGGAGATGGACGACGGCGTGCCGAGATCGCGTCGGACGGCGCGGAGCGTGGCGCTCGATCGCGTGCGGGCGAGCTGGTGCAGCGCGGGTTCTTTGGTGTCGAGTCGGCGTTCGTGCGCGCCCTCCGCCAGGAGGAGATCGCGGACCAGGACTTGTTGGACGTACGCGTCGACGACGTCCCGCGGCGAGGCCCCGAACGTCGCGAGCTGGAACGGCGGGATGCCCGCGAGGCGGTCTTCGAGCTCGCCGACCGTGATGGTCCGTTCGCCGACCTTGAGCGCGATCCGGGCCCGTCGCGCGGCGTCCGTCGAGGTGCTCCCCCCGTCGGCCTTCGCCTCCGTCGAAGCGCTCCCCCCGTCGGCTTTCGTCCCGTCGGCCTTCGTCGGCGCGCTCGCCGAGAGGGCGAAGCCGGCGAAGGTGCCCACCGCGAGCATGCGAAAGAAGCGCCGGCGCGCCGAGCGGTCGCCGCGAGCGGTCGTCGAACGAAGGGCGCGCTTCACGACGCCCTTTCCTAGCAGAAATTCCCGAACCCGCAGAGATTCCCGAGCCGGTCAGCGGCGCGCCTTGCGCTTGCTCGTGTCTTCGAGCACGCCCGCGGCGCGCAGGATTTCCTCGCCGATGCCCACGAAGCGGTAGGCCTCCGGACGGAAGCTGTAGGCGCCGTGGAACCGCGCCACGAGCTTCACGAGCCCCTCCGACAGGACGGCCGGCTTCCGGACCTTGGCGACCTTGCGGATCGAGCCGAGGGGCTCGCCGAGCTCGATGAGCTCTTGCACGTGCTGCAGAACGTCGAGCGGCTTGAGCTCGCGCGAACCGCGCCCGCGCCCGGATTCGAGCTCTTTCAGGAGCCGCTGCCGGCGTTTTTCGGTGCGCCCGTCGAGTTTGTGGGTGGCCGCGCCGCGCCCGCCGAGGACGTCGTTGAAGACGCGCGCGACCCGCCGCTTCTCGATGGCCTCGGGGCTGCCGCGGCGGTTCGAGGCGCGTCCGCGCGTCGTCGTCGGAGCGGCTTCCTGCGCGAGCTCGGAGGCGGAGCGGGCCTTCGCGCCACGTTCGCCCGGACCTTGGGATTTGAGCGTTTTCGTCCGCGATTCTCGCCCCACCATCGATGAAAAACGCTACTCAAAACAAACGAATTTGTCAATTGGCACAATCAAACACAAGACCGCTCACGCGCCGCGATCGGCGCGCGCCTCGTGCGCTTCGGGATCGATGGCGAGCCTCCGCACGATGAACGCGTGGATCGCGTAGACGGCCGGGGTCAAGAGGACCGCGACGACGAGCTTGATCCCGTATTCGCGGCCGATTTTCGCGAAAATCCAGGACCAGCGATCGCCCGCCGTCATCCGCCCGAGGAACGACGTCGGATCCGCGGCTGCCGTCCACGACCAGAAGATCGTGTTGATCATCACCGTGTCGACGATCTGGCTCAAGATCGTCGATCCCGTGGCGCGTAGCCACAGATGCCGGGATTGGGTCAGCGCCTTCCAAAATTGAAAGACCTGAATGTCGAGGAGCTGCCCGACGAGGTAGGAAATCATCGAGGCGACGAAGAGCTGGCCGCTGCCGCCGAAGACCTTCGCGAACTCGGTTTGCGTGAAGTACGTCGACGGGTCGGGCGTGAGCCACGTGGAGAGCTGCAAGACGACGTACGCGAGCAGCGCCATGAAGAAGCCGACGAACGTGAGGAAGCGCGCGCCCTTGCGCCCATAGAAGTCGTTGACGACGTCCGTGAGGAGGAACGTGACCGGGAAGGGGAGAATGCCGACCGAGATGGCGCCGAGCGGCGTCGCGATCGTCTTGCCTCCGGTGACGTCGCCGAGCAGCAGGCATGAGACGAAGATCGCGACGAGGTAGACGTAGAGCTTGGTCGATCGTCCCATCTCGCTGAAAGGCGAACGTTTTTCGACGACGGCCGACGCCGGCGAGAGCGAGATCGGTGGAGGGATGG
>JBGAHN010000228.1:0-6888 GCA_044226145.1 Labilithrix sp. | reverse complement strand
GATGCCTTCGAAGTTCACGCCGAAGGTGCCGTGGCTCTCGGAGCCTTCCTTGCCCCACTTCACGCGGAGCCGCTCGCCGTCGAGCCCGTGGAGGAGCTTCTTCTGCTTGTCCTTCGGGATGTCCTTCCACGGGACGTCGAGGCGGACGGCGCACGCCTTCGTGGCGGCCTCGACGATGCGGAAGATCCACCCCTCTTTTCGCGCCATCGCCGACGCCCAAGGCACCACCGCGCCGTCACGGATGGAGAGCGACGGATCGGCGACGACGAGCGACGGGTCGACCTCTTGCCGGATGCCGAGGCCGTGGCACTCCGAGCAGCTCCCGAGCGGGCTGTTGAACGAGAAGCTCGACGGCGCGAGCTCGGGGTAGCTCTTGCCGCAGCACGCGCGCTTCGCGCTGAAGACGACGTTCACGTCGCCCGTCTTGCCTTCGACGACGCACACGAGCTCGCCGTCGCCCTCGCGGAGCGCGCTCTCCACGGCCTCCGCGATGCGCGTCGTCGTGTTCGTGCCGACGACGACGCGGTCGACGACCAGGTCGATCGTGTGCTTGACGTGCTTGGCGAGCGCCGGCGGATCGTCGAGCGTGTGGGCCTTGCCGTCGACCTCGATGCGCAAGAACCCGCGCCGCGCGAGATCCGCGAAGAGCTCGCGGTGCTCTCCCTTTCGGTGCGTGACGAGCCGCGCGAGCACCCGCACGCGCGCGCCGAGGGGGAACTTCGAGATCTCGGCCGCGATGTCGGAGGGGCTTCGCTCGCGCACCTCCTTGCCGCAGGCGATGCAGCGCTGCTCGCCGACGCGGGCGTAGAGCACGCGGACGTAGTCCTGGATCTCGGTAATCGTGCCGACCGTCGAGCGCGGGTTCGACGCGGCGCTCTTCTGCTCGATGGCGATCGTCGGCGACAGCCCCACGATGCGGTCGACGCGCGGTCGTTCGAGCTGTCCGAGGAACTGGCGCGCGTACGCCGAGAGCGTCTCGAGGTAGCGCCGCTGTCCTTCGGCGTAGAGCGTGTCGAAGGCGAGGCTCGACTTGCCCGATCCGCTCGGCCCCGTGAACACGACGAGCGCGCGCTTCGGGAGGACCAGGTGCGGGACGTCCAAGTTGTGCTCGCGCGCGCCACGCACTTCGATGGCGTCGGGCTCCTTGGCAAAGCGCGGCGGAGCGTTCGTGCGCGGCGGCTCGGTGCGTCGTCGTCCTTGCATTTGCGCGAAAGGCTACCGCACCGATCGCGATCCAAGCGCCTCGTTTGCGACGTTTTTCTCGCGTTTTGTTATCCGAAACGGGACGGTTGGAGCGCGCCCAACGCAAGAGCTCGGCCGCCACGCGACGCTCCACATGACGTTGGCACTCGACGTCGGCGGTCGTCGCTTGGCCGCCCGTGAATCCCGCATCGAACCTCCCCGGAACGTCGCCGCGCTCGCGCCGACCTCACGCCGACGTCCCGCACGAAGCGCGGCTGTCAAAATGGCAACGCCCGGAGGGTCCCTTCGGCGTCGCTGACAGCTTGGCGTCGAAGCCGGGGTTCTTCCGCGGGAGTCCCTGAGAATCACGTTGAATTTCAACGAAAATTCCCAGGTTGCAAGAGTGGCATGAGCTATGCTTAGCAGCGCTCTCGCCTCATGGATTTCCTCCCATTTCCATCTCCTCTCCCCATGCCGTCCGCGCGTCGTCGCGTCCGCGCCGCGTGGCGATCGTCGGGCCTGGGCCGCGCGGCCTTCGTCGTGCTCGTCGCCGCGTCCGTCGCCCTCGTCGCCCCTCGCGCTTCGGCGCAATCCACGAGCGCGGGAAAGATCGCGCTCGGCGCGGCGTACGCCGGCCAGCAAACGCCGTCGCTGCCGCGCGCCGACGCCGACGGCAAGGAGCTCCGGAAGCGTTCGCAGAACCTGACGCCCGACGGGATCAGCTTCCAGGACTGCATCGACAACGTGCGGATCCGCTACCCACTGACGATGAGCAGCCCCCAAGGCAACGACCACGTCGAAGTGTGGGCGGCCCTCAGCAGCAACGATTGCAGCGGTCAAACGGCCCGGCAGGAAGGCGCGAACAAGGTCTGTTGGCGGCTCTATGGCGGACAAAACGTACCGCTCCAAGTGAACCAGAACGTCGACGTCCCGGTGCGCGAGATCCTCGCGGGCGCGACGAACGCGTCGTCCCTGTACGACGCGGCGACGACGGCCGCGTGCGGCGCCGTCGATCTCACGACCATCACCGTCCAGTTCCTCTACTTCTCCGCCGGCGACACGGCTTCTCCCACCGACAAGCTCGCGATCGCGGTTCAAGCCGACACGATCGGACCGGTCGCTCCGACGGGGCTCGAGGTGTTGCCGGGCAACCAGCGGGTCCACGTGTCGTGGGACGCGTTCGGCGAAGGCGGCGTCGCCTCGCTGACGGGCGTGAACGTGTATTGCGATCTTCCCGCGGCCTCGTCCCCATCGACGGGCACGTGCGAAGGCACGGACGCGGCCAGCGAAGAAGACGCTACGAGCGAAGAGGACGCCACGAGCGAAGGCGACGCGAGTGAAGACGCGGCGAGCGAAGAAGAAGACGCGGTCGACGCCTCGGCCGATGCGTGCGCGTCGGGTGGCGGTGGCACGTGCGCGAGCACCAACTTCGTGACGTCCAGCGGCTCGTCGATCATTCCCGACGCGGAGTTCAACTCCAAGTACAAATGCGGCGACGGCGTGACGGGGAGCACCGCCACCTCGGTCGTCGCCGATCGGTTCCAGGGAGCGCCGCTCACGAACGGAACCACCTACGTGGTCGCCGTCGCGGCGACGGACGCGTTCGGGAACGTCGGTCCGCTCTCGAACCCCGTCTGCGAATACCCCGAAGAGACGAACGACTTCTGGGAGAACTACAAGCGCGCGGGCGGCGGCGCGGGCGGCGGCTATTGCTCCGTCGACGGCGTCGGCCTACCGATGGGGAGCGCGAGCGTCCTCGCCATCGTTGCCACCGCGACGCTCTCGGTCATCGGTCGTCGCCGACGTCGCTCCTCGTCCACGCCTTCTTGAGTCCACGCCTCTTCGAAGATGAGTCTTCCCTTGAACGATTTTCGACGCATGAAGAAGGGGCTGCTCGTCGGCTCCGTGGTCTTGGGCGGCGCTCTGTTCGCGACGAACGCCCACGCGTTCCAGTTCGGCACGCCGCCCGCACGTCGCCCGTACCGCTCGGCGCAGAACTTCGCGCTCGAGCTCCGGTTCTCTCCCTATTCGCCGAACGTCGACGACGACCCCTCGCTCGGCGGGCGCAAACCCTACGAGCAGAACTTCGGCACGACGCCGCGCTTCTTGCCGGCGCTGGAGCTCGATTGGCAAACCTTCCGCATTCCGTACGTCGGCACGATCGGACCGGGGATCGGCGTCGGCTACACGCGCATGAGCGCGGACTCGCTGACCGTCACGGGGCGGAAGTCCGGCGACTCGACGGCGCTCGAGATCTTGCCGCTCTGGGCGTCGTTCGTGCTGCGCGTCGACACGCTCTGGCACGACGCGGGGATCCCCATCGTCCCGTACGGCAAAGCGGGCATCGGCCTCGCGCTCTGGCGCGCGTCGAACACGGGTGACACGTCGGTCTTCAACGGCAAGAGCGGCAAGGGGCATTCGCTCGGGACGCACTTCGCGCTCGGCCTCGCGTTCGCGCTCAACGCGCTCGACCAAGGCGCCTCGCGCAACATGGACAACGCGACAGGGATCAACGGCACCTTTCTCTTCGCAGAGATGTATTGGCTCACCCTCGACGGGTTCGGTGCGCGCGATTCGCTCCGCGTCGGCGCGAACACTTGGGCCGCCGGTCTCCTCTTCGAGTTCTGAAGTGCCGTCCACGAATGTCGGCGTGCGAACCTGCACGCCGACTGATCGGGTCGCCGCACAAGTGCGTGATCCGATCGCATTCGTGCGCATTTTTGACCGTCCGCGTCATTGAAATTCCATAAGAAAGTCGCGTTGTACGAAAATGCCACAATCGATTGGGATAGCGCGATGCTCCTCCGTGCTTTATGAACCGATCCCATGGGGGATGTTTCATTGGGCGAAGGGAACGTGGTGCTCGTCGTCGATGACGACGAAGACCATGTCATGATGCTCGAGGCTTCGTTCGAAGCCGCCGGGTTCAAGGTCATCGCGGCGTGTTCGTTCGCCGAGGCACGCGCCAAGCTCCGCTCCGAGCACGTCGACGCCCTCGTCGCCGATCTCACCCTCGGCGACGGTAGCGCGCTGGATTTGCTCGTCGATCTCGAGCGACGGCCGCGCGTGGCCGTGGTCCTGTCGGGCTTCGATCGCCCGGAGGACTTCGATCGTTCGCGCGCGGCGGGGTTCGATGCGCACCTGGTGAAGCCGACGTCGTTCGATCGGCTCGCGGGGCTCATCAACGAAGGGCTGCACCGCCCGAGCGGTGTCCGTCGCACGAACGCCTCGGCCGACGCGCCCGTCGTTCGCGAGACGCGGAGTCGCTCGTAGCGCTGGCGTTGGCTGCCTCGGAGCCCTGCCGTCAAACACCGAAAGGGTACGTGTCCGGCAGCCCCGGGCTCGGTCGAAACACGCGCTCGTGCAGCGGTCGAATCGCGTGGGTCTCGTCGAACCAGACGTATTCGTCGAACTGCACCGGTAGCCGCGCCATGAAATAGTGGCTCTGGAGCTCGGTCTCGGCTCGGTAGACGACGCCGATGGCCCGCTCGAGGCGCGCGCGGGAGAGCTCTTCGCGGAGCTCGTCGCGGCGCGGATCGCGCAGGTGCAGGAGGAACGCCGGCACGTCGGCGTCGTGGCACACGCGCTCGTAGCTCTCGGCGTGGGCGGGGCGGATCTTCATGCGTTCCATCGGCTCGTCCCAGTTCGAGGCCGCGGCGACGGTCCCGTGATCGGTGCCGAAGCCGACGATGAACACGTCGTCGCCGAAGGCGTTCCGGCAAAGCTGACCGACGTTGAGCTCGCCCTGCGTCCCCATCTCCGTCGCCGCGGCGTCGCCGACGTGGGAGTTGTGTGCCCAGACGACGCCCTTCGCTTCGGGGCCGTGGAAGGCCGAGAGCGCGCGGAGCGTCTCGAACATGTGCGCGTCGCGGAGGTTCCACGACGTCGCGGAGCCGTAATACATGGCGCGGTAGTAGCTTTCGGCGTCCGCCACGAGCTTGGCGTTCTGCGCGGCGTCGAAGAAGCGGTCGCCGTCCCTTCGCGCGTAGTCGAGCCGTCGCTCGAGCATGTCGCGGAGCATCGCGACGACGGCGTCTTCGGAGCTCTCGTAGCGCCCCGCGAGGACCGCCGCGCCGTAAGAGGCCGGGTCGTCCTGCCAGGGCGTCAGCGTCCCGTAGCGGAAGCGTGCGAGGCGCGCGGCGTCGGGGTCGACGTCGTCGAGGTACGCGAGGACGGCGCCGATCGACGTGAACAAGCTGTACAGATCGAGGCCGTGGAAGCCGACGGGAGCGCGGCGATGATCGGCGTTGTACGCGCGCAGCCACGCGACGAAGACGTCGACCTCTTCGTTCCGCCACATCCACGTCGGAAATCGCGAGAACGGCGTGAACTCCACGCGTGACCGGCGCTCGTCGCCGCGCACGTAGTCGTCGATGCGGGCGGCGTCGGGCCAATCGGCTTCGACGGCGACGAAGCGGAAACCTTTCCGCTGCACGAGCTCGCGCGTGATGCGCGCGCGCATGCGATAAAATTCGTGGGTCCCGTGCGTGGCTTCGCCGAGCAAGACGAGCTTCGCGCGGCCGACGCGGTCGACGAGCGCGTCGATCGCGTCCGTGTCGATGTCGGCGATGGGCTGCGCTTCTTCGCGCACGAGCCGAGCGATGCCGTCCCATCCTTGCACGCCGACCAAGGGGACGAAGCGGACGTCGCCGAGCGACTCCTGGCGGTAGGTGTCCGCGCCGGTGCGCGTGACGCGCATCAGGACCTGGGCGCTCTCGTCGGGACCGACGGGGATGATGAGCCGGCCGCCGATGCTCAGCTGCTCGAGGAGGGCCTTCGGGACGGTCGGTCCGCCCGCGGCGACGGCGATGGCGTCGAAGGGAGCATGCTCCGGCCAGCCGAGCGAGCCGTCGCGGCAAGCGACGTGGACGTTCGTGTACCCGAGCCGCGCGAGGCGTTCGCGTGCCGTGTCCGCGAGGGAGGGGAAGCGCTCGACCGTGAACACCTCGCGCGCGAGCTTCGAGAAGATGGCCGCGGCGTAGCCCGACCCGGTGCCCACTTCGAGCACGCGCTCGTCGCCCTGAAATTCCAGGGCTTCGGCGGTGAGCGCGACGACGTACGGTTGGGAGATCGTCTGCCCTTCGTCGATGGGGAGCGGGGCGTCCTCGTAAGCCAGATCGAGGAGCTCCTCGGCGACGAAGTCTTCCCGTCGAACGCGGCCGAACGCGTCGAGCACGCGCGCGTCGGTGATGCCGCGACCGGCCAGGTGCGATTCGATCATGCGGCGCCGCTTTGGTTTCCGATCGGTCATGGAGGGCCTCGAACGAGGGTCTCGAGCGATGCGAAATGCGCGCCGCAACGCGGGGTTCGGGGGCGAGCTCTGCCGCGCGTCGCGACGTCGCGCAGGGGCCTCGAGCCGGGCGCGAAGGGGCCACGAGGACGCACGCGTGCGCTTGCGCGCGGAACGTTTCGTGTCCAACTTTGCTGCGTCCCGGCAACGTCCCGTGCGAACGCGACCCGTGTGGCCGCGGCTCGGGCGCCGGGTCGTCTCGAGACGCTTCGGTGCGTGCGGTGACGCACACCGAGGCGTCGTAGCCGCGCGTGCGACGTGCACGTCGCGGTGGTCCTCGACACGTCCACGAAAGAAAGGGAGGAGTTCACCATGGCCGACATCGCTGTTCGCAAGGAGAACGGGACGCGCACGCAGCTCGCGCCGCACGAACCTCGTTGGGAGCCGCTCCGCGTGATGCGGGAGCTCATGAATTG
>JBGAHN010000025.1:0-50467 GCA_044226145.1 Labilithrix sp. | reverse complement strand
GCGTCCGACGCGCGCTCGTAGAGGAGCTCGGGATCGACGCCCTCGGCGCGCAGGCGATCGGCGCGCGCGCGGACGTAGCGACGCATCGTGGCGGCGTCGATCTCGGGGTGGAACTGGACGCACTTGATCGAGCGCCCGACGACGAACGCGGAGCACGGCTCACGCTCGCTCGACGCGACGACGACGGCGCCGTCGGGCACGCGGACGACCGAGTCGACGTGCGTGTGGTTGGCGGCGAAGACGTCGCTCACGCCATCGAAGATCGGATCGCGCGGCACGCCGGGCAGGAGGCGGACGTCGAGCGTCCCGAGCTCGCGCCCCTTGGGGTTCTTCGCCACCTTGCCGCCGAGCGCCTGCCCGATGAGCTGCTGGCCGAAGCAAATCCCGAAGAGCGGGGTCTCGGTGGCGGCGATGCGTCCGACGAGGCCCTCGGCGCGGAGCATCCACGGGGCGCGTTCGGTGACGCTGTTCGACGAGCCGGTGACGACGAACGCGTCGGCGTCGCGCGGTCCCGGCAGCGGGCCCGGGCCGCGGAGATCGTGGACGAGGATCTCACCGGAGAAGACCGGCGCGATGGCGCGCGCGATCCATTCGTGGAATTCCCCCGAATGCGGCGCTACCTCCGGGATGACGTCGCCGGCACGAAGGATCGTGAGCCTCACGTCGGCGATGTCTATCATCGCTCCGTCACGGCGCGCACGAGAGACGCGCACGATGTGTGTGCGATGCGCAGCTAAATTCTTCATTGCAGCACGTTCACGGACCCCTCCGCAAGGGCCGCTGCTAGCATCTGCATCGATGGCACGCGTGTCTCCTGTCCCGTCTCTTGTTCCGTCTGTCCCGTCTCCTCGTCCTCGCCTTTTTTCCGGCGGGTCTGGTCTTTCGCGGGTTTCGCGTCGGCCGGTTCCGCTTCTGTTCGTCGGGCTCTCGCTGGCGATGGGCGGCGCGGCGGCGTGCGGAGGCAGCGGCGACGACAGCCAGTTCGGCGATGGATCGGGCGAGGGTGGCGACGCGGGGACGTCCGGAACGCAGGGCGGCGGAGACTTCGGGACGCCCGGGAATTCGGCGGACGGCGGAGGCTCGAACGGAAACGGCGATCCCGCGGCCGACGAATGCAAGAAGATGGATATCGTCTTCGTCGTCGACAACTCGGGCTCGATGAAAGAGGAGCAGACGAACCTCGTCGCGAACTTCCCGAAGTTCGCGGGCGTCATCGACCAGTACAAGACGAAGAGCGGCGCGGCGCTCGACTACCGCCTCGCGGTGACGACGACGAAGCCCGGCAAGAACCAGGGGACCTTCGTTCGCCAGCGCGGCGCGGACGCTCCGAACGACTGCGTCCCCGGCCCCGATCGTCCGTGGCTCGAACGCGGCGACGGCGCGATCGCCGACATGTTCGCGTGCCGCGCGCAGGTCGGCACGAAGGGAGGCAGCCCCGAGCAATCGCTCGAGAGCGTCTACCTCGGGCTGACCACGCGCATCACCGACGGGACGAACACGGACAACGGCGCGAGCTTCATCCGGAAAGACGCGCTCCTCGCGTTCGTCGCGATCACCGACGAAGACGAAGGCGGGACGGAGAACGAACCGGCGCGCGACATGAGCACCTATCCTGGGCTCTTCGACGGCATCAAAGATGGACGTGGTCGGTGGGCCGCCGCAGTCATCGCGGGCGAGACGAAGTGCTCGTCGAAGGGCTTGGGCAGCGCGGCGGAGGCGAAGCGCCTCAAGCAATTCATCGCCGACGTCGGCAAGAACGGCGTCTTTTCGTCCATCTGCACGGGCGATCTGACGGAGGGCCTGACGAAGGCGCTCGAGACGTTCGACCAAGCCTGCAAGTCATTCCCGAGCGGCCCGAACTGAAAGACCGACGACCGCGAGCGCGTTCGTCTTGACGAAGCGCGGCGTCGCGCCTTTCCTGGCGCGCGATGAAGACGGAGCGCCTCCGCACGAACGTCGGGCCATGCGCCGGTGCGGTCTTCACGGTTTTGGCGCTCCTCTTCGTCGACCGTGACGCGGCGGCGAGCCCGACGTCGAAGCTCGTTTACGCGCGGGCGCCGGGCGCCGAGGCGTGCCCCGACGAAGCGGCCTTCCGAGCCACCGTCGCGACGCGCACGGGCTACGATCCGTTCTTCCCGTTCGCGAAGCGCACCGTCGTGACGCGCCTCGACGTCGTCGATCCCCAGTTCCGCGCGCGGATGGAGATCCTCGACGCGCACGGCCGCCTCGTCGGGGAAAAGACGTTCGTGTCGACCGACGGCGATTGCGACGAGCTCGTGCGCACGCTGGCGCTCGCCGTGAGCTTGGCGATCGACGTCGCGGACGGACCCGAAGCCACCGAGCCCGCGCCGGTCGACGCGGAGCCCCTGCCCTCATCGGCGCCCGAGCCCGTCACGGTGCGATCGCCCGAAGACGTCGGCCCCGCGCGCGTGGAGCCGGATCGTGCGGTCTCGGACGCGTCACGCGGCTCGAGGCCGAGGTGGACGGCGTCCCTCGATACGCGTGGGGCGCTCGGCCTCGGTCCGGGGCCGAGCCTGGGGTTGGCCGTCGGCGGAGGGATCCGGGGGAAAGGTTGGTCCGCGGGGCTCGAAGGCCGCTGGGATGCCGGGACGCGCGGCTCGGTCGACCCCAACGGCGCCGTGGCGATCTCCGTCGTCTCCGGGGCCGCCACGGCGTGCGCCCACCTCGGCGCCGCGTTCGGCTGCGCGCTCGCGGCCGTCGGACGGATCGGCGCGTCGTCGAGCGGCGTCGTTCGTCCGGCGAGCGACGATGCGCTCTTCCTCGCGGCAGGTACGCGCCTGGGCGCGGAGCTCCCCATGGGGCCGCGTTGGGCGCTCCGGGGTTCGCTCGAGCTCGCCGCCGCGCCCCTTCGTCACGCGGTCCGCATCGGCCGCGAGGACGTCTACGAAACGAGCCTCTTCTTCGCGTCGCTCGGCGTCGGAGCGACGTTCGCCTTTTGAAGATGGATCGGCCGGCGTTCCCCCAAGACGAGGGCAAGGTGGACATCGAGGCCGACGATCCCGTCGGACGCTTCCGAGCTTTGTTCGATCGCGACTACGCGTACGTGTGGCACTCGCTCCGGCGCCTCGGCGTCGGCGAGGGCGACTGCGACGACGTCGCGAACGAGGTCTTCGTGCGCGTCCACGAGCACTTCGAAGACTACGACCCGACGCGCCCGGCGCGACCTTGGCTCTTCGCGTTCTGCGCACGCTTGGCTTCGGACTACCGCAGGCTCGCCCGGCATCGACGCGAGCGGCTCATGGAGACCGGCGACATGCCTCCCGACGCGATCGACCACCCCGAGACGGACGCGCTCCAGCGCGAGCGCGACTCCCTCGTGTACCGCGCCCTCGATGCCCTCGACGACGAGCGGCGGCAAGTCTTCGTGCTCCACGAGATCGAAGAGCGCCCCATTCCCGAGGTCGCCGGTATGCTCGAGCTCCCCGTCCCCACCGCGTACACCCGCCTGCGGGCGGCGCGGCAGACCTTCACGGCGGCCGTGCGACGGCTGCAGTCCCGGAGCGTGCCATGACGTCCGACGACGATCGACTCGACGACGACGTCGCCGCGCTCCTTCGCCGGGAGACGGCCGACACGTCCCTCCCCGCCGCGCACGTCGCGCGGGCGCGCGAACGGCTCGAGCTGCGGTTGGGACTCGGCGCGGCAGGGGCCGCGGGCGGGACGCCTCGAATTGCGCTTGGGGCTCGGGGCGGTCGGAGCCGTCGGTGCGGGCGCGGCCGCGACGGCGGACGAGGTCGCTTCCACCTCGAACGCAGGCGCGAAGGCCGCGGGAGAGAGTGCGTTCACCGCGGGCGCGAAGACCGTGTCACGCGGTGTGCTCGGCGCGGTGGCCGCGACCACGTTCGTCATGGGCATCGCCACCGGTTGGGTGGCGTCACGAACTCTGGAACGAACCGAGGCTTCCGATGTACGGGCCTCCTCTTCACCCGCCGCGACGACGTTCGATGCGCCGCCCCCGAGGCCGAGCGTCGCATCGATCGACGAGCCCCCGGCGAGCCCCTCGCCCGTCGCGCCACCGACCTCTCCGGCGTCCCCTTCGTCCGTGTCCCCTTCCGCGCCGACGAGCCGCGTCGGCCCGTCGTCGATCGCGGTCGACACGTCGAAGGAGGAACGTGCCCTCCTCGATCAAGCACGCCGCGCCCTCAACGAGGGCGACGGCGAGCGCGCGCTCGTCCTCGTCGAAACCCACGCCAAGAACTTCCCTCGAGGGGCGCTCGCGGAAGAGCGTGACGTCCTCCGCATCCAAGCTCTCGCCGCCGTCGGACAAGCCGAACGGGCTCGAACGGCCGTCGAGGCGTTTCGGAAAAAGTACCCGGCGAGCCCCTTCCTTCCGGCCGTGGAGTCGCGCCTTCCAGCCCCGTGACGCGCCGACGTCGCTCGGATGGACGTTCGAACGACAGAATCCATCGAGAAAAAGACATCAGCGAACGACGTTCGATTTCGAAATGGATCGACACGTGAGCCCCAAAGTACGGACATCGGCGCCTCGTGGCGCCCCGAAGGAGACGTCCATGCCCCGCTTCGTACCGCTTCTTCTTGCATCGCTCGTCGTCGCCGCGTGCAGCTCCGACGATTCGAAGAACACGCCGAACGCCGACGCGCCGACCAAAGAACAAGCCGAGGCCCTCGCGACCAAGTACTGCGAGGGCGTCGCGATGAAACTCGAGCCGTGTTTCGACGAGGAGGAGCGGAAGGAAGCCGCGGAGTGCAACACCAAAGAGGGGATCTGCGCCGCTTATCGCCTCCTGCCGGGCGTCATCGACAACCTCGTCGAATGCAACAAACAGGTCACGTACAAGGTGGACGCAGAGTTCGGCAGGTGTTTTTCCGAGCCCGAGGACAAGGGCGGAGACTATTGCTTCTTCGAAGCCGCCAAGGCGATGCCCGCGGACCCCGCGTACGACGCCTATGCGACGAAGTGCTACGCAAAGTATTCGGAGTGCGGAACGGGAGACGGACGCTTCTCCAACGACTATTGCGATCTCAGGGTGAAGCTCTACGTTCGCGACTACGACAAACTTGCAGAGTGCTTCTCCGAGCCGTGTGAAAAAGACGTCATCAAAGCGTGCATCCGAGCCAAGCTGGACCAAGGCTACAAAGAGGCTGGGGTCCCCGATTCCTGCTTTCTCTGACGCACATGATGGAGATCTCGATCCATCGCACTTCCCCTCGCCTCCAGGACGGACGCGGTCGTCTTCGGCGCACGCCTCGAACCGCCTCGTTCGCTATCCGCTCCTCGCGTGGATCGCGCTCACCCTCGCGTGCAACGGCGAACGTCTCGAGCTCGGCGACGACGATCCGCCTCCGGTCGAACGACCGACGAACCTCACCGAGTGTCCCGACTCCGTCGAAGGCTCCCAGCCTTTCGGAGACGACAGCGCCATGAGCGCGGCGCTCGAAGGGCGCTGGTACCGCTGTCGGGGCTTCGCCGACGGCATCCTGGCCTTCGACGCCATCGAGTTCGCCGAGAACGACCATTGGTTCGCCCTCGAGGACGACGGCTCCGGACGCCTCGTGCGTTCACGGGATCCGGCGCGGTACGGGTACGCCTTCGCAGACGCGCCCGCCTTCTTGACCATCCATTTCGCGAACGGTGAGGAGCAATCGCTGACGCTTCTCATCCATCAAGAGAAGCGAACGATGACGGTCCTTCGTTCGACGAACTCCTCCGTCAACAGCGCTTACGTCCACGAGTGAGCGACCAAGACGAAAGAGGCTGAGCCCCTTCGTCCCGCGGTGAATCCGATCGCAGGCGCGCGTCGTCCGGGGCGACGCCGAAACGCCTACGCACCGTAGCGAAGCTCGTCGGTGGACGACGCCATCTCGTCCGCATGGCCGAGCCACGTGCGCTCCACGGCCGACGGTCGTGCGCGCGATCACGCCCGATTTCCAACCTTCATCGTCCTTTCCACCCACGTTCATAGAGGTCCATCCATGACGCTCGTTCGCTCGCTCACTTGTCCGTCGTACCGCCGTACCTTCTTCGTTTCCGTCGCGGCCCTCGTCGCGGTCGCTGGGAGCGCACCGGCATGCTCGTCGTCGAGCAACGGGGATCCGAGCCGTCCGGTCGACGCCGGCGATGGCACCCCGAACGGTGACGACGCTTCCGTCGCGGACGCCTCCACCGGGGACGGTGCCGTCGACACGGACGGCGGATGCGGATCTTGCCCCGCTCCCGAGCACGGCTCGGCGACGTGTTCCAATGGGATCTGCGGGTTCACCTGCGCCCCTGGATTCGAAGTCAAAGGGGCCGACTGCGTGGCCGTCTCCGATTGGACGAAGCAGTTCGGGACGAGCGAAGGCGACTCGGCCGAGGCCATCGCGGTCGATGCCCAGGGGAACTCTTTCGTCGCCGGAAGCACGGACGGCGTCCTGAAGGGGCAGACGGGAGCAGGCAGCCGCGACGCGTTCGTCGTCAAGTTCGACGCGTCCGGCAACGTCGTCTGGACGCGCCAATTCGGCTCGAACAGCGGCGACTCCGCCGATGCCATGGCGCTCGATGCCAACGGAAATATTTTCGTATCGGGGTACACGAAAGGCACGCTGCCTGGACAGGCCGCCGTGCAAGGCGACGGGGATGCCTACGTCGCCAAGTTGGACGCCTCGGGCAACGTCGTTTGGACGCGGCAGTTCGGCTCCAGCGGATGGGACCGAGCCCGAGCCGTCGCGGTCGACACGGATGGCCGTGTCTTCGCGGCGGGAGATACGAACGACGCCCTGCCCGGGCAGACGCACGCGGGCCACGAAGACCCCTTCGTGACCCAATTGGACGCGTCGGGCAAGGTCGTTTGGACACGTCAGTTCGGCTCGAGCGAGATCGATTTCGCCAACGCGATCGGGGTCGACGCGAGCGGCAACGTCATCGTCGCAGGGGAGACCGACGGCGCCCTGCTCGGGCAAACCAGCACGGGAAAGAGGGACGCGTTCGTCACCAAATTGGGTGCGTCGGGCAGCACCGTTTGGACACGTCAGTTCGGCTCGAGCAGCGGAGACAACGACGACGCCAAAGCCTTGACGATCGCTGCCAACGGCAAGATCTTCGTCGCGGGGACGGCGAACGGCCCCATGCCCGGCCAGACCGGTGCGCTCTCCATCGGGGCGTACGCGCTCGCGTTGGACCCGTCGGGCACCACGGTCTGGACACGGCAATTCGGAATGGCCTCCGCCAAGTCCATCGCGGTCGCCGCCGATGGCAAGGCCTTCGTCGCGGGGCAGCTCGATGGCGCCCTGTCCGGGCAGACCAACCTGGGTGGCAGCGACGCGTTCGTCGTTCGGCTGTCCCCGTAAGTCGACCGCGCACGCCCGGAAGGCCTCGACCTGCGCCGAGGCCTTCGTCACCTTCGGGACTTGCGAGCGTCGCGATCGGGTGCGTCGTCTTCCCACGCCGCTTCGTCTTCCTCCCAAGCGGCGTCGTCGGGCGCGCGCGCCCCACCCTCGTCCGTGACGACGCGGGCGTGAGGTTCGTCATCGAACGACACACGAACGTGGTCGGGCGCATCGGCGGGGGATGCCTCGGCGGACGAACCGGCATCCCCCGATGCGCCGTCGACCGAAGCGATGCCCGCCACGTGATCGGCCGCGCGGGCGATGGATCGGCGGGCTCGGACGGAGGCGTGACGCGTCACCTTGGCCGCGCGGCGCAGCGCCGGGCCGAACAGCGGCGAGAGGACGACGAGGAGAAGGGGGACGAACACCCCGACCGCGAGCGCGACGGCGATCTGCGCGATCCGTAGGCCCAACAACGCGAAGGCACGCCAGACGAAGGGCACGTCCGAATCGCGGAGGGCGTGACGTCGCTGCCTCCGGAGGGCGTGCTCGCGCTGTCGTTCGCGATGGCGTTCGCGCGCGCGTTCCCGACGCGCGTGCTTCGACGTGTCGCGGGCTTCGGCCGCACGCGCCGGTCGCGGCAGGCGCGGACGACGAGACCAGTGAGTGAGCGCTTCGGCCACCGACGAGGCGCGCTCGTCGGGATCGGGTCGCAACATGCTCTCGAGGACGGCGACGAGCTCGCGCGGCGTTCCCGGAGGCACCGCGCGCGCGACGTCTATGGCGAGACCACGGTGTGGGAGCTCCTCCGGCTCGCGCCCCGTCAGCATCGCGAGCGCCGTCGCCCCGATCCCGTACACGTCGGTCGCGGGCGATGCGCGGCCCTGAAACTGCTCCGGCGCCATGTAGCCGAAGGTCCCGACGACGGTGCTGCCGCCTTCGGGCCGCAGGCGATCGCGCACGGAGCCGAAGTCGACGAACGCGAACGAGCCGTCGGGCTTGCGAAGGACGTTCCCAGGCTTCACGTCGCGATGAATCACCGGTGGCGAACGCCCGTGGAGGTAGGCGAAGGCGTCCGAGGCGTCTTCGAGCATGCGGACGACTTCGGCCGGATCGCTCGACTTTCCGGCCTTGCGCCGCGCGTGGACGCTCTCGCCCTCGATGCGCTGCATGACGAGGTAGAGCGCCCCGTTTTCTTCGAAGTGCTCGACGTACTTGGGGAGCCGCGGGTGCTCGAGCGCCGCGAGGATGCGAGCCTCGCGCTCGGCGAGCTCGACGTCCTTCCACGACTTCGCTTTTCCGATGCGGAACCGCTTGATGGCGACGAGCTCGCCCTCGCGCTTGTCGACCGCCTCGAAGGTCTCGCCTTGCGCGCCTTCGCCGAGCGTGCGAACGAGAACGTACCGGCCCTTCCGCAGCTCGGTCGCCTCGTCCACGCCGCTCACGCGATCGGTATCGCTGGGCACTTCGCTCTCGTCAAGCCCGCAAGCCGGAGATCCCAACCATGCCCGTCGCTCTTCGCGCCAAGCTCCTCGCGTTCTGCCAATCGCTGCCCGGAGCGACGAAGGACGTCAAATGGGGCGCGGACCTCGTCTTTTCGATCGGCGGGAAGATGTTCGCGGCGTTCGCGTGCGACAGCGACGATCCGTCTTTCGGGTGCAAAGTCGCAGACGACGACTTCGCCGCGATGACCAGCCTCGAAGGCATCCGACCGGCGCCGTATGCCGCGCGGTATTTCTGGATCCGCGTCGACGATCCGGCGGCGTTCCCGGAGTCCGAGGTCCGCGCGTGGCTGCGCGGCTCCTACGACCTCGTCCGTGCGAAGCTTCCTGCGAAGACCCGAAAAGAGCTCGAGGCGCTCGAGGTCGGCGCGACCGGCACGCCCTCCAAGACAACGAAGAAAGCACGGCCGAAACGGCCTCAAAAGGCGTGACCGGCACGGCGACGCACCGCGACGACGCACACCGCCGAGGCGTGCGGCCGATGCACGACGACGCGCGATCGGCCGAAAACACCGCGGGCGGCCGGGTTCCCCGGGACCTTCAGCGATGTTGCGGAAAATGCCCGTGACGTGAAACACTTTTGTTTCCGTGTCTGCCCTGGAAAGCGAAGCGATCGCGCACGACCAACTCGACCTCCCCCTCGCCGATCTCGGCAAACGGGATCGCGGCCCGAGCATCCCTCGGCCGAACCGCGTCTTCTGCAACCGCAACTTGAAGATGACGGGCATCAGCTGGGTCGGCTTCGACATGGACTACACGCTCGCGATCTACGATCAGCCCGCGATGGACGACCTGTCCATCCGCGCGACGATCGCGAAGCTCGTCGATCGCGGCTACCCGGACTTCATCCGCTCGGTCCCCATCTCGACGCAGTTCCCGGTGCGCGGCCTGCTCATCGACAAGCGCTTCGGGCACGTCCTGAAGATGGACCGCTACAAGTACGTCCACAAGGGCTACCACGGCTTCCGCGAGCTCTCGAAGGACGAGCTGCGCTCGCTCTACCACGCGAAGAAGATCCGCCCGGCGACGCCGCGCTTCCACTGGATCGACACGCTCTACGCCCTCTCCGAGGTGGCGACGTACGCGGCGCTCGTCGACGCGCTCGAGAAGAAGGGGCTCGCGGTCGACTACACGAAGCTCTTCACCGACATCCGCGAGTGCATCGACGAGGCGCACCGCGACGGCACCATCCTCGACGAGGTCGCCGCGCACTTGCCGCGGTTCGTCCACCGCGATCCGAACCTCGCGCCGACGCTCCACAAGCTCCGATCGGCGGGCAAAAAGCTCTTTTTGCTCACGAACTCGCGCCAGGCGTACACCGAGCAAATGATGACGTACCTGCTCGGCGGCGCGATGAGCGAGTACCCGACGTGGCGGAACTTCTTCGACGTCGTGATCGTCGCGGCGACCAAGCCGCTCTTCTTCACCGAGCGGCGGCCGCTGCTCGAACGCGACGGCGAGACGACCCGGCCGGCGAGCCTGCCGCTCGAGCGCGGGAAGATCTACGAGGGCGGCAACCTCCACGAGCTCGAGCGTGCGCTCGGCGTCACCGGCGACGAGATCCTCTACGTCGGCGACCACATCTACGGCGACATCCTGCGGTCGAAGAAGGACAGCGCGTGGCGCACCGTCATGATCATGCAGGAGCTCGAGACCGAGATCGGCGCGTACGAGTCGTGCAAGGCCGATTTCGCCGCGATCGAGGCCCACGAAGAGCAGCGCGAACACCTCGAGGACGACCTCCGCTACTTCCAGGCGCGCATCAAGGATCTGGCGCGGCAGCTCGACCACAAGTCGAGCACGCGCGACGTCTCCGCGAGCGTCACGAGCGAAGGCCACCGCGAGCTCGAGGCCGAGCGGCTCCGCTTCAAGCGCGCCGTCGAACACATCCGCGGCAAGCTTCGCCAGATCGACGCCGAGGTGAAGGCGCTCGAGCGGCGGACGGATCTGCGCTTCCACCCCTATTGGGGCTCGCTCCTCAAAGAGGGCAGCGAGCAATCGAGCTTCGGCCGCCAGGTCGACGACTACGCGTGCTTGTACACCTCGCGCGTCTCGAATTTCCTCGCGTATTCCCCGCAGCAGTCGTTCCGCAGCCCGCGCGACGTCATGGCGCACGAAATCGGGATGTAGTGTTGGGCGCGCGCCGGTTGTAGTACGAGCGACGGCGGCATGTCCGAACCGTCCTCGCTCGCATCGCCCGCTCGTTTGCGCGGGATCATCAAGTCCGTCCCCGAAGACTTCGTCGTCGACGAGATCCCCGCCTACGAGCCGGCAGGCACGGGCGACCACCTCTACGTGCATTTCCGAAAGCGCGGGCGGACCACCGACGAAGCCGCGCGCGCGATCGCGGAGGCGCTCGGCGTGGAGTTCCGCGACGCCGGGATCGCTGGCCTCAAAGACAAGGCCGCCGTCACGACGCAGTGGGTGAGCTTCCTCGCTCGCGATCCGAACGCCGAGGCACGCGCGATGCAGCTCGCGCTGCCGGACATCGAGATCCGCGCGGCGAAGCGCCATGGAAACAAGCTGAAAACCGGCCATTTGCGCGGCAATCGCTTCGCGATCGTCGTCCGCGGGCTCCCGCCGGGCTCGTTCCCGCGCATCCAGGAGGCGTTCGCCAAGATCGCCGAGCAGGGCGTGCCCAACGCGTTCGGGACGCAGCGCTTCGGGCGCCATGGAGACACGGCCGACGTCGCTCGCGCGTGGCTCACCGGCAAGGCGCGCGCGCCGAACAACCCGCGCCTCCGCCGCTTCCATTTCTCGGCGCTGCAATCGGCGATCTTCAACGCCGTCCTCGACGCGCGCATCGCCGAGGGCACGTGGAACGTCCCGCTCGACGGCGACGTCTTGAAGAAGGAGGACACCGGCGGGCTCTTCGTGTGCGACGACGTCGCGACGGATCGCGAGCGCGCGCGGCGCTTCGAGCTTTGCCCGACGGGCCCCATCGTCGGCGAGAAGATGCGGCAACCGGAGCGCGAGGCGAAGGCGCTGGAAGATCGGATCACGGAGCCCCTGCTCGAGGGCATCGATTTGCACCGGGCGCGCTCGCTCGGCGAGGGCACGCGCCGGGCCCTCCGCCTGCGGGTGACGGACATCGAGGTCGCCGAAAGCGTCGAATCGAGCCCGAAAGGAGCGGACGACGGGAACGGTCGAGGTCAACCCGAACAAGGGTGCGCCTGCCGCGTCGGCTTTGTGCTACCCAAGGGTGCCTACGCGACCACGGTGCTCGCCAACGTCTTCGACCTCGCGGCCGAAGAAAGCGCCGAATCGAGCGAAAACGACACGGGAAACGACACGAAGACAGAGGAACGATGATCGAGCGAGTCAAAACCACGATGGTCGGTCTCGGGGCGAGCTGGGTCCTCGTCCTCATGTTGATTCTCAGCGTCGTCTCGCTCGCCATCATGCTCGAGCGGTTCTGGCTCTACTGGTCGCTCCGCGACGACGTGCCGAACCTGATGCGTGAACTCGGGCGCCTCTTGCGCGCGGGAGACCTCGACGGCGCGCGTCGCCGGCTCGAGGCTTCGCCGAGCGCCGAGGCCGCCGTCGTCGTCGCGGGCATCGTGGAAGCCGGCATGGGCGCGGAGTCCGCCGAAGAAGCCATGGCGGGCGCGAGCGCGCTCCAGCGGGTGAAGCTCGAAAAGCGCCTCGCCTTCCTTGGGACGCTCGGCAACAACGCGCCGTTCATCGGCCTCCTCGGTACCGTCATCGGCATCGTCGGCGCGTTCGACGAGCTCGGAAAGCAGAAGAACGCGACGCTGCAAGCGGCGTCGCAGTCGATCGCGCCCGAGGCCGTCATGAGCAACATCTCGGAGGCGCTCGTCGCCACCGCGGTCGGTCTGCTCGTCGCCATCCCGGCGGTCGCCGCGTTCAACGCGTTCCAGCGCGTCGTGCGCACCACGCTCTCGAACACCGAGGCGCTCAGCCACGTGTTGCTCGCGCACCTCAAGGCCGACGGCGTCCCGTCGGACAACGTCGAAGAGGCGGTCGAAGCGGCCGCGTCGCGCGCCGGCAAGTCGGGAAGCAAGGACAAGCCCAAGAGCGGGCGGGCGAAGGACGCCGACGACAACTGACGGTCGCCGCGCGCGCCCAGCGTTTCGAACCTCGAAGCCGAAGATCCTTTTTCGAACGAGCACGTAGGAGATCACCGTGGCAGGAGGCGCTCAAGAATCCGAAGACGCGATCGTCGGGATCAACGTGACCCCGCTGGTCGACATCGTCCTCGTGCTCCTCATCATCTTCATGGTCACGGCGAAGATGATCGTGTCGAAGTCGGTGCCGCTCGATTTGCCGAAGGCGGCCTCCGGCTCGGACATCCAGACGGTCTTCAGCATCGTCCTCGCCGCGGACGGCACCACGCAGGTGGACAGCAAGACCATCCCGAACGACGACGCCATCCTCCCGCTCGCGGCGAGCGCGCACGAGAAGAACAACGAGCTCCGCGCCGTCATCAAAGCGGACACGGCCGTTCCGCACGGGCGGGTCATTCACGTGCTCGACCTGCTCAAGCAGGCCCAGGTCTCGAAGATCGCGTTCGGTGTTTCGCCGACCGCGCCAGCGACCGGAGCACCGGTGCCCGCCCCCGCGCCGGCGCCGTAGGAGCGAGAATCGGCGAACGATCGGGCTCCGTGAACGATCGAGTGAACCAGCAACGCTTTCGGTGATGGCAGCATGCACGCGACGATGAACGGAACTGGAACGGCGACGACGCCGCGCGACACCCGCGAAGGGGTCGATCCGTTCGCGTTCGTGTTCTCGATGGGCATGCGCATCCCGATCGCGGCGGCCATCGCGATCTCGGTGTCGCTGCACGTCAGCGCGATGGCGAGCACGCTTTCTGCGCTCGTCTTTTCGGACATGGCGAAGTGGTCGGATCTCGTGCGCGACACCGTCAAGGCGCAGCTCACGCAGATCTACGAGGTCGAGCTCCTCAAGCCCGAAGAGAAGGCGCCGGAGCCGCCGCCGCCCGAACCGGAGCCGGTGAAGGAAGAAACGCCGCCGGAGCCGCCACCCCCCGTCGTGAAGGAAGAGACGCCGCCGCCGAAGACCGACGCGCCTCCCCCGCCCCCCGTGGCCGCCGAGGCCGCGAAGGTGCTCACGCAAGAGCCTGCCCCGGACGAGCCCGTCGACCTGACGGGCAACACGTTCGTGACCGGCTCGGGCAGCACGTACGCGGGCGGAACGACCCAGGCCGGCGGAACCAGCAAGACCGCGGTCTACAACCCGGCGGCGGCGGCGACCGGATTGCCTGGCGGCAAAGGCACCGAGCCCGCGCCGGTCGTGCCCAAGGTCGATCGGTCGCGCGCGGCCGGGCTCTCGGGCGGCGATCGCTGGGACGACTGCCCCTTCCCTCCCGAAGCGGACGCCGAGCAAATCGATCAGGCGTACGTGACGATCCAGGTGAAGGTGAACGCCGACGGCATGGCCGAGTCGGTCGCCGTCCTGCAGGATCCGGGGCACGGGTTCGCGCGCGAAGCGAAGAAGTGCGGCATGCGCAAGCACTACGCGACCGCGCTCGACGTCGACGGCCGCCCCGTCGCCGGATCGACGAAGCCCATTCGCATCCACTTCGAACGCTGAGGGTCGAGGGGGCGCATGTCGAACGACGACCTTCGTGAGGAGCTCGCGAACGTGGCCGCGTCGCTCCGCGCGTACCTCGAATGGCAGCAAGCGACCGGAGCTGGGGGCATTCCACGCCGCGGGCCAGGGACGTCGAGTCCGGGGACGTCGAGTCCGTCGCGCATCGCCGCGCCGAGCGAGCCGCCGGAGCTTCCGCCGGCCGCACGGACGAACATGGCGCCGATCGATCCACCGGACGAGCCGCCGCCGGCGCACCGGCACGTCGCTTCGCACGAGCCGCCGACGACGTCACACCACGTCGCTTCGCACGAGCCGCCGAAGGTCTCCCGCTCCGCGGCTCCAGAGATCCCATCCGCCGATCCGCCGGTTTCGCGATCGACGGCGACGAAGGCGGCGCCGCCGGACGATCCGCCGAAGCCCAACGATCTGCCGGCGAGCGTCCGGGAGCACAGGCCGCTGCCGATCATCGAAGAAGAAGTGCGTACGTGCGTGCGTTGCGATCTGTCGCAATCGCGCACACACACCGCGTTTTCTCGCGGGAACCCGGAGGCGAAGCTCTGTTTCGTCGGGGAGGCGCCGGGCGCCGACGAGGACGCGCAGGGCATCCCCTTCGTCGGCCGCGCCGGGCAGTTGCTCGACCGCATGATCGCGGCGATGGGGCTCGATCCCGAGCGCGACACGTACATCTGCAACATCATCAAGTGCCGTCCGCCGAACAACCGTCGCCCCGAGCCCCTCGAGATCGAGGCGTGCATCCCCTACCTGCACGAGCAGCTCGCCATCGTGAACCCGAAGGTGATCGTCGCGCTCGGCAACACCGCGGTGGCGGCGCTCTTGCAATCGAAGCTCGGGATCACGAAGGTGCGCGGCTCGTGGAAGCTTTACCGCGGACGCGTCCCCGTCATGCCGACCTACCACCCCTCGTACCTGCTCCGCCCGAGCGCGCAGCAAGCGGAGGCGAAGCGTCAGGCGTGGGAGGACTTGCAGGAAGTCATGCGCGAGTTGGGGCTCCCTCGGAAGAAAGCGTGATGCCCGGACACGTGCGTCTACCGGCGCGCGGAGAGCTCGGCTTCGCGCTCGGCGGCGACGAAGGCGGCCTGCGTCAGCTTCTTGTAGACGTCGATGCGCGTGTAGACGTGGTTGCCGTGGGCCGAGCAGCTCCCGCCGCGCGAGACGACGCCGACGACCTCGCCCGTCGCGGCGTCGATGGCGGGGCCTCCGGAGTCACCGCGGCACGTCGCGTTGTCGACCTCGAACTCGCGCGGGCCGAGGACGGCGCCGGTCGCGACGTTCGCGCTCGGACCGATGGCGAGCACTTCGCTCTTCGCGCGCGCGACCTTGCGGCCGACGACGTTCGCCGTGCCGCCGCCGAAGCCGACCGGGACGATGTAGTCGCCGGCCTCGACGGGCGAGTGCATGCGCATCGAGAGGATCGTGGCGTTCGGGATCGGTCGGTCGAGGACGATGTACGCGATGTCGGCGTCGCAGAGGACGCGACCGGCGGGGTGCAACGTGCGGACGGCACGCGCGACCGGCACGTCGACGTCGGGGCGAACCTGCGTGCCCATGTAGACGGCGATGGACGCCGGGTCGACGTCCTCCGCGAGGTGATCGCCGTTGTGGGATTGGCCGCGCGCATCGCACGACGGCGTCGCGGTCACGGCGCGCGAAACACAATGACGGGCCGTGAGCACCAAGTTCGGTCCGACGAGCGCGCCGCTGCACAGGGTCAGGTGCGAGGGGTTGTCGGGCATCGTCGTGGCGATCGCGACGACGGCCGACGACGCTTCCTTCTTCATCTCGTGGAGCGCGCGTTCGTCCATGGCTTGGGGCCTTCGCACGCACCCTCCTCCGACGACGGAGGCGAGGGCCGCGGCGAGCGTGAGGACGTTCGAGAAGAGCGCGCGACGTAGCGTCATGTTCGAGAGCGGGAACGGCGGGTCGCCCAGAGCGACCTCCCACCACCAAGAATGGTGAACGATCGAACGCGATCGCGCGAGCGATGTGATGTCGATTTCGATCCGAAAAAGAACGCTCCGACGCGCGGCTACGGCGGAGCGAACACACACATCGTGCGCACGACGAACCGACCGCGGAGATCGCGTCGGCCGTTCCAGGCGACAGGTTATCGGATACGCACTAGTCTCGCAGCGATGCTTGATCGGAAAGCATGGTCGAGGTTCGTCGTCGTGCTCGCGTCCGTCGTGCCCACGGCCGCGATGGTGGCCGCGTGCGACGCGCGCGACGACGGCACGATGAAGCCGTCGGACGCGAGCATCGATCGCGAACGGCTCGCGGAGCCGCTACGGCCGGACGCGTCGTGCGAGGTCGTCATCGAAACGCCCGAGCTTCTCCCCGCCACTCACGTGCCCGAAGGTACGGTCATCACCTACAACTCGAACCCGCCGTCGAGCGGACCGCACTACCCGATCTGGGCAAACTTCCAGGAATACGCGGAGCCGGTCGAGCGGCCTTACCTCGTGCATTCGCTCGAGCACGGAGCGATCTTGCTCCTGTACAAGACGCCGTGCGCGGCCGGGATCGCCGACGCCAACGACGCGGCCGCGGGCGACGACGCGGGGTCGGAGGGCGACGCCGACACGGACGCCTCGACGGACGGTGGAGCTTCGAGCGCGTGCGCGCCGATCGTCGAAGCGCTCCGCAAGGTCCGCGATTCGTTGCCGACGGATCCTCTTTGCGATCCGTCGATCCGCGTGCGGGTCATCCTCGCGCCCGATCCCGAGCTCGACGTGCCGGTGGCGGCCGCGGCGTGGGGTTGGACGTACAAGGCGGCGTGCGCGGACGTCCCGACGCTCGAAGACTTCGCCCGCGCGCACTACGCCCAAGGCCCGGAGAACATCTGCGCGCCCGGCCGAACGTTCTGAGCGAATCGCTCGCGGGCCGCGCGCTCAGCCGGTCTTGACGCGCGCGCTCGACGGCGGCGACCACACGGTCACGCGGTTTCGTCCCCCGCGCTTCGAGCCGTAGAGGGCTTCGTCGGCGGCCTTGAAGAGATCGTCCCACGTCTCGCCGGCGACCGGGAACGTCGCGACGCCGACCGAGCAGGTGACCTTCAGCGGGCCGTTCGGCGAAGCGAACGTCGTCGCGGCGAGCTCCTCGCGGATGCGCTCGGCGAGCAGGCGCGCGCCGTCTTCGTCCGTCTGCTCGCAGAGGACCACGAACTCCTCACCGCCGAAGCGCGCGACCACGTCCGTCGTCCGCTTCTGCCGCTTCAAGATCTCGCCGAGGCCCTTGATGACGACGTCGCCGACGTCGTGACCGTAGGTGTCGTTGACCTTCTTGAAGAAGTCGATGTCCGTCACGAGCACCGAGAGCTTGCGCCGGAAGCGCACGGCCGCGGCGACCTTCGCGGTCGCCTGCTCGAGCATCGCGCGCTTGTTGAGCAGGCCCGTCATGCCGTCCGTCGTCGCCATCGTCTCGAGGGCGTGTACCATCCGCGCGTTCGACAGGCTGACGGCGAGGTGGCTCGCGAGGACCTCGAGCGTCGGCCGCACGGCGTCGCCGAACGCGTGGCGCCGCTTCGCGCCGAGGATGAGGGTGCCGAGCGGCCGGCCATGGTGCAGGAGCGGGAGCACGAGCAAGGACGGGATGTTCGGCCAGGGCAGCCGCTTGGTCAGGACCACCTGCGCGCTCCGGTCGAACTCGCCCTTGTAGGGGAGCGGGAAGCGGTTCGTCACGACCATCGAGACGAGGCCCGTGTTGTGGCGGAAGCGCTGGCCGACGAGCTTGTCGATCTCCTGGTTGTCGCTCTTCGCCGCGCAGACTTCGTGCATGCGCGTGGCCTCGTCCCAGATCGTCACGGCCGCCAGATCGAAGCTCGCGATCTCGCGCGCCGCGCGCACGCCCGCTTCGACGACGTCGCGCTCGCTGAGCGCCGCGCCGAGAGCTTGCGCTGCGCGGTAGAGCTTTCCTTGTTCGACCTTCGCGCGCTCGAGCTGGACGAAGACGCGCTCGTTCTGGATGGCGCGGAGGCAGTAGCGGGCCGCCTGCGCGGCGAGCTCGTGTTCGTGCGGCGAAAATGGGCGATTTTCGACGCGATCGAGCGCCAAGACGCCGCGCACGACGCCGTCGTCGACGACCGGGATGGCCGCGAGCGCGCGGACCGGGCACGCGCCCGCGTAGTAGGGGATCTTGTACGACGGGCGCAGGTTCTCGAGGAGGACCGCCTCCTTCTTCGCGAGCACCGCGGCGAGCACGCCGTCGCCGATCGAGAAAGGTGCATCTTGCACGTCGTCGGACGCCGTCGAGAGCTCGCTGATGCGCAGGTGCGTGCCGGCGTCGTTGCGCCAGAGCAAGACCGCGGTGTGCAAGTCGAGGCAGCGGCGGAGGAGCTCGAGGGCGTAGTGGACCGACTGGTGGATCTCTTCGACGCTCGAGCGCGCGAGCCGCTCTTCGGCGTCTTCCTTCTCCGCGCGGCCCTCGCCGGCGCCGAGCAGGCGGTAGCTGCGCGCGTCTTCGCGGAGGCGCTTGAGCTCTTCGTCGACCCGCGAGCGGGCGGTCACGCGGACGCGCGCCACCTCGGCGCGGACGAGGAGCAGGTTGAGGAGCGCGAAGGCGCAGGCGAAGCCGCCCTGGGTGAGGAGCGCGTCGTAGCTCGGCTCGTGCAAGAGCACCTGGCGGACGAGCGCGTCGAGGCCGACGATCCACGCGACGATGGCGAGGCCCACGCGGGGCTTACCGAACGACGCGACGAGCGCGACGAGCACGTACGTGGCCGGCGAGAAGCGGCCGGAGAGCGATCCGTCGACGCGCAAGAGGAAGGCGTCGAGCCCCGTCGCCAGGAGCGCGCCGATCTCGAAGTCGACCAGGAACGGCGCATCGCCCGTCGCGCGGAGCTTGGTGCGGAGGCGGCGCGCGAGGAGCAGCGTCCAGAGGCCGAGGGCGAAGAAGCTCGTCGGCCGCGGCGGTCCCGAAGACGCTCCCCCGGCCACGACGTAGGCCGCCAGGCCGCACGTGAGCGCGATGCCGAACCCGGCGCGTGCGGCACGACGAACGTAGAGCGTCGCGCGCACGAGAGAATCCATCGATTCGGCCGTATCAGAGTCGGCCCCGAACGGCCAAACGGCCGGCCATTCGTGCCGATTCCTTGACACGTCCCGCGCCGATCCCGCCTCGGATCCGGACCAAGGGAAGCGGGCGGACGAGCCGATGCCGAAATGTGGGATTGCAAACCCGAACCGCGCGCGTAAAAGGAGGGAGTGAGCGACGCCGGACCGCCCTTCGAACGAGGCGCCCGTCCCTCCCCTCGCGGCGACGCGGACATGCTCGACACGGGGCGAATCGCCGCCGCCGATCGCCGCGGCCTCCAGGATGCCCCGGTCACGCGCGCCCTCATCGCCGTCAACGTCGTCGTCTTCGCCTACGCGGTCTTCGTCTCCGGCTCGCCCAGCGCCGCGTGGTCGATCCCCGAGGACGTCCTGAAGTGGCTCGGCGCGAACGACTCGCTCTCCACGATCGCCGACTCGCGGTTCGAGACGCTCGTGACCTCGTGCTTCTTGCACGCGTCGATCTTCCACCTCGCGCTCAACGTGCTCGCGCTCTGGGTGGTCGCGCCGTTCGTCGAACGCGTCGTGGGCCCGGCGCGCTTTTCGACCCTCTACCTCGCCGCGGGCATCGGGGCGAGCGCGTCGAGCGCCATCGTCGGCCGAATCGCAGGCACCACGCTCAGCGTGGGGGCCTCCGGCGCCATCTGCGGGCTCATGGGCGCGGGCATCGTCCTCGGCGTCCGCGCGGAGGGCTGGAAGAGCCCGCACGCGATCGCGATGGGGCGGTGGCTCGTGCTCTTGCTCGTCGTCGGCCTGGTGAAATACCTGCGCGGCGACATGCTCCAGGTGGACAACGCCGCGCACGTCGGCGGGGCCTTGTCCGGGGCCATCGTCGCGATCACGTGGCGAAGGGAGCCCTACGCGCGGCGGACGCAGCACGCCATCGTGGCCGGGTGCGCCCTCGCCGTCGCCGCGAGCGGGCTCGTCGTGTGGGCGCGCGACGTGACCGATCCATACTTGTTCCTCGACGTCGACGGGCGGACGCGCGCGGCCTACGACGCGCTCGGCGTGGGCGACTGCGCGTCGGCGCGGACGGCGATTCGACGCGCCCTCGCGATGGACCCGAAGAGCGCGATCGTGCGCGAACGGGTGAACGACGTCGAAGCCGCCTGCACGGGGCTCGAAAACCGTCGGCTCGATCGCCGCGTGCCCGCGATCACGCCTTGAGGCGACGGGGGGCTTCGCCGAGCACCGTCCGGAGCCTGCGCTCCGCGAGGTAGACGGCGGCGAGGGCATCGCGCACCCGCCGGCTCGCGCGCTTCCGGTCGGCGACGAGCCGCTTCGGAACCGTCAGCGACAAGAGCGATTCGATGGGGACGCGCGGATGATGGCCGCCCTCCTGCGCCGACGCGAGCGCCGCTTGGATTTCGTCCGACAGCAAATACGGCGTGAGGTACGCGAGATCGTCGCCCTCCGTCTTCGGCGCGAGGACGTAGAACTCGGTCGAGAGGGCGATGCGCCGTGGACGGGACGGACGACGGCGTGCCCCCTCGACGAACGCTCCCTCGACGAACGCTTCGGGGTGGACGAACGCCACCTGGCGCAAGTAGGGACGCAGCCGCGAGACGAGCAGATCGCCCTCGAACGCGAGCTTCTTGGGGCTCTTCGTGCCGGCCCCGTCGCGCACGGCCGACGCGAGATCGAGCCGGCCGTCGTGGGCGTGCGACGTGTCGCAGACGACGAGCTCGGGATCGAGCGACGGGTCCACGAGCCTCCGCCGCTCGACGACGAGCTCGCCGAGCGGCACGCCGTCGCCGCGACGAAGCGTCGACAAGTAGCGCTCCGGCGAAAGGACGACGCCCGGTCCGAGCTCGCCGAGCGTGCGCACGGTCGCGGCGATGCGGTCGGCGGACGCGGCGGACGCGACGCGCGCGCCCGGACGAGCGGGCGCGGCGGGACGACGGCGGGGTTCGACCGGCGCGCGACTCACGCGAAGAACCTCTCCGCTTCGAGGAACGGCGCGAGGCTCTCGAGCACGTCGTCCAGATCGTGGTCGATGCGCGTTCCGTCGCCGTCGGGAAGGAAGCGCGGCTCGCCCGAGGCATCTTTGCCGGCGCGCGCGCTCGCGGCGAACAGCGTCCGCTCGTCGTCCGATGGACGTTCGCGCGCGGCACGCTTCTTCGCGAAGAGGACCACCGTCCGGAGCGAGGTGTGCGGCAGGAACGTCTCGCGCGGCAAGGACACGACCGCGAACACCCGCGCCTGCCGCGACAGCCAACGGCGAAGCTCCCCGAACGACGCGCCCGCCGCCTTGTTGTACGGGAGCACGATCCCGAGCCGCCCGTTCGGCCGGAGGAGCGCGAGCGACCGCTCCAAGAACAGCGCGTCACGCTCCGGCGCGCGCAAGATCTCCGAGAGCTCGAACCCCCTGCCCGACACGTCGATCCGCCCCGCGAACGGCGGGTTCGTCGCGACGACGTCCGCGAGCCTCGGGGGACGTGAGCCGCGCGACGACGACAAGCCGTCCGCGCGGACGACCGCCTCCGGATCGCGCCCCTGCGCCAACGCGGCGAGGCGCGCGACCCGAACGGCCCGGGCGTCGATGTCCGTCCCGAAGGTCTCGACGGCGGCCCGCGCGCGCGCGTGCGAAAGAAACGCGCCCGATCCGCACGACGGATCGACGACGAGCTCGCGCCGGCGCGGTGCGAGGGCGCGCACGACGAAGTCCACGACGTGTCGCGGCGTGAAAAACTGCCCTTTTTCGCCCTTCGAGACCCGCGGCACGAGCCCTTCGAAGAGCGCGTCGAGGGCCCCCAACGACTCCGACCCCGCGCCGAACGGCAGCGCTCGCGCGAGGGCCGCGTCGACCTCGCCGAGGAGCGCTTCGCTCGTATGCTTGGGGGTGCGAAGGTCGAGCGACGGCCAAGCCTTGGCGAGCCGCGAGAGCTCCCCCTTCACGCCGCCGGTCGGCGTGTGAGGCGTGCGCCCGCTCGGGGACGGCGTCCCTCGACGCAGGGCGTGATGCAGAATACGACGCGACGCGAGGGCGAACACGATCTCGAACGCGTCTTCCCCGCTCGTCGCCGTCACCATTTCGTCGAGGTACGCGAAGAGTGACGCGTCGCTCCTGCCGGGTCGATGCCGCTTGGGCATCCGCGAACGGTATCCAATTCGGGCGTCGGAAGCACGCGGCCTCCGCCCGACGCACCGCACGCGGTGCGCCATCCGTCCGGAATCCGTCGGTTCGTTTTCTCCGGTTTGGCACGTGCCGGAAGTCGGCCTTCGGCTATCGTTCCATCGATGCCCCGTGTTCTTTCCTGGCTTTTCTTCGGCTTCGCCGCCGCGACCCTGGCGACGAGCTGCGCCGATCAGGAAAACCCCTCGTCCGGAAAGCCTCCAACGACCTCCGACGACGACGGCGGCATCGACGACGGCGACGATGACGACGGCAGCATCGACGACGCGGGCGCAAGCGACGCCTCGGACGATCCGGACGCGCCGCCCATCTCCGTCACCGGCGATCCGAAGAACGGCATCCTGCTCGAAGGCACCGTGCTCGGCCCCGACGGCCCCTACGAAGGCCAGGTCCTCACGCTCCCCGACGGGACGATCGGTTGCGCCGCGCCGGGGCAAACCTGCGCGGCCGATCCCCGCGCGGCCGAGGCGGCCCACGCGGACGTGCAGGGCATCGTCGCGCCCGGCCTCATCGACACGCACAACCACATCTTGTTCGACATCTTCGACGGCTCCGACTGGCTTCCCCAGCGGCTCTACACGAACCACGACGACTGGACGAAGAACGCGAACGAGCCTCGCTACACCGTCATGGTCGACGTGAAGCAGTGCCTCGAGAACGCCTCGCAGGGCAAGCCGAGCTGGTGCCCTTCGCATTTCGACAAGACCGGCAACCTGAAATGCGAAATGGAGAAATGGGGCGAAATCAAAGCCCTCATCGCGGGCACGACGTCCGTGGTGGGGCTCGCCGGAACCGCGCTTCCCTGCTTCGATTCCCTCGCGCGCTCGATCGACACGAAGTTCAACGGGCTCGACGCCGACAAGGTCCAAACGGCCGCGATCACGCCGTCGAAGACCACGGCGGACGGGGTTTGCAAGAACTACGAAAACGGCAAGACCGCCGCGTATTTGATCCACGTCGGTGAAGGGCTCGACGACAAAGCGCGCGCCGAGTTCGGCAAGCTCGGCACGATGACGACGACGCCCGAGTGCCTCTACGCGCCGGGGACCGCGGTCACGCACGGCACGGCGTTCACCGCGCAAGAGTTCGCGACGATGAAGGCGCACGACATGAAGCTCACGTGGTCGCCGGCGTCGAACATCGCGCTCTACGGCGACACGACGAACATCCCCGCGGCGCTCGACGCCGGGCTCGTCGTCTCGCTCGCGCCCGACTGGTCGATGGGCGGAAGCCAAAACATGCTCGACGAGCTCTCGTTCGCGAAGAACTGGAGCGACACGAAGTGGGCCGGCCGCCTCTCGGCGAAGGACGTCGTCACGATGGCCACCGCGAACGCCGCCACGGTGCTCGCGCTCGGGGACAAGATCGGCACCATCCAAGAAGGGATGCAGGCGGATCTCTTCGTCGTCGAAGGCGACGCGGCGGCCCGCAAGGTGCCGTACGACACGGTCGTCGCTGCGAAGCCGAAGCAGGTACGGCTCACGATGGTCGCAGGCAAGGTCCTCTACGGAGACGCCAACGCGAGCGCGCTCAGCCTCGATCCCCCGAGCTGCGAGACGTTCGATGCGTGCGGCCGCGCGAAGTTCCTCTGCGTCGCCGATCCCTCGCGAACGACGGACAAACTCGATCAAACGTACGCGCAAATTCACGACGCGCTCGAAGCGGCCATGCAGGAGATCGACACGGTCCGGCCGGCGAACATCGGCGGGAACTTCAGTCCGGTCGCACCTGCGGTCGCATGTAAGTAAAGAGCCTACTTCTACCCCTTGGTTCGTCTCGCCTGCGTCCCCTCGGGTCCGCCGGCTAGGCCTCGTGGCGCGTCGTGTTAGAGCTCCGGGCGTCATGCGTTTCGGCACGTCTACCGTCTGGGCCACTCTCGGAGCTGCGGGGCTCGTCCTCGCCTCCCTGCTCGCTGCATGTGCGAACGGCGAAAGCCAAGGCCTCGGCGTGGACGATACGCCGACGACGACGAACGACGAGAAGGACTCCGGCAACGACTCGGTGCTCCCCCCCGGAGACGACTCGGGCAGCGACGACGGCACGGACTCGGACGGCGGATCGTCGTCGAAGCCCGACGGCGGCGGTTCGAAAGGCGACGCCGGCAAAGATTCGGGGAGCGTCGATCCGGACGACGACGCTGGCTCCTCGAACTGCACGACGGCGGCGCCGAGCAACGCCTGTGGGGTCGCCCCTCAGTGCGGATGCGGGGCCAACGAAACGTGCGAGGTCACGAAGACCGACGGAACCGTGGCCTGCAAGGCGGCGGGCAGCGCGGCGCTCGGGCATGCGTGCTCGAAAGCCGGGGACTGCGCGGTCGGCCTCACGTGCGTCGACGGCGCGTGCCGACCTTACTGCGCGACGCCGAACGACCCGTGCACGGGGACGGACCTCGGCACCTGCTTCGCGCCCGAAGACGCCCAGGGGAACGCCACCCCCAACAAGAGCGTCTGCTCGATCGAGTGCGACCCGCTCGCGCCCTCCGCGCTGTGCGGAACGAACAATTGCGTGTGGTTCTCCGGTGACAAGATCGCCGACTGCGTGACGGCGGGGACGGGCGGTACGTTCGACGACTGCTCGTCCTTGCTCGACTGCCAACCGGGGTATCAGTGCTTCCTCTACATGGGCACCTACCCCGAATGCGAGAAGTGGTGCGTTCTCGGCAAGGCCGGCGAATGCGGCTCCGACACGTGCACGGATGCGTTCGGTGCGAACGCGCCCAAGAGCGGCGGCCAAAAGCTCGGCCTCTGCCAGTAGGGATCACGCCTCGTCGACATGAGCGAACGGACGTCGCGCCCCCCTGCCGAAGCCTCGCCGGAGCGCGACGCCGCGTACGAGCGCGCGCAGCAATCGTGGGGATTTCCGGCTTTCGCGCGTGATTTCCCGCGGGACGCGGAGCTCGACCGGCTCGTCGTCGCGTTCACGAACGGCGACTACGCGGGCGTCCGTGAGCGCGCGCCGACGCTCGCCGAACGAAGCGACGACGAACCCGTGCGCCAGGCCGCGCGCCTCCTCGTGGAGCGAACGCGGCCCGATCTGGCGGCGAGGTGGCTCTTCGCGTTCGCTGCGGTGCTCCTCGTCGCGTTGACGGCGTGGTGGACGCTCCAACCGACGCCGCACTGAACGCGCATCGCCCGGTCGCCGACAAACGACCGGGCGCACACGTTACGGCGTCGCGAGCGCTCAGTTCGCGGACTCGCCTCCCGAGGAGTTTTCGTCGCTCGAGGGCACTTCGTTCACGGGCGTGTGGGTCGTCCCCTGGCCCTTGATGACGATGATCATCTCGTTCGCCTTCTTGTCCCAGGTGATCGAGCCGTGCTCGAAGTCGCTCTTACGGCCGTTTTCGACGTCGTATTCGCCCGAAATCGGATACCCGAGCGGCCCCGCCTCCCAGCCGATTTCCTTGTACGTGTCCCGGATGTAGCCGTAGACCTCGTTCGCGCCGGTCTTCGGGCTCCAGTAGATCGAGCCGCGCTCGAACACGTTGTAGCGACCGATGCCGTCCGGCGTCGTCGTCTCGTCGGTGATCGGGTAGCCCATCGGACCTTCGGCCGTCTCCCAACCGATCTCCTTCCACTTGTCGCGGATTTCTCCGTGGACCTCGTGCGCGCCGGTCTTCTCGGTCCAGTAGATCGAGCCGCGCTCGAACACGTTGTAGCGACCGATGCCGTCCGGCGTCGTCGTCTCGTCGGTCAAGGGCGCGCCCAAGACCGAACCGCACCCTCCGAGCTCGCGGTACTTCGCGTCGATGGCTCCGATCGTGCGCCCCGTGCCGCCGGGACACGTGCCGCCGCTGCTGCCGCCGCCGTCGCCGACGGGCACGAAGATGCCGGGCGATCCGCAGCCCTGCTTGATGGTGCCGCAGTAGTCGCTGCACGCGCGGGTCTGCGAGATCACGATTTCGATGTGCCCGTATTGCGAGTGGTAGCCGCACTGGCCGGGCCGCCACGTGATGATCGTACCGCGGGGGAGATCGTCGATCGAACGGTCTTGCTGCTGGTAGCCGCGCGCCGCGAGCTCGCCGGGGTTGCCGCGGGCCCAGTCGTCGAAGTTCACGGCGGCGGGCAGGCGCGGAAACGTCGGTTGAATCCCCGCGGCGTCGAGGGCGTCGCCCACGCCCTTCAGGCACATGTTGCCGGAGGCTCGGCCGTCGACCCGAGCGGCCATGTCGGCGACGCGGTTGCCGAGGCTCGCGTCGTAGTCGCCGAGCGCGCTCGTCGATTGATTGGCGCTGCCTTCGACGGGCATCGAACATCCGATCGACCACGCCGAGATCAACGCAGCGCTGACACAACCCGCGGCCGCCATTCGGGGGTGGAATCGTTTTGCCATCGCCGTTCGCCTCCGTCCTTTCGGTCCCACGGAGTTGCACAGCATCGATCGGGCCAACGCGCGAAAGCGCGCGAATGGCGTCGAGGGTGCGCATTTTCCGTACGCTCGCGAGGAGGCGTGCTCACGGAAAACGAAAATATGGATCGGCAAACATCCACCACCCAATGCGCCACGTGCTGCGGACCGGGCCACTCACGACGCACGACGCCAAAGGAGCCGTGACGCGTCGACGAGGCCGCGCCGACGTCGACCGCGAGAACGTCTTCGTCCTCAGACCGGATCGCGTCGCTTGAGGATGATGAGGAGGAGGCCGAGCATGAGGACGGTCATCGTGAGGAGGACCACGATCGGCAGCCAGTGCTGGTCGTAGTCCACGAAGCCCCACGCGCCCTTGAGGGCGTCAGACCCCATCTGCGCGATGGCGCACTGGAAGTAGCCGCCGAACACGTAGTCGGGCGGGCTGTTCAAGGTCCCCTGCTGCAGGTTGATGAACCAGGCCGGATCTTTCGAGATGGCGATGCGCTCGTAGGCGATCGAGCCCTCGAAGCCCCAGCGCGCCGGCATGACGTACATGAGGGGCTTGAGCATCGGGTTCGTGGTCATCGGGACCATCAGGCCGCCGAGGACGACCTGCGGGATGAGCGCGATCGGCGTGAGCGACATCGCCGCTTCGGCCGACACGACGACCGTCGAGAGCAAGAGGCCGAGCGCCGTGGCGTTCATCGCGACGGCGACGATGACCGCGAGCTCGAGGAGGAACGCGAGGATCCCGCCGTGGAAGCCGAGCGTGAAGAACACGATCCCGAGCAGCACCGCGCATTGGAAAATGCAGATGAGCGTGAGGATGATGTACTTCGAGAAGACGTAGTTGACGACCGACAGGTTGACCATGCGCTCGCGCAGGTAGATCGAGCGCTCAGTCACGATCTCGCGGGCGGAGTTCGACGTGCCGAACCAGATCGCGCTGACGACGACGAAGAACATCGCCGCCGTGTGGTCCGTCGTCGTGAGCATCCGCGCGAGGAGATCGCTCGAGTTGCCGTCCGAGCTCTGGACCTTCTTGCCGAGCTCTTGGAGCGCGCCGAGGCACCAGAACGGGACGCTCTCCTTCTGTCCCGCGAAGACGAACGCGAGCATGATGCCGATGATGGGCGCCTGCAGGAACATGATGGCGGCGCCGGCGCGGTCGCGGATCTTCACCTTCCAGTAGCGGCTCATCAGGAGCTTGAGCTGCGTGAAGAGCGCGACGTCGGCGCGGTGCGGGACGCCGCTCGCGACGGGCTCGGTGCCCACGGCCCGGCGGCCCGAGAACATCTGCTGGAACACCGGGTTCTGTTGGTTCATGAACTCGCCGCGCCATCCCCTCGCCGCTTCGAGGCGGGCGATGTTGCGCGGGGTGTTCGGATCGCGCGCGCGCATCTCCTCGTGGACGACGCGCTCGCGGATGTTGAGCATGTCGAACATGTCGCGCGGGTTGTCGATGGTGCGGTTCTGCGCCTGTGGGAGCCTGCGATACGGACCTTCGCGCTCGATGATCGACGCGAAGAAGCGGTAGCTCGGCGTGCCGGTCGGGCCGAAGTAGGTCGGGATGCCGCCGTAGCCCATGATGAACGCGAGGTTGAACTTCTCGTATTCGTCCTTCGCGGGCTGGTGGATGGTCATGATGATCGTCTTGCCGGTCTTCTTCGTGAGATCGTGCAAGAGGTTGATGAGCGCCGTCGTGTCGTCGGCGGCGAGGCCGGACGTCGGCTCGTCGAGGAAGAGGATGACCGGATCGGTGACGAGCTCGAGCGCGATGTTCACGCGCTTTCGCTGCCCGCCGGAGAGGACCTTCTTCTCGGGCTTTCCGATCTGGAGGTTCTTGACGGCCTCGAGGCCGAGATCGCGCAGCGTCTGCTCGACGCGCTGGTTGATCTCTTCGTCGGAGTAGTCGTTCGGGAGGCGGAACTGCGCCGAGTATTTCACGGCCTCGAAGACCGTGAGCTCGGGGTGGACGATGTCGTCCTGCGGGACGTAGCCGATGACGCCGCGGAGCGCGTCGTAGATGCTGTAGAGATCTTCGCCGTTGATGCGGACCTGGCCGCTCGTCGGCGGGAGGTAGCCGTTGAGCGTCATCAGCAAGGTCGTCTTGCCGGCGCCGGACGGACCCATGAGCGCGATCATGTCGCCGGGCAGCGCCTTGAACGACACGTGGTCGAGCAAGACCTTCATCTGGCTCTTGTCGTCGCGATCGGGCACCTCCAAGAAGAGGTCCCACGCCTCGATCTCGTAGAGCGGCTTGCCCGCCCACGAGGCCTGCTGATCTTCGACGACGACGTTGACCTGCTGCCCGGCGATCTGGACGACCACCGGCATCGGGCCGATGAAGATCTTCTCGCCGTTCGCGATCGGCACGCGCTGGCCACGCGCGATGCGCTGACCGCGGACGAACGTGCCGTTGCCGCTGCCGAGATCTTCGAGGAAGAGCTGCCCGTTCTGGTTCAGGATCTGCGCGTGGCGCGCGGAGACCTGCGGGTGCGGCACGACGATCTTGTTGTCGGGCGTTCGGCCGATCGTGATGGGCGCGCCGCCCTGGATTTGATCGAGCTTGAGCTCGCCGATGACCGTGCGATGCTTGCGCGGGGCGCCCTCGGCAGGAGCACCGCCTCCGCCGTGGGGGGCACCGGCGCCGCCATGGCCGCCACCGCCGTGCGCACCCGCCGGCGCGCCGCCGCCCGCGAAGGCCTGCGCGAGCTGACCGAGGAGCGACACGGGGACGGGGATCGGACCGAAGGCCACGACGCCGTTCGGATCGAGCGGCACGGGCTGGTTCGGCGGGATGCGCTGACCGCCGACGTAGGTGCCGCTCGTCGAGCCGGTGTCTTGCACCATCATGCGGTCCATCATGACGATGGCGTGCGCGCCGCTGACGGCCGGGTTGCCGATGACGAGCGACGCCGCCGACGGCTCGCGACCGACGATGAGGTGACCGGGAGGCGCGGACTTCTGACCGCGCGACATCGTCATGAGCACGATGGCGGGATGCGACAGCGGCAGCGGCACTTGGCCGAGCGTGAAGTTCGTCCGGAAGTCGAACGGCACGGGCTGGTTCGGGAGCGCCGGCGCCCCGTTCGCGAAGCTCTGTCCGGCGCCGCCGTCGACGAAGACGAGCCCCGTCCCCTGCTTGACGATGCGCGCGTGCTGCGGAGCGACGCCGGGACCTTGCAGCACCACGTCGTTGCCGGGGGCGCTGCCAATCGAGATCTGTTCGCTTCCAAAACCCGGGATCATGGGACGGCCATCCTACAGCGGTTCACGCCGCCGAGGACCGCGGATTTCGCCTTCGTGATCGGTCCGGAGCGAGGCAGCGATCGTCGACGTTCGGCGTCGGATCAGGGCGTCGACGTCGGAGCGGGCGTCAAGGTCGGCGTCGGTGCCAAGGTCGGCGTGGGCGTCGGCAACGGCGCGGGCGTCGACGAAGGAGCCGGCGCCATGCTCTCGCGGCATCGGGCTTCGAGCGCGCGGATGATGCTGTCAGGACGACCGGCTTCGCGCGCGCGTCGGGCTTGCACGCACACCAACGTCTCGCTCGACGGCAGGGTGGGCGTCTCGGGGAGTTCCGGCGCGGCGTCGATCTCGGCCTCGCCCGTCGCGCCATTGTCGCGCACGGCTTCACCCGCGTCGACGAGCGGCACGGCCTTTCGACGAGGGCGGTTCATGCTCCACAAGAACACGCCGGCGAGGACGAGCGCGACGAGACCGAGCGCGACGCCGATCCACGCGATCGGCGGGGGACCTCCGGCCTTCGGCGACGAAGCCGAACGGCGGGCGTTCGCGTGCGGGTTCGAGCTCGGCGGCGCCCCGAAGGCGACCGGCGCGACGAGCTGCGTGGGGTTCGCGGCGCCCGTGGGCGACGACGACGGCGCCGAGGGGGCCGGCTGGACTCCGGCAGGTGCTCCCGGCTGCGCGGGCATCGCGAGGACGGTCCCGTGCGGTCCGGTCGAGGGCGCCTGACCGAGTCCCTGGCCGTCCTCCACCGTGAGCTGCATCGTCTTCACGACGGTCGCTGCGTCGACGGGCGCGGCCGTGCCCTTCATGCGCACGCACATCACCGTGATGTTGTCGTGACCGCCGCGCGCGTTCGCCATCTCGACGAGCTGGTAGACGGACTGCGCGGCCGGCTTGCTGCCCGCGACGTCGAGGATCTCCGTGGGCGACACGAGATCGCTCAGCCCGTCGGAGCACAACACGAAGACGTCCCCGCCGACGAAGGGGACCGGCTCGCTCCGCAACTCGACCTCGACGTCCTTCGCGATGCCGAGCGCGCGCAGGATCTTGTTCGCCTCCGGGTGGGTCGCCGCCTCTTCGGGCCGGAGGAGCTGCCGGTCCACCATTTCTTGGACCATCGAGTGGTCCTTGGTGATCTGCGCGATCGCGCCGGCGTGCACGTAGTAGATGCGGCTGTCGCCGACGTGCGCGATCTCGGCGCCGCCCGGGTGCGCGAGCAGGGCGACGACCGTGGAGCCCGGACGATAGCCGCCCTCGCTCGTGGACATCGACCACACGCGGCGGTTCGCCTCTTCGATCGCCACGCGCAAGGCGTCCCGCGGCTTCGTGATCGGGGGCGCCCCGCGAACGAGCTCGACGATCGTGTTCACGGCGAGCTCGGAGGCTTCCTTTCCTCCGGCGTGGCCGCCCATGCCGTCGCACACGATCGCGAGCAGGCCGAGGTGCGTCTCGACGTGGACCGCCGAGTCCTCGTTGACCTGCTTGTCGGGATCGCGCCCCGGATCGGTGCGAACCGCGATTTCGACGGGAATGCTCGTGGTTTCGGTGCTCACGGGACGAGAAACTCCAGCGTCAGTCGATGCGGACGGTGAAGGCGACGGGGCCGAAGCGAAGCGTGCCGCCGTCGTGGGCGGGTGTCCAGACGCCCGGTGCGATGCGCTCTCCGCCGACGAACGTGCCGTTGTTCGAGCTCTCGTCGCGGACCAGGAGCGGGCCACCTTCGAACTTGAGCGTCGCGTGGACGCCGCTCACGCGCGGTTCGGAGAGCAGGATCGGGCACTGCGAAGGATCGCGTCCCACCCGGACCTCCGAACCGGCGACGACGGCGAACTGCCCCGCGGCGCCCAGGATCGTGGCGCCGCGGAAGCTACGCCCCTCGTACGGATTCGCGGCTGCCGGAGAGGGTGCTCCGCCGTTCGCGAGAGCCGCGGGCGCGCTCGCCTTTGCTGCCGCGAGCTCGCGGGGCAGCGGCTGACCGCACGAAAAGCAGACGGACGCCTGCGCCGGAGTGAGCATGCTGCACGCGGGGCAGCGCACCTGCATCGGTGCGCCCCCCGCCGAGGCTAAAGGGTGGCCACCTCCTTCCGGTTCGGGAGGCGATAATGGAGCAGGGTGGGCGTCGGGCCGCGAAGCCCCGAACGCCATCGGTCCGGCGTCGGGCGCATTTGCGAACGGCTGCGCCGCCGACGCGCCGTAGCCGCCTCCACCTCCGTAAGGAGGTGCGCCACCACCGCCACCGTACGGAGGAGCTCCGCCGCCGTAGGGAGGTGCACCGCCGCCACCGTAACCACCACCACCGTAGGGGGGCGCACCGCCGTAAGGACCGCCCGCGACCACGGGCTGCGGCGGAGGCTGGTTCGCGCGCTTGCCCTTCCCGCTGCCGCCACCACCGCCACGGAGGAGGACGATGACGAGGAGCAGGATGACGACGATGAGGCCCGCCGCGCCGAGGATGAGCGGGAGGTTGAACGGCTTCGACCCCGCCTTGAGCGACAGGACGGTCTCCGCCGTCACGCCGCTCGCGCGCTTGGCCTTGTTGTCGTAGATGACGAGCCGCGCGACGACGTTGTCGCCCGTGCCCTCGAGGATCTTGTCCTCGTCGGGCACGTTGAACGTCGCGAACGTCTCGCTCGTCTCGACCGCGCCGCCGCGCATGTTCTGCGCGATGAGGTTTTGCATCGCCTTCTTCGCGATGTCGGGATCGTTGCGGTTGACGTTCTGGTTGGGCTGCGTGCCAGCGGGCACGAAGTAGACCTCGGCGCGCGACTTGTCGCCCGACCAACAGAAGTCACCGAAGACGCGGAACGTGCCGCCCGGGTAGATGGGGTTCGCTTCGGCTTCGGCGCGGGTCTGCGCGATGTTGATGTCGAGCGGCCACGACGTCGGATCGACGCCGATGGGCACGTCCTTGAACGTGCCGTCCGGGATGATGGTCGGCGTCACGTTCTGGAAGAACAGATTGAACGACTGCTCGGGCGTCGTCGCGAGGCACGCGAGGCGCCACTTGACGACCCACATCTGGTTGAAGCGACCCTTCACGAGCGTGAGGATCGTCTTCGACTTCGCCACGCCCTGCCCTTCACGCACGATGTCGAAGAACCCGCCGATGTCGGGGTTCGCGAGATCCTGCATGAACTGCATGTCGTTCGCGGCGTACATGTTGTTCGAGAAGCTCGCCGAGTTCGGGAAGAACACGGAGATGACCGGCAGCGGCGTCTTGGGCGCGAGCGGGTTGTCCTCCGGGAAGCGTCCCTTGCTGAAGTACTGCTTCATCGCCTCGGCGCTGACCGAGACGCTCCCCGCGTCCTGGCGACCCGATCCGTTCGAGAGGATCACCATCGCCTGGTGCATCGGAACTTCTTGGATTCCCCCGGAATTTCCGATGTCGCCGAAGGACTTGGTGATGTTCTTGATCTGATCGAACAGCGGCCGGCCACTCTGGTGCGACGGCGACGTGCTCGGGTTCTGCGCGAGGATCTCGACGAGCTTCGCCTTCTGCGCCGCCGGGAGCCACGGGGAGTTCGCGACGTACGGGCTGATGCGATCGTCGAAGATGATGAGCTTCGCGATGTCGTTCTTGCCGAGCGCGCCGATGAACTGGTTGGCGACCTCGCGCGCGTCCGCGTAGCGAGCGCCCATGAGGCTCGAGGCGTCGAGCGCGATGAGCCACGCCGTGCCGACGAGCGGATCCTTCTCCGCCGCCGCGGCCCAGCTCGCCTTGCTCTCGAACTTCGCGGGGACGTCGCCGCCGTCGACACGCACCGTCAGGCGCGCGCTCCCCTCGGGGAACGGGAACGGCTTGAACAGCGCGTCTTTCTTCTCGACCGCCGCCGAGATGCAGTCGAGCAGGGTGTTGCCCTTGGCTTGACCGCACCCCGCGCTCGTCACGACCTCGCTCATCGGCGACGCCTGGACGATCTCGATGATGCTCGTGACGACGGGTTGTCCCTCGGCGACGCCCGCGCGCGGATCGATGCGAAGGACGTGCGCCGCCGGAGCCGCGCGCGACGTGGTCGAAAAGAAGAAGATGCTGAGGCTCGTCAGCAGCGTCGCCCAAACGACGATGGCTCGTTTGCTCATTCGAAGGCTCGCCCTTTCCCGAAGGCTCCGCGGGCGTCGCTCGCATGATCGAACGGGCGCCGCGAAGCGCGGAACGCGTGGCAGCCTACTACAGGCGTCGCGGGGCGGGCTCAGATTCGGGCGGGCGCGCTCCGATTCGGGCGCGCTCCGACGTCGGGCCCGCGCTCAGTCGGCGTGCAGGTTTCCCCCGTCGGGGATCACGAAGCGCGTCGCACGCCGACATTCGTGGACGGCACTTCAGATCCGCGTGACGACCTTCACGATGGTCGTGAAGCCGCCGAAGCGGACCCGGTCGCCGTCGCGGAGCTCGCGTTTGCCGTTCGAGCCGATGTGCTCTTCGTTCACGAACGTGCCGTTCGTCGAGCCGGTGTCCTCGACGACGACGGTGCCGAGCACGCCGTCGACGACGATCGCGGCGTGCTTCGACGAAATCGTGGCGTCGGCGAGCGGGATGTCGACTTGCTCGCCGGAGTTGTGCCGGCCGACCGTCTTGCGACCGCCGGAGAGCGGCCAAAACTCGCCCTGCGCGTTCGCCTGGTACGAGACGAGGAAGCCGCGGAGCGCGGTCGGCGGAACGGTCGGCGACGGCGCGGGGGCCGGTGCGGCGCCGGGCGCGGGCGCGCCGTAACCTTGTTGCGGAGCGGGCGCACCGTAGGGTGCGGCCGGCGCGCCGTAGCCTTGCGCGGGGGGAGCGGCCGGCGCGGCGTAGCCCGGTTGCGGCTGACCGTAGCCCTGCTGCGCGTAGCCTTGCTGCGGGTCGTACCCTCCGCCGTAGCCTTGCGCCGGCGGGAATCCGCCTTGGGGCTGCGCGTACGCTTGCGCGTTCGGGTCTTGGTACGGTTGCGCGCCGTAACCTTGCGCGGGATCCGGATAGCCCGGAGGCGCGAAGCCACCCTGCGCGGGCGCGCCATAACCTTGTTGCGGGGCGCCGTAGCCTTGGGCGGGCGCACCGTAGCCTTGTTGCGGAGCGCCGAATCCTGGCGCCGGTGCACCTTGCGGGTGGCCGCCACCGTACTGATCGTTCGCGAACGGCATCGCCTCGAGGGCGAGCGGATGGCCGTGCGCGCAGTAGCTCGCGCCGGCCGCGATGTCGTGGCCCATCTGGCAATGCTGCGGAGCGGGCGGCGCGCCGTACGCGGGCGCGGGGGGAGCGCCGAAGCCTTGCGCCGGTTGCGCGTAGCCGGCTTGGGCTTGGCGCGGATCGGCGTAGGCCGGGGGCGCCCCGACGGGGGTCCCGCAGATGTTGCAAAACTTGTCGGACACTTGAGGGACCGCACCGCACTGCGGACAGGGATTCATTCGTTGCTCCTGAGGTCACGTCGGGTCGACGGCCGCGTGAGCATATCGGAGAACGACGCAAAGACGAAACGACGTCGACGCCGGGACGTTCAACGCCCGCGCGCGGAACGCTTGGCGGTCGTCCCTTTTCCCTTCGGACCAGGTCGACGGACCTTCGGCGCGCCGGACGACGAACGACCGGCTTTCGCGAGGGCCGTTTTCGAAGGGAGGGCCTTCGACGCGGACGGAAGTACGTCGACGTCGGGCAAGGTCGGAGCTTTCGTGCGACCAGGGCGCGTGGACGCTCGCGGGGCGGTCGCAGTTTCGGAGGTCGACCGCGCCGCCGCCTCCGTCACCGCTTGGAGGACGACGCGAACCGGCACTCCGTGCGCGCGCGCCGCGGCGAGGCACGCATCGAACTCGGGCTTTCGCGACGGCGGCCCGAACGGTCCTTCCGCGATCTTCACGGGGAGCGCCCCGAACGGGGTGTCGACGATGGCGGTTCGACGCGGGCGTTCGACGCGCGCCACGTCGTAGCAGCGGACGCCGATCGTCGTGCTCTCACGCAACATCGCGGCGGCGATCGCGTCGGCGTGCGACGCGGTCGCGAGCGCGGCGATCTGGAACGCGGGGCGCCCCTTCTTCATCGTGAGCGGGACGGCCCACGCGTCGAGCGCGCCTTCCGCGAGGAGCGCCTCGATGCAGTGGCCGAGCAGCTCGCCCGTCGCGTCGTCGACGTTCGCTTCGACGACCACGTGCGTCGCCCCCGCAGGGGCCGCGTCTTCGGCCGGCGCACCGAGGACGGCGCGGAGGACGTTCGGGCGATCGGCGAGCACCGCCGTCCCGGCTCCCCAACCGCTCCGCTCGGGCGCCATCGACGGCCAGCGCGACGAGCTCTCCGCGTGCGCGCCGACGATCGCCGCGCCGGTCGGCGTCACGAACTCGAACGCGAGCTTGCCGTCGTACGTCGAGAGCCCTCGCAAGGCATCGACGACCGCCGGCGGCGGCAGCGGGAGGATCCCGTGACGCGCCTTCACCCAGCCGTGCCCCATGGGCAGCGGCGAGACCACGAGGCGTGCGCCGAGGTGCTCGAGCGCCGCCGCGCTGCCGACGACGTCGACGATGGCGTCGACCGCGCCCACCTCGTGGAAGTGCACGTCGTCGATGGGCATCGCGTGCACCTTCGCTTCGGCCTCCGCGAGGCGGCGGAACGTCGCATGGGCACGCGCGCGCACGCCTTCGGACAGCTTCGCCCGGTCGAGGAGGCCGCGGATGGAGCCGTACGTGCGCTCGGGCGAAGGGCCGCCCTCGTGGACCTCGAACGACGTCGCGACGATGCCGCTCCGCTCGCGGATCCCGAAGTGGACGTGGGCGCCCTTCAGCGAGAGCCCGTCGACGGCGCGCGTGACGACGTCTTCGGGGACCCCGAGGTCGACGAGCGCGGCGATGATCATGTCGCCGGCGAGACCGCTCGGCGCGTCGAAGAAGAGGACCTTGCCCCTGCCGGCGCCCGCGCGCAGATCCGGACGCCGATCGCGCGCCCGCGGCGACGGATGCGCGTGCGAATGCGGGTGTGCGTGGGTATGCGAATGCGTGTGGTGATCGTGCACGTGATCGTGCGCGTGCGAATGCGTGTGGCCGTCGTGCGCAGAATCGTGGGTGTGCTCGTGCGCGTGATCGTCGTGCGAATGCGTGTGGCCGTGGTCGTCGTGTGCGTGCGACGGCTCGTGGTCATGGGCATGGCCGTGATCACCCCCTCGGGCGCGTCGACCTCCGGCCGCGATCCGCTTGCGCGATCGGCTCACGGTGCGCCTCCCGCGCGACGACGCTCGTGCATGCGGAGGATGCGCGCCGCCGCGAACGCCGCGCCGAAGCCGTTGTCGATGTTGACGACCGTGATGCCCGACGCGCAGCTCGTGAGCATCCCGAGCATGGCCGCGAGCCCTTGGAACGACGCGCCGTACCCCACGGAGGTCGGCACCGCGACGACCGGCACGTCGACGAGGCCGCCGACGACGCTCGCGAGCGCCCCTTCCATCCCCGCGATGACGATGATGACGCCGGCCTCTTCGAGCAGCGGCCGCTTGTGCAAGAGCCTGTGGATCCCCGCGACCCCCACGTCGAACACGGGCGTGAACGACACGCCGAGCATCCGGAGCGTCTCGGCGCACTCCTCCGCGACGAACATGTCGCTCGTGCCCGCGCTGACGAGCGCGACCTTGGCGCCGGAGAGCGGCGGGATGGGCGTTTGCTCGAGCGTGCACGTGCGCCCGACCTCGGAATGACGCATGCCCTCGATCGCCGCCACGACCTCCGCGGCCTTCGCGCCGTCGATCCGCGTCACGAGCACGTTCTGTCCCGTACGCGCGAGCTCGCGGGCGATGGCGACGATCTGCTCGGCCGTCTTGTGCTCGCCGAGGATGACCTCGGGCACGCCCTGCCGGAGCGCGCGGTGGTGATCGACGACCGCGAAGCCGAGATCGGCGAAGGGGAGCTGGCGCAGCTCGGCGACCGCGTCGGCCACGGGGGTCTTCGCGCTCTGCACGCGGGTGAGGAGATCCTTGAGACGTGCTTCGTCCACGAGCGCGTCTTAGTACAGCTCCCCCGAGAAAAGTAGACGACCGCCGGCAGGTGCGCGCCGACGCGTCGTCCGCCACGGTCCGGGTCGGATCGCTTCGGATCGCTAAGGCCCGCCGTCCTTCGCTCCGTAGAGCGTCTCGAGCGCCGCGAAGAAGATCGTCTCGGAGTACGACTCGGCCAGGGGAAAGTTCCCGTCGGGGCCGCGATCGTCGTCGACGATGACGACCACCGTCGAACGCCGCGACGGAAAGTAGAACCCCATGGAATGGTACCCCCACGTGTCGCCGCCGTGGCCGTAACCCGGTCCCGCTCCGTGCGTGATGCTGGCGTCGAGGACGATCATCCCGGGTCCCATGGAGAAGCCAGGGTGCCCGGTGAACGCGACGGTCTTCTGGAGCTCCGCTTGGACCGCCGCGGAATGGAAGCTCCCGTTGCCGCGCTTTTCGACCCAGAGCGCCAGATCGGTCGGCGTCGCGACGACGTTGCCGTCGCACCAATCGAACGACGGGTGGTTGAAGTAAGAGAAATCGGCGCCCGTGGCGCTCCGCCCCACGGCGAGCGTGGAGCCTTTCCAACTTTCGCTCCCGTCGAAGAAGGTCGACGTCGCGCCGACGACGTCGAGGATGCGCTCGCGAAGGAGGACGTGGATGGGCGCGCCCGCGACCTTCTCGGCGATGATCCCGAGCGCCACGTAGTTCGTGTTCGAGTACCCCATGCCTTGACCGGCCTGGAAATCGACGGCGTGGTCGAACGAGATGTCGAGCAGATCTCGAGGCGTCCACGTCCGTCCCGTGGCGGACGCAGCCTCGGCCCCGAGATCGGCCGTGAAGTTGTAGAGGCCGCTCGTGTGGTTCAAGAGGTGATGCACCTCGATGGCGTCGCCGCCGGGCACGCCGTCGATCCACTGGGACACCGGGGCGTTCAAATCGAGGAGCCCTTGCTCGGCGAGCAGGAGCACGACGGAGGCCACGTAGGTCTTCGTGTTGCTGGCCACGCGGTGCAGGACGGTCTTCGGGTATTGGGAAGGCCCGATCGTGAAGAAGCGCTCGCCACAGGATTCGTCGCGAACGACCGCGACGGCGTCGGCGCCTTCGGGGACCGCGTGCTCCAACGTGTATTGGAGCGTGGCCGTCTCGGACGGATCGCAGGGGGGGACGCGCGATTCGGCGTCGGAAGCACCGTCGTCCGCGCCGGCGTCGCTCGCCCCGCCCGACGTCGCATCGCCTCCCGCGGGGCTCGACGACGAGCCTCCGGCGTCCGCGGCTCCGTCGGACGGCGAAGATCCCGATCCACCGCACGCGAACGTGGCCGCGCTCACCAGCGCGACGAGCGAAGCCCCCGACCGAAGGACCGTCGAACGACGAAACGCAGGCATGTCATCCTCCGCAAGGGCACCCCGTCGGTCGGAGCGGATCGAGTTCGTCGCTGGACGGCGATCGCGACGCATGGGCTACCTCGCATCGCTAGCACCTCCGATTCGCGCGGCAACCCGCGCGTTCGCGACTTCTTCGGGGTGGATCGCCGCTCCTCACCGAACGCGTCGCCGCCCCTCGCTTCGAGCCATTTTTTTGGCAGACGAGGTGTTCCATTGTCGGGACACGCGCCTTCGGGTTACTTCGGGGCGCCGATGCCCGCGCCCTTCGCCTTCCTCGTTGCCTTCGTGCTCGGCACGACGCTCGCCTGGTTCGCGCGCGTCGAGCTCGCGCGGTCGGAGGCGCCCCTCGTGCTGGCTCGCCCCTTCGCCATCGCCGGGGGCCTCGCGGTCTTCGTCTTCGCGCCCGTGATCGGGTACTTCGTCGCGTTCCACGGCGATTGGGCCTACCTCTACCTCGTCGAGTTCCGCCGGATCCCTTCGGCCGTCGATCTCCTGCTCGTCGTGCTGGCGACCGCGCAGATCCCGATCGGCTTCGCGATCGCGGCGCCGCTCGCGCGGTCGAAGCAGAGCTCGCGGCTCCTCGTCCTGGTCGCCATCCTCCTCGCGATGCTCACCGTAGTCAGCGTCGTCGCGATGCGACGGCTCGGGACGAGCGCGTCGTTCACGCACTTCCACAAAGGGTTCGGCGCCGTGCCGATCGGCCGGAGCCCGCTCGGACGAACCGTGCTGCTCGCGTGGGCGGTGCTGACGGCGGCGTACGCGTGGGCCGTGCACGCCGTTCGTTCGCCCCGCCGCCGAGCCCGCTGACGCGCTACTCCCGCGTCACTCCCGTATCATTCCGCGAACACCTCGCGCGGCGGCGGGACGAGGACGACGAGCAAGCCGTAGACCGCCGCGCCCGCGACCATCGGGCCGTAAGGCAGCGACGCGAGCAACGCCGGGGCGACCGCCGGAAGCACGAACGCCTGCACGAGCGTCCACAACGACGTCGCCAGCAAGATGCCGGAGAGCACGCGCGCGCGGACGCGCAAGCTGTACCGCGTCAGCGCACCGAACGGCACGCCGGCGGCGGCGCCGAGGATCGCCGCGAGGATCCATCCCGCACGGAAAGGTTCGCCCAGCGCGGGGGCCGACGCACCGACCGCGCGAACGACGTCGGTGGGCATGCCCCACCGGCGCGCGATCTCCGACGCCGTGAAGAGCATCGCCGCGCCGCCCACGCCGCCGCCGATCGCGGCGAGCACCATGGCCCAACCGACGCGACCGCGGCGAACGACGACGGGCTCGTCGAGGGAATCGGGCGCGAACGAACGCTCCGAAAGCGGCGGCTCGTCGAACCAAGTCTCGCGAAACGCTTCTTCCTTCATCGCCCTGCCCTTCACCACGAACCGTGCCGAACGCGACGGCGCGCCCGCCTTTGTCCGAAAAGCCGCGCCGTGGCCGCGCCCTGCGCGACCGTCTCGGGTGGCGCGTCGTGACGCGTCGCCTCCTCTCGGAGCGGCACGTTGCCCCAGGGAACGCCGCCAAAACGCCACACCATGTGCTAGTTTTGCCTCATGTGGGTGCGCGGCGCAGCCATTCGTCCCGTTCCGCCGTACGCGGTCGTCGAGCGCGGCGTGCTCGACGCCATCGAGCACGAGCTCGGTGAATCGGACGAAGAAACGACACCGGAGCTCGACGGGGCGTTCGATCGGTTCGAGCGCACGCAGCCGGCCCTCTCGCGCCGCGCGGCGAAGGTCGTCACCAAGCCCCTCGACGAGACCGCCCTCGCGCTCGGCTACTTCCTGACGATCACGGTGTGGCTCGCGTTCGAGCGCGCGTTCGGCGGCCGTCTATCGGAGATCACCGAAGAAGAAGTCGAGGCCGCGGAGGCCGCGCTCGAGCTCGAAGAGGAGCTCCGCGCCGCGCACGTCGAAGAGCCGCTCGAACTCGAAGACGTCATGGCGATCGAGCAGCCGGGGATCCTCGGGTTCATCCACGAGCACGTCGACGCGGCGCTCGATCCGACCGACGCCGAAGACGGCGCGCGCGACGTGGACGTCGAGGACGTGCACGCCGTCTACCGCCTCGTGCTCGTCATGACCCTCGCGCTCTCGCACGCCGTCGCCTCTCCGACCGGCAGCCGCACGCGCGAGCTGCTCGCCTGAGCGCCGCGCCTCGCGCTCGTGGCGCGCGGTTTTGTGCCGAGCCGGCGCTCTTCCGTGGTGAAATCCGGCCATGACGAACACCGAAGCGATGGTCATCCGGAGCACGGGCGACGTCGACGTCCTCGAGCGCGCGACGATCGAGCTGCCCGAACTGGGACCCCGGCAGGTGCGCGTGCGCGTGCGCGCGGTCGCCGTCAACCACCTCGACATTTGGACGCGGCGCGGGCTGCCCCACGTCCGCTACGAGTTCCCGCACCGCTTGGGCGCGGACATCGCGGGCGTCGTCGAGGCGGTCGGTCCGGGTGCGGTCGGCGCGAAGGTCGGCGACGCGGTCGTGATCAACCCAGGGCTGTCGTGCGGCGCGTGCGAGAAATGCTTGCTCGGGCAGGACGTGTTCTGCCGGAGCTACCGCATCCTCGGCGAGAACACCCAGGGCGGCTACGCGCAGCACGTCCACGTGCCGGACGCGAACCTCCTGCCGATGCCGCGCGGGCTCGACTTCGCGCAAGCCGCCGCGATCCCCCTCTGCTTTCTGACGGCCTGGCAGATGGTCGTGCACAAAGCGGAGGTGCGGGCCGGCCAGACCGTCCTCGTGCAGGCGGCCGGCAGCGGCGTGTCGAGCGCGGCGATCCAGATCGCCAAGATGCTCGGCGCGCGCGTCCTCACGACGACCAGCACCGAAGAGAAGGCCGCCCGCGCCCGCGCGCTCGGCGCCGACGAGGTCATCGACTACACGACGCAAGACTTCGTTGCAGAGTGCAAGCGATTGACGAACAAGCGCGGCGTCGACGTCGTCATCGAGCACGTCGGAGGCGAGGTCTTCACGAAGAGCATCCTCGCGGCGGCGTGGGGAGGACGCGTCGTCACGTGCGGCGCGACGACGGGGTTCGAGGCGCCCGTCGATCTCCGCCACGTCTTCTTCCGACAGGTCGAGATCCTCGGCTCGACGATGGGCTCGAAGGGCGACTTGTTCGGCATTCTGAGGCTCGTCGAGGAGGGCAAGCTCGAGCCCGTCGTCGACCGCGTCCTGCCCCTTTGGGAGGCGCGTGAGGCCCATCGGCTCCTCGAGGCGCGCAAGGTCTTCGGCAAGATCGTCCTCGACGCCTCCTGACGCTTCCTGACGCGACGTCCGCGCCCATCGACGCGAGGAGCGGCGCGCGCTCCGAAACGAAAAACGCGTGACCGACGAACGCCGGCCACGCGTAAGGGAGGGGCGTCGATCGGCGACGACCCCGAGCGCCGCGGAAGCTATGCCGATAGGTCCTTGGGCGCCGGCGGCGGCGAGGTCTGCGGCGTCCTCGCGTCGACGGCGTGCTTCTTCTGCTCCTTCGCGCGCATTTCCTGCTTCTTGGCTCGCTCTTTGGCCTTCGGAGATTTGTCTCCCATGGTCCCCACCTCGGGTCTTTGCCTTCGCCTGCGTCCGCGATCGGCCGCGCACGGAAGCGTCGGCTCTCTCTGGACAGGGTTAAGGCGACCCTCGGCGCCTGCACGCGAACGGAGCATTCTCCGCAGCGATCGCCGCGCGACCTCGCGAACCCGCGAAGGGCAGCGGGCCGATCAGAGCGCGGGCACGCGCTTGGCGCTGCGAAGGTAGGCCACGGCGTGTGCGACATGGACGTCGCCGAACATGTGCCCGATGGGCTGCTCGTCCGTGCGATGGGGGAACCCGCCCGCGCGAAGAGCGCCCGCGAACGCGCGGGAATGCGACGCGGTTTGCCGATCCTTCGCGCACACGCCGACGAACACGGGCACGCGCCGTTTGCCGTCGACCACGGGTCCGTGCCTCCCCGCGCCGCCGGCGAACACCGCGTAGCCGTCGACGTCCAGTCGCCCGCGCAGCGCGAGCGAGCTCACGTAATAAGCGCCGCTCGAGAATCCCATGACGAACACGTCGTCGAACGGCTTGCCTTCGCGCTCCTCGAGCGCGCGCCGCGCCGACGCCCATTCGTCGACGATGGCGTCCTCCTTCTCCTCGATGGAGGCGAGGGAGCCCGGCCACACGTAGCCACCCTTGCCGAGCGGCGAGCGCGGGAAGATGGCCTGAAAGCCGCTCGCCTTCGCTTGGCGGACGAGCGCGCGCTCCTGCGTCCACTGCCAGTCCGTGTTTTCGGCGATCGCGCCGTGGAGGAAGATGACGAGCGTGCGGCGCGCGTCGGGCGATTTCCGACCGTCGACGTAGCAGAGGTGATCGGACAGGGCCTCCGTCTCCGGAGCGCACCACCCGACGGAGGTCGGGCGCGCCGCGATGGCCCGCGACGCCGACGTGTGTTTGCCGGCCTTCGGCTTGGTCTTCGAGGCCTTGACCGGCGCCGCCTTCGGAGCCTTCGGTCGGGCGCTCGCCGGCGCGGGGCTCGCGAGGACGACCCCGACGATCGCGGCCACGGTGCATCCCCATCGGAACAACGACGACTTCATCACGGCGCCCGCCGACGCTAGCACGACCGGCGCGAAGCGCGACCTCGGAGCACCACCGGCGAAACGACCCCCTGGCGGCCATCATTTCGTATGATAGACATACATCCATTATCTTGAACAACGCCTCCCTTCCCCGATCGGGCCGTCCTTCGCGGCGGCTCACCCACCTCGCCGAGCTCGAAGCCGAGAGCATCCACATCCTTCGCGAGGTGGTCGCGGAGCTCGAGCGGCCGGTCATGCTGTACTCGATCGGCAAGGACTCGTCGGTGCTGGTCCGCCTCGCACAAAAGGCGTTCGCCCCCGCGCCGATCCCGTTCCCGCTCCTGCACGTCGACACGACGTGGAAGTTCCGCGAGATGATCGCCTTCCGCGATCGCTTCGCCAAGGAAAATGGCCTGGATTTGCGGGTCCATACGAACCGCAAGGCCCTCGCGGAGGGCGCCAGTCCGTTCACCTGGGGGAGCAACAAGTACACGCAGGTCATGAAGACGCACGCGCTCTTGGAGGCGCTCCGCGAGGGTGGCTACGACGCGGCGTTCGGCGGCGCGCGGCGCGACGAAGAGCGGTCGCGGGCGAAGGAGCGCGTGCTGTCGTTCCGCGACGTCCACGGGCAATGGGATCCGAAGAACCAACGCCCGGAGCTCTGGGACCTGTACGCGGGCAAGGTCCGCAAAGGGGAAAGTATACGAGCGTTTCCTCTATCGAACTGGACGGAGCTCGACGTCTGGCAGTACGTCTGGCACGAAGAAATCCCCATCGTTCCCCTCTATTTCGCGGCGAAACGCCCCGTCGTCGAACGCGACGGGACGCTCCTCATGGTCGACGACGAGCGGTTCCCACTCCGCCCGGGCGAGACGCCGAGGCTCGAGATGGTCCGCTTCCGGACGCTCGGTTGTTACCCGCTCACGGGCGCGGTCCGGAGCACGGCGACGACGCTCCCCGAGATCGTGCGAGAGACGATCGAGGCGACGAGCTCGGAGCGGAGCGGACGGCTCATCGATCACGACGAGGACGCATCGATGGAAGCGAAGAAGCGCGAGGGGTACTTCTGATGACGACCACGACCTCGCCCCGCGACACCGCGCACCGAGCCGCGCGCGCGCCGAACGACGAAGACCGCGATCTCGCGTCGTGGCTCGCGCGGCAAGAGGACAAGGAGCTCCTCCGGTTCGTCACCATCGGGTCGGTCGACGACGGCAAATCGACGCTCATCGGCCGGCTGCTCCACGACGCCCACGGGGTCTACGAAGATCAACTCCACGCCGTGCGACGCGCCTCGACGAAGGGGGCGACCCGTGGGTCCGAGTCGGCCTCCGAGATCGACTTTTCGCTCTTCACCGACGGCCTCGCCGCCGAGCGCGAGCAGGGGATCACGATCGACGTCGCCTACCGCTATTTCGCGACGGCGCGGCGGAAATTCATCATCGCGGACACGCCCGGACATGTGCAATATACACGCAACATGGCGACCGGAGCCTCGACGGCGGACGTCGCGATCATCCTCGTCGACGCGCGGCGCGGCGTCCTCGCCCAAACGCGCAGGCACGCGCGGATCGCGGCGCTCCTCGGCATCCGCCACGTGGTCGCGTGCGTGAACAAAATGGACCTCGTCGGCTTCGACCCCGACGTCTTCGAACGCATCCGCGTAGAGCTCGAGGCGCTCGGCCGCGAGCTCGGGATCCCGAGCCTCGTGCCCATCCCGGTCAGCGCCCTCCGCGGCGACAACGTCGTCACGCGGAGCTCGTCGACGCCGTTCTGGAGAGGGGCGCCGCTGCTCGAGCACCTCGAGACCCTCGCGCTGCCCGAGAGAGGTGGGGCGGACGCGCTCCGGTTGCCGGTTCAGCTCGTCCTCCGGCCCCACCAGGGATACCGCGGATTCGCCGGAAAAATCGCGTCGGGGAGCGTTCGACCGGGGGACGAGATCCTCGTGTTGCCGTCGGGGCGGCGGACACGCGTGCGCGCGGTCGACGTCCACGGACACGAGGTGGAGGAAGCGTTCGCGCCGATGAACGTCACCCTCCGTCTCGACGACGAGGTCGACGTGAGCCGCGGCGACGCCATCGTGGCTCCGTCGGCGCCGCCGGAGGTGGCTTCGAGCGTCGAGGCGAACCTCGTGTGGATGAGCGAACGCCCGCTCGACCGATCGCGGACGTACCTCCTCAAGCACACGACGCGCGTGGTGCGCGCGAACGTCGCGGCGATCGATCACGTCGTCGATCTGGACACGCACGAACGGCGAGCCACCACGTCCCTCGCTCTGAACGACATCGCCCAGGTCACGGTGCAGTGCCACGCGCCGATCTTCTTCGACCCTTACGCGAAGAACCGCGTCACGGGGGCCTTCATCCTCGTCGACACGGTCACGAACGACACGGTCGCGGCTGGGATGATCGTCCGCGGCGTCGAGGGGCCTTCGCGCGGCCGGGCCACGGAGCGACGCGATCCCGTGGACGACGACGAGCGGCGCGAACGGCTGGGGCAACGGGGCGTCGTCGTGGACGTCCGCGCGCCGTCGTACGAGCGGGCAGTCGCGCTCGCGCGCGCCATCGAGCGCCGGCTGTTCGAAGGCGGTCGGCTCACGGCCGTCGTCGAACACCCCGCGGAAGCCGGTGGCAGCCACGATCCGTCGCCGGCGCGCTTCGCCGCCGAGGTGTGCGCCCGCGCCGGGCTCATCGCGCTCCTGCCGCGCATCGCCAAGTGGTACGACGTCGCGGTCGACGGGATCGGCGCCGGTCCCGTCGTCGCGCCCATCGCCGAAGGGACGGCGACCGACGCTCATCCTTCCTTCGAGGGCGTCGAGCGCGACATCGGCGCGGCGACCGAAGCCCTCCTGGAGCGCCTCGGCGTCTTCCGCGACGGCTGATCCCCGAATGTCCCCGAACGACGCCGTCCGCCGGGGCGACGCCATCCGCCCGGCGACACAGGCCATCCGCCAAGCGACGCAGGAGGAGGAACGGAGGCCGCTTTCCTACCTACTGGAATTGCGTGCGACTTTCCGGTACAAGCGAGGTTCATGCAGCGCGGATCGGCAGAAATCTTCCTCGGCCTTGCGGTTCTCCTCCTGGGGGTCGTCTCGCTCAAGCTGACCGATTTGAACTACTGGTGGGTCGCCATCGCGCTCGGCGCCGTGCTCGGCGTGCACGGCGGCATCTCGGTCTCGCTCCGCGCCCGCGTCTGAGCGCGGCGCTCGCGCGGGGGCCGTTTCCGCGGCTCCGGCGGCGTCGATCGCGCGGCCGAACGGAGTCGGGAATCCGGCGCTGCGGTCGTTGGTTTCGGCCACACCGTCCCTCGTGGTAGGACGGGGCTGGACTTCACGATGCAAGACGCCCGAGAGCTCAACGAAATCGTCGCGCGCGAAAGCGCATTCGTCGACCGCATCCAAGCGGAGGTCGGCAAGGTCATCGTCGGTCAGACGTACATGATCGAGCGCATCCTCATCGGTCTGTTGACCGGTGGGCACGTGCTGCTCGAAGGCGTCCCGGGGCTCGCCAAGACGCTCACGGTGCGCACGCTCTGCGACGCCATCTCGGCCAAGTTCGCGCGCATCCAATTCACCCCCGACCTGCTCCCGGCCGACGTCATCGGCACGGTCATCTACAACCAGCAGAAGGGCGAGTTCACCTCGAAGCTCGGTCCCGTCTTCGCGAACCTCGTGCTCGCCGACGAGATCAACCGCGCCCCGGCGAAGGTGCAGAGCGCGCTGCTCGAGGCGATGCAAGAGCGCCAGGTCACCATCGGCGAGAGGAGCTACGCGCTGCCCGATCCGTTCATCGTCATGGCGACGCAGAACCCGGTCGAGCAGGAGGGCACCTATCCCCTGCCCGAGGCGCAGGTCGACCGCTTCATGCTCATGTGCAAGGTCGGCTACCCGACGCGCGAAGACGAGCGCAAGATCATGGATCGCATGACGAGCCTCGTGCCCGCGAAGGCCGAGCCCGTGCTGACGCCCCAGGAGCTCACCGAGGCGCGCAAGATCATCGGCCAGATCTACGTGGCCGACAAAGTGAAGGACTACATCGTCGACATCGTGTTCGCGACGCGCGAGCCGAGCCGGCACGGGCTCAAGGATCTCGCGCCGCTCATCGAGTTCGGCGCCTCGCCGCGCGCATCGATCGCGCTCAACCTCGCGGCGCGCGCGCACGCGTTCTTGCGACATCGCGGCTACGTCACGCCGGAAGACGTCAAGGCCGTGGGGCCCGACGTGCTCCGCCACCGCGTCATTTTGACCTACGAAGCCGACGCCGAGGAGGTCACGTCCGAGCAGGTCGTTCGCCGCGTCTTCGAAGCCGTCGAGGTCCCGTAAGCCGAGGTCCCGCGAACCGTTCGCCTTCGTCCGCCCACGTCCCTTCGTCCTCTTCGACGCCGATGATTCCCCGCGAGATCCTCGCCGCGCTGCGCACCATCGAGATCCACACGGCGCGCCTCGCCAACGAGCAGCTCTCCGGCACGTACAAGTCGAGCTTCAAGGGGCAAGGCCTGGCGTTCCGCGAAGTGCGGCCGTACCAGCCCGGCGACGACGTCCGCACGATCGACTGGAACGTCTCGGCGCGCATGAACGAGGCCTTCGTGAAGGTCTTCGTCGAAGAGCGCGAGATGACCGTCATGCTCGCCGTCGATCTCTCGGCGAGCGAGCGCTTCGGGACCATGCGCGCCCCCAAGGCGCGCGTCGCGTCCGAGGTGGCGGCGCTCCTCGCGTTCAGCGCGATCCGCAACAACGACCGCGTCGGGCTCATCTTGTCGACGAGCAAGGTCGAGCGGATCGTGCCGCCGAAGAAGGGCGAAAAGCACGTCATGCGCGTGGTGCGCGAGATCCTCGGGTTCGAGGCGCCCGAGCCGACGTCGCTGCCCGAGCGGCGGAGCGATCGCGTGCCGAAGCTCGGCGCCGAGACGGACCTCAAGAGCGCGCTCGAGGCGCTGGCCCACGTCGCGCGGCGGCGGAGCGTGGCGTTCGTCGTGTCGGACTTCTTCACGTCGGGCTACGAGCGGGCGCTGTCGCTCGCGAGCGCCAAGCACGACGTGATCCCGGTGGTGCTCGTCGACAAGCGCGATTTCGAGCTGCCGGACGTCGGGCTCGCGACCTTCGAAGATCTCGAAAGCGGCGAGACCGTCCTCGTCGACACGTCGGACGCGCGGGTGCGTGCACATTACAAGCATACGATGCGGCAGATCCGCGAGACGCGGCAGAAGCTCTTCTTCAAGCTGGGGCTCGACGCCGTCGAGATCGACACGGGCGGCTCGTTCGTCAAACCGATCCGCGATCTGTTCGCGCGGCGCTCGCGGAGGGCGGCGACGCGATGAGCTCGGCGCGCACCTTTTTGGCCGGCGTCGCGCTCGGCGTCGGGGCGTTCGCGGCCGACGTCGCGCACGCGCAAACGTCGCCCGACGCCGGCGCGGATCCTGGCGCGGCGCCGACGTCGGCCGCTGCGACGTCCGCCGCACCGCCGGCTGCCGCGACGTCGGCCGCGACGTCGGGCGGATCGGTCGGAGGATGCGTCGAGACGATCCCCAAGGGCGCCCAGCGACCGACCGTCACCGAGACGTTCCCGGAGCGCGGGACGAGCGGCTGGGCGGCCACGCTCGCCATCACGATTCGTCACGGGCGCGGCGAGCGGGTGTTGCCTTCCGGGCTCGATCTATCGAGCGCCGCGGACGCGAAGAAGTACCTCAAACAGGCCGGTTTCGTGGTGCCCGCGCAGGAGGGAGGCGCGGGCGCGCGCGTCTTCAGCGATCCGGAAAAGCCGAACGAGACGACGACCACGACGCACCTCGAGCTGCCGCTCGTCACCTTGCCGGACAAGCCGGGGCGGAACGTCTTGCACCTTCCGCCGCTGCCCGTCGCGATCGCGCGCTCGAACGGCGAGATCGCGACCGTGTGCACGCACCCGCACACGATCGTCGTCGAAGATCCGATCGCCAACGTCCCCGAAGCCATGCCGAAGGCGAACCCGTCGCCGCGCCCGCAGCGCGAAGAGTGGACGGCGCTCAAGAAGGCCGTGACGTGGGGCGGCCTCGGGCTCGTCGTCGGCGCCATCCTCGCCTACCTCCTCTACCGGTACCTTTCGCGCCCGAAGCCCGTGCCGCCGCCGCCTCCGCCGAGGCCGCCGTGGGAGGTCGCGCTCGAACGCCTCGACGACGTCCGGCACGCGGGGCTGCTCGAGACGGCGCGGTACACGGAGTACTTCGACCGCGTGAACGACGCCGTCCGGAGCTATTTCGGCGCGCGCTTCGGCTTCGACGGGCTCGAGTCGACGACGGACGAGATCCTCGCCGCGCTTCGAAAGCAAGCGGGCGGCATCGTGCGCATGCACCGCGAGGGCGCGGCGTCGCACACGTGGGAAGGCGCGGTCACCCACGACGAAATCGCGGCGTTCCTCGCGGAGTGCGACCTCGTCAAATTCGCGAACCTCACGCCGACGCCCGAGCAGTGC
>JBGAHN010000024.1:0-50134 GCA_044226145.1 Labilithrix sp. | reverse complement strand
GCTTCCCGGCGACCGGAGCAGCGCGTTCGTTCTTCTTTTCGGCGCTGGATGTCAGCGGCGCGAGCAGCACGAAGTTCAACGTCGCCCCGATCGCAGTCCCCGCGACGCTCGTTCCCGAAGGAACGGATCCGCACGACTCCGACGCGACCGCGCAAGTCTTCACGGCCGCCGCTCCGGGGGCCGCGAACATCATCGCCGGCGAAATCACGGACAGCAAGCGCGACTGGTACAAGCTGACCGTCGCCGCCGACGAAATCATCGAGCTGTCGATCGACAGCGGTTCGGCCAACATCGAGGCCCTCGTCTATGAACCCGGGGCCTTCGAAGCGTTCGATGAACTCGCGTGGACCACGGGTGGTGTTGCTGGAAAGTACACGCTTAAGGCGACCGCCCCCCTCGCCGCGGGCGACTACTTCATCAGCGTCGGCGCCGCGCTCGGCGAGACGACGAGCCTGACCGGCAAGTACACGGTCGGCGTTCGCCGCATCGCGGGCAACTGAACCACGCCACGAAAAACCAGGCCAAGGGCACGCGACCATGACGAACCGCCAGCATCCGAAGCTCTTCGCGACCTTCGGGCTCGCCCTCGTTCTCGTCGCGTGCCCGTCGCCGAAAATGCCCGAAGGGCCTCCGCCGGAGTACGAGGAGCCACCGGCACCGTCGTGGTACGGCCGGGGTGCCGATGCCGGCGCGGAAGACGCTTCGGAGCCGGGCAACGTCACCGGCGGCGCCGAAGACGCACCGCCGAGCTCAACGCACGAGCCAACGGATACGGCGGGCGACGCGGCGACGAACTGACGAACTGATCTCACGAAACCGACCTTCACGAGCGGACACCGTCGTCGACGGACGGACGCCGGCTTGGGTATGCTGGCGCGCGCGATGGACCGTTCCACGATTCGCCACGTCGCTCGACTCGCCGAGCTCTCGCTTTCCGAAGAAGAAGAAGTGCGCCTCTCCGAAGAGATGGGGCGCATCCTCGCCTACGTCGCCGAGCTGCAAGCGCTGAACACGGACGACGTGCCGCCGACGACGAACCTCGGTGGCGACGGGACGGACGCGCTTCGTGACGACGTCCCCACGCCGGGGCTCGCGCGCGACGAGGTGCTTGCGCAAGCGCCGCGCGTCGAACACGACGGCTTCTCGGTGCCGACGTTCGTGGAGGGATCGTGAGTACGACGAAGCGCGGCGCGGCCGGGTCGAGCGCGCCGGTCAACACGGGCGAAGAGAGCGTCATCGCCATCGCCGAGCGCGTCCGCCGCGGGGAAATCACGGCCGTCGCCGTCGCCGAACGAACGCTTTCCCGCATCGACGCGAAGAACGCCGAGCTCGGGGCCTTCGTCACCGTGCGCCGCGACGAGGTGCTCGCCGAGGCCCGCGCCGTCGACGACAAGCGCGCGCGCGGACACGCGCTCGGCAAGCTCGCCGGGGTGCCCATCGCGTTGAAAGATGCACTCTGCACGCGTGGCACGAAGACAACGTGCGGATCGAAGATGCTCGCGTCGTACGTCCCGCCTTACGACGCCACGGTCGTCGCGCGCCTTCGCGCCGAAGACGCGGTCGTGCCCGGCAAGACGAACATGGACGAGTTCGCGATGGGCTCGTCGAACGAGACGTCGGCCTTCGGACCGGCGAAGAACCCGCACGATCCGACGCGAACACCGGGCGGATCGTCGGGCGGGAGCGCCGTCGCCGTCGCGGGCGGCATGACCGCGGCCGCACTCGGGAGCGACACTGGCGGCTCGATTCGGCAACCGGCGGCGTTCACCGGCTGCGTCGGCGTCAAGCCCACCTACGGGCGCGTCTCACGCTACGGCCTCGTCGCGTTCGCCTCGAGCCTCGACCAGATCGGCCCGTTCGCGAGCGACGTCCGCGGCGCGGCGCGCGTCCTCTCGGTCATCGCCGGCCACGATCCCCACGACATGACGAGCCTGACGGCGCCGATCGCCGACTACGAGGGCGCCTGCGACGCGGGCGTCTCCGGCCTGCGCGTCGGCGTGCCCGCCGAGTACTTCGCGGACGGCCTCGACGCGGAGGTCGCCGCGAGCGTGCGCGCCGCCATCGCGTCGCTCGAAGCGCGGGGCGCGGTCGTCAAACCCGTGCATCTTGCACATACTCGCCACGCCGTCGCGACGTACTACGTGCTCGCGACCGCCGAGGCCTCGAGCAACCTCTCGCGCTTCGACGGCGTTCGTTACGGCCTTCGCGTCGAACCGGATCCCCGCGCCGCCCGAAGCACCGAGCAAGCCGGCGCCTTGCACGCGATGTACGGACGCACGCGCGATGCCGGATTCGGGCCCGAGGTGAAGCGGCGCATCCTGCTCGGCACGTTCGTGCTCTCCGAGGGCTATTACGACGCGTACTACCGAAAGGCGCAGAAGGTCCGCACGCTCATCCGCCGCGACTTCGAGGCCGCCTTCGCCGACGTCGACGTCATCGCCTGCCCCACGTCGCCGACGCCCGCCTTCCGCCTCGGCGAAAAGAGCGATCCGCTATCCATGTACCTCTCGGACGTCTACACGCTCCCGGCGAGCCTCGCGGGATTGCCGGCCATGAGCGTGCCGTGCGCGCCCACGAGCACGGGGCTGCCCGTCGGTCTGCAGATCGTCGCGCCGCACCTCGGCGAGACCATCATGTTCGCGGTCGGCGCCGCCGTGGAAGCCGCGATGGCGGGCGCGTGACGCCGCCAAGCGAGCACGGGGCGCCCCCGAGCGAACCCCCGTCCGAATCCCACGCAGAGAACCACGCGACGGCGCCGATCGTCGTGAGACCGCTCGATCCGTCCCGCCTCGACGCGATGCGCGCGCTCTTCGACGCGTGCAGCTCGGGCTGCTTCTGCCGCTATTGGCACTTCGAAGGCACGAAGAACGACTGGCTCGAACGCTGCGCGCTCCGCCCCGAGGAGAACGCGCGCGAGCTCGAGAGCGCGGTGCGTCAGGGCGATCCGGCGGGCTTCGGCCTGCTCGCGTTCGAAGGCGCCGCCGAAGGCCGTGCGGACGGTCCCGTCCTCGGTTGGATGAAGCTCGCGCCGCGCCTCACGCTGCCGAAGCTGCGGCGTCTGCCGGTCTACCGCTCCCTCGACCTCGGTCCCGAAGACACGACGTGGAGCATCGGCTGCATGCTCGTTCGACCGGAGGCGCGACGGCGCGGCGTAGCGAGGGCGCTCGTCGTCGGCGCCGAAGAGTTCGCCCGGACGCGTGGGGCCGCGGCGATCGAAGCCTATCCGCGACGATCCACGGTGCCGCTCCACGACGAAGAAGCCTGGCAAGGTCCCGAGAGCGTGTTCGCGTCGCTCGGCTACGAAGCCGTCGTCGACGTCGCGCCCTACCCCGTCTACCGCAAGATGCTCGCCTCGCTAGGCTCGGACCGTCTCGGGTAGGCCGCTCTCGGGCGCGGGCGATCCCGGCCACTCGTCGCACGTCACGAGATCGCACGAGAGGCCGAAAAAGACCGTCCGCAGGACCTCTTCCATGGTCGCGTAGCTGGACGCCCCAGTGACGAGCTGCCCGATCGTCCGCGGCGCGGTGAACGACTCGAGGATGCGCTCTTCGAGCGGCCCCAAACGAAACGCTTCGATGCGCACCGCGCGCGGGAGCGTGGGCGCGAGCTCGGCGCCGCCGATGCGCGCGAACATCGCCTCGAGCTCGGCGTACGAGTACGCGGTCTGGATCGCGCGCGAGACGAGCTCGAACGGGTCGATGCCGAGCGGGAACGTCTCCTCCTGCGAACGCGCGCCGCGCGCGAACCACACTTCGCCCGCGCGCCAACGGAACGCGTCGACGAACCGATCTTGGAGCTGCCGCTGGACCGCACGAACGAGCTCGATGGGCCGGAGGATGCCGAGACCGCAGAGCGCTTCGCCGAGGCGCCCGTCGAACCGCGGGAGCATGGAGAGCGCCATCTCGATCTCCATGCGGAGCACCTGTCCGCTCGCCACGAGGTACTCGCCGAGCAGCTCGCGCTTGTCCGTGCCGACGATGAACTCGGGGACGCCATCGAGGAAGTAGATCTTCTTGCGGCGGGGGCCGTCCGCGAACAAGAGCGCGCCGGTCTCGCGCTTGCGGACGAGCGAGAAGCACCGCGCGGGGAGCGTCGCCGGATCGATGCGCGCCACGTCGTCGCGCGACGCCCAGCTCTCCTCGTCCCATCGGAACGCCGCGCTCGAGGTGAACCGCGAGAGCTCGGGGTAGCGCGCGGCCTCGCGGAACATGGAGTCTTCGCGCGAGACGAGCGAATGCAAATCGAGCTCGCCGGTCACGAGCATTTCGACGAGGCGCGCGTACGAGAGCCGATCGATGGTCCGATCGTCCCGCGTCTTCGCCGCGTAGATGGTCGGCGCGCCTTCCTGCGCGGGGTCCGACGCCGGGGCGCGCGACGAGAGGCGGGCGCGCGCGCTGCCCGTGGCCTCACGCCGCAAATTCGCCGTCTGGCGGCTGCTGTCGCCTTCGCCGGGCGCGGGCTCCGGCTCGAGGTGCGCGACGAGCCCTGTCTTCTCCATCCACGCCGCGAGCTTCGCGGGCCCGACTTGCAAGCGCCTTCGACGCAGGATCTCTTCGATGGCGTTCGCGAAGACGCTGGCCGACGGGTAGCGGAGCGCGCGATCCCGGGCGAGCGCGCGGAAGAGCACGGTGCGGATGTCTTCGGGGACGCGGTGGCCGGCGCGATCGATGACCGAGAGATCCGCGTCGCGGATGCGCGTCAGCACTTCGATCTCGTTCGGTCCGGAGAAGAGCGGCCGCAACATGACGAGCTCGGCGAGCACGATGCCGACCGTGAAGAGATCGCTCCGCGCGTCGAGCTCGCGCCCGACGACCTGCTCCGGCGACATGTACCCGAGCTTGCCTTTGAGTTGCCCGGCGTCGGTGCGGCGCTCGATCTCGGCGGCGCGCGCGATGCCGAAGTCCGTCAGCTTGACGGCCCCCGATCGGTCGATGAGCACGTTGCCCGGCGAGACGTCGCGGTGCACGAGCGACAGCGGGCGGTGCGCTCCGTCCCGCGCGTTGTGGGCGTACTCGAGCCCGCGGAGGATGCCGAGGACGATGTAGAGCGCGCACTCGAGCGGCACGTCCTCTTTTCGCGCGGCCGCGGCGCGGACGAGGCGCGCGGCCGTCGTCCCGTCGACGTACTCCATCGCCATGTAGAGCTCGCCGTCGTGCTCGCCGAAATCGAACACCTGCACGATGTTCGGGTGGACGAGCCGGGCGCACACGCGTGCTTCGTCGACGAACATCGCGACGAACTCGTTGTCCTGCGAGAGTTGTGGCAGGATCCGCTTGACCGCGACGACCTTCTGGAACCCTCGCGGGCCGGCGCGGCGTGCGAGGTAGACTTCCGCCATGCCTCCCGTCGCGATCCGCTGGAGAAGCTCGTAGGGACCGAGCATCAGCGGAGCCGGATGGATCGACGAGCGCATCGAAGATACAACGTTATCGCATGGCGCCCCCGAAGCGTACCCCGTCGTCGATCCCCATGGGCGCCGAGCCCTCATCGTCGGAGCTGTCGCACGGCCGCGCACACAGGGCCGACGACGCGCCCGGACTCACCCCCAACCTTCGTCAGGGGATCACCTCCGGCCTCGTACATGCGCCGCGGGGTAGGGCCAAGACCTCGCCGCGCGTCGTCGCCGTCACGGGCGCGTCGTCGTTCCTCGGCTCGAACCTCGTGGCGCTCCTCGAGGAGGATCCGGACGTCCGGAAGGTCGTCGCCGTCGACGTCCGCAAGCCCAAGGCGGCGCAGCAAAAGACGCGGTTTTACGACGTCGATTTCACCGAGCCGACGGCGGAAGCGCGGCTCTCGGAGATCTTCTCGGCCGAGGTGGTCGACACGCTCGTGCACCTCGCCTTCCTGTCGTCGCCCTCGCACGCGCCCGCGTACGCGCACGAGCTCGAGAGCGTCGGGACGCGTCACGTCCTCGTCGCAGCGCGGCACGCGGGCCTCCGGAAGGTCGTCCTATGGTCGCAAACCTCCCTCTACGGCGCGAAGCCCACGAACCCGAACTTCCTCACCGAGCGGCACCCGCTCCGCGCGCCGTCGAGCGAACCGTACTTCGCCGACAAGATCGAGGCAGAGGCGGAGCTCGCGCGCTTCGCCGAGCGCTCGCCCGAGACGATCGTGACGGTGCTCCGGACGGCGCCGATCGTGGGTCCGACGGTCCACAACTACGTCACCCGCTACCTCGCGAGGAAGGTCGTGCCCACGATGATGGGCTTCGACCCGCTCCTCCAGTTCGTTCACGAAGTCGACGCGATCGCGGCCTTCAAGCTCGCCGTCGATCGCGACAGGCCCGGGACGTTCAACATCGTGGCCGACGGCGTGCTCCCGCTGTCGACGGTCATCAAGCTCGCCGGACGGCTCGCGGTGCCCATCCCCCATCCGCTCGCGGCGAGCGCCGGGGGACTCCTTTGGATGGCCCAGGTCGTCGAAGCGCCGCCCGTGTTCCTGCACTATTTGCGGTTCCTGTGCGTCGCCGACGGCGCGAAAGCACGGGAAGAAATGGGGTTTCTGCCCGCCTACACGACGCGCGAAGCCGTGCTCGATTTCACCAGCGCGCAGCGCCTGCGCGACGTTAAGCTGCTGCAGGAAAGCGCGTGATGAAGCGAGCGAAGAAGAGCACCCCCGCGGCGACGAAAGCAGCGAAGACCAAGCCGAAGACCGGCGCTCGTCCTGCGACCGACGCCGCGAAGCGCGAAGACGCGACGGCGAGGGCGACGGCGACGAAAGCGACGAAGCCCTCGAAGTCCAACGTGGGCCCCGCGTCGGGGAAGCGAACCACGACGAAGAACGCGACGAAGCGCGCCGCGACCACGACCAAGGAGAACGCGGCGGCGAAGCGAGACGCGGCGAAGCGAGATGCCTCGACCAAGCGGAACACCTCGACCAAGCGTGCCGCGACCACGACCGAGCGGACGACGAAATCCTCGTCGACGGCAGCACCGACGAACCGGAAGCCCGAGCTCGTGGTGCGCATTCGCGAGCTCGAAGCGGAGCTCGATCGTCGGATCGACGAAGCGTCGCGGCGAGACGTCTCGACGCTCGATCCCGAATCGCGCCGCGACATCGCAACGATCGATCCCGAACCCGCGAAGCCTGCCCCTTCCGCGGACGAGTTCGTCGTGCCGAGGCCGAGCGGTCCGCTCCCCGCGGCGCGCCCTTCGCTCATCGACGTCGCGAGCGACGACGAACTCCGCTCCTTCCCCGCCGCGGCCGAATCGGTGCTCGACACCGCGCGAGAGACGGCGCGCGATCTGCTTTCGTCGGACTTCTACCTCCGCAAATGGGGGCGGCTCGCGATGCGTGGCCGCTCCGAAGAGGTCGACGATTTCGGCTACGATCCGACCTACGACGAGCGGCTCCGGCCGATGCTCGACTTCCTCTACGCGACGTACTTCCGCGTCGAGACGCAGGGCATCGACAACGTCCCGAAGACCGGCCGCGCCGTGCTCGTCGCGAACCACTCGGGCACGCTGCCGCTCGACGGCCTGATGATCAAGACGGCGATCCGGCGCGAGCACGCGGCCGCCCGGCCCGTCCGCTGGCTCACCGAAGACTTCATCTACCACTTCCCGTACGTCGGCTCGGTGATGAACCGCCTCGGCGCCGTGCGCGCGTGCCAGGAGAACGCCGAGCGCCTGCTCGCGAAAGAGCAGCTCCTGGCGGTGTTCCCCGAGGGCATCAAGGGGATCGGCAAGCTCTTCGCGGAGCGCTACCGGCTCCAGCGGTTCGGGCGAGGCGGGTTCGTCAAGCTTTGCTTGCGGACCTCGACGCCGATCGTGCCCGTGGCCATCGTGGGCGCCGAGGAGACGAACCCCATGCTGTTCCGGCTCGAGCGGCTCTCGAAATTGTTCGGCCTCCCGTACGTGCCCATCACGCCGACGTTCCCACTGCTCGGACCGGTGGGGCTCCTCCCGGCGCCGACGAAGTGGCAGATGATCTTCGGCGAGCCCATCGACGTGTCGGGGTACGACGCGAGCGCGGCCGACGACGATCTCTTGGTCGCGCGCCTGGCCGAGCGCGTCCGAGCGTCGATTCAAACCACGCTCGACCGCGCCGTGACCGCGCGAAAGAGCGTCTTTTTCGGATGAAGAACGCGCAAGCGCGCCCTCCCGCGCCGTCCGGAGTCCTCGTCGTCGACAAGCCATCGGGGCCCACGAGCCACGACGTCGTCGCGTTCGGGCGACGCGCCGTCGGGACGCGACGCATCGGTCACGCCGGCACGCTCGATCCGATGGCGACCGGCGTGCTCGTCCTGGCCGTCGAGGAAGCGACGAAGCTCGTGCCGTGGCTCACGAGCGACGACAAGGCCTACGAAGCGACGCTCCGGCTCGGCGTCGCCACCGATTCGCTCGACGCCGAAGGCCGAGAGGTCGAGCGCGCGCCGATCTCCGATCCCGTCGTGCGCGCCCTCGCGCGGCTCGAAGGACTCGCCGAGCACCACGCCGACGTCGTCCTCGAGGCGTTCGACGCCACGCTCGACGAACCGCTCCGCACGGCGCTGGCGGCCGAGCGAGCCCGAGCCGAGCAAATTCCGCCGGCTTTTTCGGCGATCCACGTGGACGGCCAGCGCGCCCACGAGCTCGCGCGCCGAGGGCACGTGGTGGAGCTCCCTCCCCGTCCCGTCGCCGTTCGACGCCTCGCCATCGTCGGCGGCGGGCTCGCTCCGAAGCCGCATCTCCGCGTCGTCCTCGACGTCGCCAAGGGGTACTTCGTCCGCTCGTTCGCCCGCGACTTCGCGCGCGCGCTCGGGACCGTCGGGCACTTGACGGCGCTTCGGAGGACGCGCTCCGGCACGTTCACCCTCGACGACGCCATCGCCATCGATCCGCGCCCCGGCACGCCGGCGGGAGATCTGCGCAGCAAGATCCTCCCGATCGACCGCGCCGCCGCGAAGGCCCTCCCGATCAGCGTGCTGAGCGAGCGCGGCGTCCTCCACGCACGCGACGGCAAGCGCATCGCGCCGGAAGATCTGCGCGATCCCCACCCGATGCCGTCCGCGTGGCTCGACGGCGAAGGACGCCTCGTCGCCGTCGGCGAGCTCACCGAGAGCGGCGACGGACGCGTCCTCCGCGGGTTCGGTCGGCGCTGACGTGATCAGTGCTTCGGCGGGGGCACCGGCTTCTTCTTCTCTTTCGCGAGCTTGCTCTTGCCCTCGGCGGCCTTGGCCATCGGCCCGGTCGGCGCGGCCTTGAGGTAGGCGTCGTACTCGGCGACGGCGTCGGCGAATTTCCCTTCATCGTGGAGCCACGAGCCGAGCCAGTAGTGCGCCGGCGCGAACGTCGGTTCGGCGGTCGTCGCGGCCTTCACGTCCGCGACCGCGCCCGTCTTGTCCTTCGCCGCATACTTGCAGAGTGCACGGTTCGTGCGGAAGTCCGCGTTGTCCTTGAGCGCGATCGCGCGATCGAAGGCCGCGATGCACTCCGGCACCGCGCGCGCCGTGCGGAACGAGAACCCGATCGATCCGAGGAGCGCCGGATCGTCACCGGCCACGCGCTCGGCCTGCTTGAGGCGCTGGACGGCCTCGTCGCCCTTCTTCGCGCCTTCCAGGTGCTTCGCGAATGCCATGTAGAAGCGCGCGTCGTTCGGGGCGAGCGCGACCGCCTTCTCGAACGCCTTCGACGCCTCGTCGACGTCGCCCTTGCCCGAGAGCGCCGTGGCCAAATTGAGCTGAATTTCGGCGTTTTTGTCGTCCTTCGCGAGCACCCTCTTCGCGAGCGCGACGGCGTCGTCGAATTTGCGGGCTTCGACGTCGATGGCGATGAGGTTCGTCGCCGCCTCGGAGAGGTTCGGCGAAATCGCGAGCGCCTGCTCGTAGTGCGTCGCCGCGGCGGTCCGATCGCCGGCCTTGTCGAGCACGAGGCCGAGGTAATAGTGGGCTTCCGCCTTCTTCGGATCCTTGGCCACCGCCGCTTCGAACGCGGCGCGCGCGGCGTTCCAGTCGCCGGCCTTGATCGCCGTCGTACCCTTGTCGATATCGGCGTCCGCCGACGAGCCCGCGGAGCTCGCGGGGGGCGGCGTTTCGGACTCGACGTCGCCCGGCGCGCGGGCCGGCGGGTCCCCTCCTCCGCAAGCCGACAAGACCACGACCATCCCAAGAGCGAACGCGCGCTGCTTCATCGACGTCTACCTTTCCTCTCGATGCTTCGGTGGAGACGACGAAGCCGCACGGAGCTTCGCCGCCGAACCTGCACTTTCACGATCGTTGGCGCGATCCTTGGCGTCGTCGGTGGCGATCGCCGAAAGGAGGGCCTCACGAACCTCTTTGAACCGCGGACCCGACGCGACCTTGCCGCCGCCGGCCTCGGACACGTAGAACACGTCGGCCACCCGCGTGCCTTCGGTGTTGATCTTCGAAAAAGCGATCGACAGCCCGAGCCCGTGGATGGCCTCGGCGAGATCGTAGAGGAGCCCCGGGCGGTCCTTGGCGAACACCTCGACGACCGTGTGGCTGCGCGAGGCGCGATCGTCGACGACGACCTCGCGTCGGACCGCCGGGCTCGGCCGCTCGCGCCACGGCGACGTCCGACCCGTACGTTCGCGCAGCAAATCGGCCGCCGACATCCGACCCGTGCAGACGAGCTCCAGATCCGAGAGGAGCCGCGGGAGGACCTGCGCCACGCCCTGCGCGCCGCTGCTCGACGAGCGCACCCAGAAGACGTCGACGGCCTCGTCCATGAGCCCCTCGCGTTTGCGCGAGTAGACCTGCGCGCCGAGCACCTCGAGCCGGCTCGCCGTCATCGCGGCGGCGACGCGGGCGAGCAAGCCAGGCGCGTCGTCGGCGACCACGCAGAGCTCGAAGACGTCCGGGTGCCGCGACGGCAAGAGCGCCAGCTTGACCGCGCTCGCGTCACGAAGACGCTCCGACACCACGCGGGCGTGGGCGCCGATGGCCTCCGGCGGGTGCGCGAGGAGGTACCGATCGGGCATCGACGCCACGAACGCCTCGAGCTCGGCGCGATCGCCCGTCCACGCCGCGAGCGCCGCCTCGCGCACGCGATCGACCCGCCGCGCGTCCGTCGGGTGACGGCTCGCGGGCTCCCCGACGCTCGACGCACCACCCGCGAGGTGATCGTCGGCGGCGAAGTACAGCTCGTCGAGCATGCGCGCCTTCCAGGCCGTCATCGCCGTCGGCGACGTCGTCGTGATGTCGCAAATCGTGAGCAGATAGAGGTTGCGAAGCCCCTCGCGTCCTTCGACGTGCGCGCAGAAGTCCGCCGTGGTCGCCGGATCGTCGAGATCGCGCCGCGTCGCCACGTGGTACATGACGAGGTGGTTGCGAACGAGCGCGCGGATGTCGGCGGCGTCATCCTTCGCGATGCCGAGGCGCGGAAGGATCGCGTCGCAGAGCTCGGCGCCCGATTCGGAGTGGTTCTTCCGCGAGCCGGTCGCGTCGGGGTAGCCCTTGCCCACGTCGTGCAGGAGCGTCGCGAGGAAGAGCGTCGACGGCCGCGCGATCTCGGCGGCGAGGCGGCTGGCGAGCGGGCGGTCGTGCGCGTGATCGCCGCGGCAGAGCGCGCGCAGGGCGTCGACGGCGGCCACGCTGTGAACGTCGACCGTGTACACGTGGTAGACGTCGTGGTGCACGCGCCCCGTGACCGGCGCGAACTCCGGGATCATCGCGAGCACGAGGCCGACCTCGTGGAGCTCACCGAGGATCGAGGAGCGTTTGAGCGGCACGTCGGCGACGGTGCAAAGGAGCTCGACGAAGATCCGCGCCGCCTCGGGGCTCGCGCGGAGGCGCTCCGTCCACGCGGGATCGGCCGACGCCCGCGCGATCGCGTCGCGCGCGAACGGGAGGATGGGCGCGCGCCGCACGACGCACGCCTCGTACGCCCGGAGCGCGAGCGCCGGATCCTCGGAGAGCGCCGCCGGATCGAGCGTGACGTTGCCGTCGAACAGCCGCACGCCTCGGCCGAGGTCGATCTCGATCGGTTTTCCTCGCCGTCGCGGCGGCGTCGAGCGGAGCAAGAGCGCCTCGCGCGCCCGCGACACGACGCGCGCGTGGCCGAAATAGTCCTGCATGAACCGCTCGGCGGCGGCCGCGCGCGCGAGCTCGTCGGTCGCCGGCGCATCGCCGACGTAGCCGAGCTCGGCCGCGATGGCTTCCTGCTGATCGAACGTGAGCCGATCGCTCTTTCGACCCGCGTGGGCGTGGAGCCGGTTGCGCGTTCGCCACAGGAACTCCTCGGCCGCCGCCATCTCGCGCGCTTCGCGGGGCACCAAGATCCCGAACCGGACGAGCTCCGACCAAACGGTGCCATCCCCGGGGACGTCGCGCACCCGGAAGCGCGCCCGCGCGGCCCATCGCGCGACGTCCAAATCGCGGAGGCCGCCCGCGCCGGCTTTGACCTCGGGCTCGAGCAAGTAGAGCGAGCCGCCGAAGCGCTCGTGCCGTCCGACGACCTCCTCTTCGAGGCGCGCGACGAAGCGCGCGAGCTCCCCCTCGCTGAAGAGCCCCGCGTAGGCGCGCTCTTCGATGCGGCGCACGAGCTCGGCGTCGCCGGCGACGAAGCGCAGATCGAGCAGCGACGTCGCGGTCGCCAAGTCCGTCTGCGCGAGCTCGAAGAGCTCCCCGACGTCCACGATCTGATGGCCCACCGCGAGCCCGGCGTCCCAGAGCGGATAGAGGAGCGCGTCCGCGAGCGCCGAAGCGAACGCGTGGTCGCGCGACCGTTGGGGGACGATGATCCGCACGTCGATGTCGGATCGCAGCGCGACCGCACCGCGACCGAAGCTCCCGACCGCCGCGAGCGCCACGGACGACGCCGACACGCCCTTCGACGTGGCGGCATGAGCGTAGAGCTCCCGGAGGAGCTCTTCGATCCCGTCGGCGCGGCGCTGCCCGAGCGCCAGCCCGTCATGCCCCTCGTCGAGGAGCTTCGCCAGCTCGGCGCCCTGCGCCTGCACCCGCGCCGTCACGCGCTCTTGGAGATCCGACGGAACCCCGGGGGGAGCCGCCTCTTCGTGCGCGGCCGAATGCGGTCCCGAACGCAATCCCGAACCTTGGCGTGGAGGAGACGAGGTCATCTTCTCGGTCATGGCGTGACCGACCAGACGCTACCACCCGTCCCCGCCGCCCGCGGCGGATTTTAGGGGAATTCTGGGGGACGACGTTCTCGATACGAGTGCGAAGGAAGGGACTTGAACCCTTACAGGAGTTACCCCACTGGAACCTGAATCCAGCGCGTCTGCCAATTCCGCCACCTTCGCGGGGTGCGACTTTCACGAGCCTGCCGTGAAAGTTGGCGCACCATACCCGACGTCGGCACGAGGTTTCAAGAGCTCCGACGACCGTCGCGCTCGTTCCTTCGCCCGCCCAGTGTGGGCCGTTGGCTCTGCCCATGGTAAGAAGACGGCGCCTTGAACGATCGCGCGCGCTCGAACGAATTCGGAACGCCCACGGGCTCCCACGGCTCCCTCTGCTCCCGCAAAAGCCCGTGCTCTGCGCGGGTCGGACGCTTCGCGCGACGGGCGTCGCTCTGCGCGGCGCTGGCCTTGCCGGCGGTGGGAACGATCGCGCACGCCGCGCCCGAGACGCCGGCGCAGACGAGCGGGCGCGTCCTGTTCGACGAGGGCATGACGCTCTTCAATGCCGGGCGGCTGTCCGAGGCGTGCCCGAAGTTCGAAGCGAGCTTCCGGCAGTACCCCGGCATCGGGACGCGCGGCAAGCTCGCCGAGTGTTACGAGAAGCTCGGGCGCCTCGCGACGGCGTACCGAACGTACCGCGAGACCTACCAGCTCGCGATGAAGAGCGGCGACGCCGTTCGGGCGCAAATCGCGAGCGAGCGCGCCGCGGCCATCGAGCCTCGCCTCGGCCGCTACGTCATCGTCCCGAACGGGAACGATCCGCCGAACCTCACCGTCTCGCGCGGACACATCCCCATCGAACGCTCGACGTGGAGCACGCCGCAGTTCGTGGACGCCGGGACGATCCTCTTCGAGTTTTCGGCGCCGGACCACGTGACCCAGCTTCGTCGCGTGACGATCTCGGACGGTCAGGCCGTCGAAGTCCGGGTTCCTCGGCTCGCGCCCGCGAACGGAAACGCGACGGCGCCTCCTTCCGAAGAACCGGAAGAAGACAAGTCCGAGACGGCGCCCTTCACGGCACCACCGTACGAGCCGGAACGCACCTCGTCGTGGCAGAAGCCCACGGGGCTGATCGTCGCCGGCGTCGGCGTCGCCGGACTCGCCGCGAGCGGGATTTTCGGGATCCTCGCGAAGACGAAGTACGACGACGCGTTCGACGGAGGCGGATGCGAGGTGACCTCGCGACGGTGCAACGCCGAAGGTCAACGTTCGGTCGAGGACGCGCGTTCGACGGCGACGATGTCCACCGTCTTCGCGATCGCCGGTGGAGCCCTGGCCGCCACCGGCATCGTCCTCTACGTCACCGCTCCGTCGACGCGCTCGACAGGCCTTCGCGTCGTGCCGACGAGCTATGGCGTCGCCGGCGGCGGCTTGACGTTCGCCGGATCGCTCTGAAAAAGACGGCCGAAAGGCGAACCGAGCCTCTACGGCCTCCACGGCGTGGGCCGGAGAAGGCCGAATTCACCGGCCGAATTCACCGGATCAAGGCGAGAGGCCGTAGACGACCGGGCCGAGGTTCGCGCGGTTTCCCGCGACCAAAATGCGACCGTCGGGCGCGACCGAGGCCGCGAAGAGCGACACGTCGCCGGAGGTTTCGACGTACGACGTGCCTCCCTTGCCGAACGCGCCGTCGAGCGAGCCGTCCGCGAGGAGACGGTCGACGCGCCCTTCTTGGTTCGCCGTCGACGACGGGCCCGCCAGGACGATGCGACCGTTGGCCTGGACGGCGGCGCCCATGTACCCGATCGAGGTCCCCGTCGCGACACCACGCGCCCACACCGCGCTCCCGAGCGCCGTGGCACGACCGGCCACGTACCGTGACGCGTTGTCCGCCGCTCCGCCCAGCACGAACGAACCGTCCGGCGAACGGGCGAATGCGCTGGCCGAAAAGCCGGTGCCGAACGTGAGCTCGCCCGTGGTTCCGAAGGTTTCGTCGACGTCGCCCGAGGCCGTCCGCCGCGACAGGAAGAACGTGCTCGTCCCCCCCGTTCCCGCGCTTCCCGCGACCACGGCGCGGCCGTTCGTGTCGCTCGCGACGCCGACGAACGCGCGATCGGCCACGAAGAGCGGCTTGCCCGCGTTGAACGAACTCACCGGAGCGCCGTTGGCCCCGATCTGCACGAGCACGCCCGAAGATTTGCTCGAAGCTTCGTTCCGATGGCCGGCGACCCACACGGAATCGCCGTCGCCGATCGCGATGGCGAGCCCCGTCGAACCGAGCGGCGCATCCGTCGCAGAAACCCGGTAAATCCCGCCCACGCCGAACGTCGTATCGATGACGCCCGCCTTCGTGAAGCGCGCGATCGTGAGCTGATTCGCCGACGCGGCGCCCGGAGGAGACTCCCCCGCGCACACGACATGGCCCGCGGAGTCGACCGCGATCGCACGGAGCACTCCGATGTCGGGAACGTCCGGGGTGAACGTCGCGTCGAGAACGCCCTTCGACGAATAGCGACGAAGGAGCCAGCCCACGCCCGCCTTCTTCCCGCCGGCGAGGACGGCGTCGCTCGTCGCCGCGAGCGCGTAGAACACGGACGCCTTGCCCGTCGACTCGTCCGCGACGAGGCCGTCTTTGCCGAACCCTGGATCGCGCCCGCCGGCGCTGTCGGCCACGGACACCTCGAGCGGAACCGAAGGAACCGGATCGCCGTCGACCGCGATTTGCGCGCTGGACGTCCCCGGGGTCGCCGCGCCCGTCGCGACGATCGAGAGCGTCGCCGCCGACCGATCGGCCTGGATCGTCACGGGTTGCGACGAAAGGCCCTGCGCCAAGTTCGTCACGCGCACCGTCACGTCACCGGTGACGACCGTGCCGCGCACCAGCGAAATCGCGACGGTCGCCGGCGCCCCGCCGCGGCTCAACGTGATCCGCGTCGGATCGACGTAGAGCCCCACGGCCTTGTCGGCGTCGGGCACGTCACCCGCGTCGGTCGGTCCGTCGGACGGCGCATCGTCGTCGGGATCCGACGCGGACGCGTCCGCCGCGAGCGTCGTGTCTTCGAAGCCCAGGATGGTCGCGCAGCCGCCCGCGGCACCGAACGCCAAGAGCGACAGCGGAAAAACGAACGCGGCACGCGCGACGGCGTTGCCGGACGAAAGGAAACCTGCTCGCAGAGCCAAGAAAGCACGCATCGAAAAGGTCCGTTTGACCCGCGCGCGGCGGGAGCTGGTATGTCTAGCATGCTCGCCTCGCGGCGTCCCACCGGCGAGCCCAAGAACCCGGGAATCGGACGCCGCTCCGCTCGATCTGGCCCCTCTCGATGAAGACGTCTCCCTCCTCCACGGATGTGCTCGTCGTCCGCAACGTTCGCGCCGTCGATCCGGCCCAAGATCTCGACGCCATCGTCGACGTCGTCGTCGAACGCGGACGCATCGCCCGCCTCGGCCCCGACGCCGCCAAGACGGTCACCGGCGAACGCGTGCGCGTGATCGACGGCAGCGGCAAGCTCGCCCTCCCCGGCCTCTTCGACCTCCACGCCCACCTGCGCGAGCCCGGCCAAGAGTACAAGGAGGACCTCGTGAGCGGCCTCGGCGCCGCGGTCGCCGGCGGCTTCACCGACGTCTGCGCGATGCCGAACACGCGGCCGGTCAACGACAACCGCGCGATCACCGAGATGCTGGTGCACAAGGCGCGCGCGCTCGGGAGCGCCCGGCTCCACCCCATCGCCGCCATCACCGTCGGTCAGAAGGGCCAAGAGCTGACGGAGATGGCCGACCTCAAGAGCGCCGGCGCCGTGGGCGTGAGCGACGACGGCTTCTGCGTCTCGCGCAGCGACGTCATGCGCCGCGCGCTGGAGTACGCGAGCACGTTCGACCTGCCGGTCATCCAGCACTGCGAAGATCACGCGCTCACCGCCGGCGCCCAGATGCACGAAGGGGGCGTGTCGACGCGCCTCGGCCTGCGCGGCTGGCCGCGCGTCGCCGAAGACGTCATCGTCGCCCGCGACCTCATTCTTGCAGAATACACGCGATCGAAATACCACATCGCGCACGTCTCGACGCAGGGCGCGGTCCGGCTCCTCCGCGAAGCCAAGTCCCGCGGCATCGCCGCGACGGCCGAGGTCACGCCGCACCACCTGCTCCTCACGGACGAGGCGGTCATCGGCTACGACACGGCCTGCAAGGTCAACCCGCCGCTCCGCGAAGACGCCGATCTGCTCGCACTCCGCGAGGCGCTGGCGGACGGCACGATCGACTGTATCGCGACCGACCACGCGCCGCACTCCCCGCTCGAGAAAGACTGCGAGTTCGACGCGGCCTCTCCCGGCATGATCGGCCTCGAGCTCTGCGTCCCCTTGCTGCTCGGCCTCGTCGACAAGGGCGTGCTCCGGCTCGCGCGCATGGTCGACGCCCTCACGCGCGCGCCCGCGAAAATCGCGGGTTTGACGCCGTCGGAGCTCCGCGAAGGCGCGCCCGCCAACCTCACGCTCGTCGATCCGGAGGCCACGTGGACCGTGGCGCGCGAGCGGCTCCGCTCGAAGAGCACGAACACGCCTTTTTTGGGGCAGACCGTCAAAGGCCGCGTCCTCTTGACCGTCGTGGACGGCCACGTCGTGTTCGATCTCCTCGGCGCGCCGGTCTAAGCACGCACGCGGCACCTCGCGGCCGCCGTCGTGCTATCCACGAGACCAGCCAGGAGAAACGACGGACATGGACCCGAACCGCGCCGAACGTGCCTACCTCGTGCTCGCCGACGGAACCATCTTCGAAGGCGTGCCCTTCGGCGCGCGCGGGGAGACGACCGGCGAGGCCGTCTTCACGACGACGATGACCGGCTACCAGGAGGTCCTCACGGATCCCTCCTACGAAGGCCAGCTCGTCGTCATGACGGCCCCCGAGATCGGCAACGTCGGGGTCAACGCGCTCGACGCCGAGTCCGTCGACGGCAAACCCCACGTCGCCGGGTTCGTCCTCCGCGCGACGAGCCCCGTCGCGTCGATCTGGCGCGCCGAGCAAGATCTCGCCGCGTACCTCGAGCGCCACGGCATCGTCGCCATCGCCGGCGTCGACACCCGGCGCCTCACGCGCCACCTCCGCGACAAGGGCTCGCAGAACGGCGCGATCGGCACGCGCTCGCCGGATGAGCTCCTCCGCCTCGCCCAGCGCGCCCCCGACATGACCGGGCTCGATCTCGTCCAGCGCGTGACGCCGAAGGAGCCCTACGTCTTCCGCGAAGGCCTCGGCGCGTGGAAGAGCCCCGAGCTCGGCGAGGCGCGCGGCCCCGAGCACCACGTCGTCGCCGTCGACTTCGGCGTGAAGAAGAACATCCTCCGGTGCCTCGTGTCGTCGGGCACGCGCGTCACGGTCGTCCCCGCGCGGACGAAGCCCGCCGACATCCTCGGCCTGTCGCCCGACGGCATCTTCTTGTCGAACGGCCCCGGCGATCCCGCCGCGCTCGACGACGTCGTCGACAACCTCCGGGGGCTGCTCGGCAAGACGCCGATCTTCGGCATCTGCCTCGGTCATCAGCTCCTGGCGCGCGCGCTCGGCGCGACCACGTACAAGCTCAAGTTCGGTCACCGCGGCGCCAACCAACCGGTCCAGGATCGAACGACCGGCCGGGTCGAGATCACGACCCAGAACCACGGCTTCTGCGTCGATTTGACGACCTTGCCCGCGTCCGTCGAGAGCACGCACGTGCACCTGAACGACGGCACGAGCGAGGGGCTTTTCGCCCGCGATTCCATGGCGTTCAGCGTCCAATTTCACCCGGAAGCCGCGGCCGGTCCCCACGACTCGCTCTACCTGTTCGGTCGCTTCAAAGAGATGATGTCAAACCATCGATAATATTCGATTTTTATACAAAAATCCGGACGCTTACAGCGACCTCGATGGCGCCGGTCATGCCGGCCGCGCAACGGATTCAAAATCCGCTGCGGCGGGCTTCTTCGTCGACCGTGCACCGGCTCCTGGCGCGGTATCCCGGAGGTGCTAAATGGGCGCCGAACATGACGTCGGGGACGGCGATGGCACCGGATCGCAGGGAGGACGCGCGACGCCTCCGTCGCACCGTCGTGGCGTATGGGATCTGCCTCCTGGCGACCGGCTCGCTCCTCGCGGCGTGCACCGTGGGGCCGGCGAACACGAAGAGCCGGAAGGCCGTTCCCGTCGAACCGGGTGACGATTTCTTCGACGACGACGTCGAGGAAGAGCCTCCGCCCCTCGTGGCGGCGACGAACGACGCCGGCGGCGCCTTCGGAGCCGAGAGCCGCCCCTCCACGAAGTCGACCGACGCCGGCACCGACGCCTCCGTCGACGCCGGCCTTCCCCCGAGCCCCCTCGACGACGGAGGGTCCCCGACCGATCCGCTCTGCGAGACCGCGGTCGGGCCGGCCGATTTGGTCGTCACGGAGCTGATGATCGCGTCCCGATCCGGCTCGAACGACACCGGCGAGTGGGTCGAAATCACGAGCACGCGCGACTGCCGCCTCTCGCTCGAAGGCCTGACGATCGCCTCGCCGCGCGGAACGACGGGCACGAACACGGTCACGATCCGCGAACCGCTCGAGCTTCCGCCGCACGGCCGCTTCCTCGTCGCCGCGAGCGCCGATCCGGCGAAAAACCACGATTTGCCCGGTCTCGTCGTCACTTGGGACTCGGCCGACGTCCTGAAGAACGGCGGCGACACCGTCACGATCCGCCGCGGCGACGTCGTCGTCGAAGAGTCGACGTACCCCGCGTTCTCGAACCTCGAGCCCGGCCGCTCGATCGCGCTCCCCTCCGATTGCGCCTGGTCCGACCGGACGTCGTGGATGCGCTGGAGCCTGACCTTCGACGAGTGGAGCCCGGGCATGAAGGGCACACCGAATGCGGCGAACGACGACGTCGCGTGCTACTGAGGGTCGTCGCATGCCGCCGAAGAAGGTTCATTTCGTCAGCCTGGGCTGCCCCAAAAACCGCGTCGACACGGAGGTCATGGTCGGCGTCGCCGCGGACGGCGGGTTCGAGCTCACGACGGAGGCCGAGGAGGCCGAGATCATCGTCGTCAACACGTGCGGCTTCATCGGCGAAGCCAAGCGCGAATCAATCGAGACGATCTTCGAGCTCTCCGAGTTGAAGAAGGTCGGCGCGTGCGAAAAGCTCGTCGTCACCGGCTGCCTCTCGCAGCGCTACCCGACCGAGCTCGCCGAGCAGATGCCCGAGGTCGACCACTTCCTCGGCACGAGCGACATGCTCAAGCTCGGGTCGGTCCTCGCCGGCAAGGCGGCCCGCATGCTCGTCGGCAACCCCGCCGACTGGGTCATCCGCGCGAGCGATCCCCGCGTCGTCACCGGCGCCGTCGCCAGCGCGTACGTGAAGATCGCCGAGGGCTGCAACCGCACGTGCGCGTTCTGCACGATCCCGCAATTCCGCGGCAAACAGCGCTCGCGGAGCGTCGACGACGTCGTGCGCGAGGTCGAACGGCTCGCCGCCCAGGGCATCGTCGAGATCAACCTCATCTCGCAGGACACGATCGCCTACGGGCGCGATCTCCCGAAGGACGGGCGCGATCCGCTCTCCGAGCTCGTGCGCCGCGTCGCCGACGTCCCCGGCATCGCCTGGACGCGCGTGTTCTACCTCTACCCGGAGAAGATCGACGACGCGCTGATCGACCTCTTCGCGCACCACCCGCGCGTCGTTCCGTACGTCGACATGCCGCTGCAGCACGCCTCCGACGCGATGCTCAAGCGCATGCGCCGCGGGCACGGCAAAGATCGGCAGAAGCGCGTCGTCGAGCGACTTCGCACGGCCATCCCCGATCTCACGTTCCGCACGGCGTTCATCGTCGGCCACCCCGGCGAGACCGACGAGGACTTCGACGAGCTCGTGTCGTTCGTCGAGTGGGCGAAGTTCGAGCACGTCGGCGTCTTCCGCTATTCGGACGAAGAGACGAGCGCGAGCACCGAGCAAGACGGCAAGGTCCCCGCGAAGGTCGCGGCGAGTCGCCACCGGAAATTGATGGCCACGCAGCGCAAAATCGCGCGCGCGAAGAACAAGACGCTCCTCGGGCGCGAGCTCGACGTGCTCGTCGAAGGGCCGAGCGAAGAGCACGAACTGGTGATGAAGGGGCGGCACGCGGGGCAGGCGCCAGAGGTCGACGGGCAGGTCTTCCTCTCGGGCGCGGAGGTCCACGCCGGCGAGCTCCGGCGCGTGCGGATCACGCAGGCGAGCGACTACGATCTCGTGGGCGACGTCATCGACGAGGACACGTTCGTCCCGCGCCGAGCGACCAAAGCGCCGGCGAAGAAGAAGCGCGTCTCGCTCAAAGTCCTGAGCGCCTCGGACGCGAACTGACGCGCCGCCACGCCGTCAGCGCACGGTCACGCTGATCGTCGACGACTTGGCGTCAGGGGTCTCTTGCGAGAGATCGAGGACGTCGCCGACCTGCGCGTAGACTTGGAGCTGCCACGAGCCGTCGTCGTCCGCGAACGTCCCGGCGACGCGCTGGGCGGGCGGAAGGCTCTCGTTTCGGTTGATGGCGAGGATGAGCGCGCCAGGCGAGGCGCCGTGCTCGCTCGTCAGGAGGAACGTCCCCGTCTCCACGCCCGTGGTGATGGACGGGGCGTCCGGCGGCGGGAGCGGCAAGGTCGGGCTGGCGCACGCCGCGGCGACGACGAGCACCAACGCCGAAGCCGCCCGGCGAAGCGCGCTCGTCGCCCGACCGCTCCGATGCCCCCGCACGGATCCGACCGGTCGCACTCGTCCCACGGCTCCCATCAGCAAACTTTGTAGCACGTCCGAGTCAGGTCATCCACTCGCGTCTTGCCGAGCCATCTCGATGAAGTGCCAACTTTGTTGGCGCTTCATGAGCCCGAGCGTCACGCGGCGTTTCCCCATGGGCGCGGTTCGTCCTATAGGTACGCGCACGCCGGCGGCCGAAGGCGTCCCGAACTTCCGAAGGATCCGCGCGCTTCGTTCGCACAGCACTGGCCCATGGGGATGCGTCGTCTCGTCTCGCGCGTTCGTCCTTCGAGGATGAAGACCTGGCTCCGGCCCGTGCCGCTTTCGCTCGTCGTCGGCTGCATGTTCGCCGAGCGTCGCGCCCCCGTCGACGACGCCGCGCCGAACCGGAGCGTCGCGCTCGTGGGCGCCCTCACCGAACGCGGCATCGACGCCGCCCCCGAAGACGTCGTCTGGCTCGACGGCGAAGCGCCCGGCGTCTGGGCGGCGATGTTCGGGCGAACCCGCGCGCTCGTTCGTGGCCACGCGCGCGCCGAGGCGGCCGACGAGGGACCGCCGAGCGACGCCCACGATCTCTACGTCGTCGACACGCGCCTGTCGCCGGAGGGCAGCCTGCTCGACGTCGGCGACGCCTACGATCTGACGCGCACGAGCGACGCCGACGAAGGGCTCCCCGTCGTCGCGGGGACGCGCGCGGCGTACGTGCTCTTCGAAGACGCGCGCCCGGTGGCCGTGCACGTGCTCGATCTCGCGGGGCATGGAGCGTCGGCGTACGCGGAGCTGTCGCGGCTGCAGCGTTGGCAGGTGGCGCTGACGAACTGGCAGGAGACGGGCTCGACCGCCGGCGTCGCGCGCACGGTGTTCCACCCGACGAGCACGCCGTCGCGCCTCGGCGTGGCGTTCACCCCCGACGGGCACCTCGCGATCACGGCGGACGACCGCACCGTCACGGTCGATCCACGCGCGCGCGAACGCGAAGGGATCCCCGCCGATCTGCGTGCGTCGCGGGACGAGCTCGCGAAACCGGCGACCTTCGCGCCTTGGATGAGCGAGCGGCTGCGGGCGCTCTCGTGGTTCGGCGACGAAAAGAACCAGGCGCTCAAGGCGGTCGTGTTCACCGTGCGCGCGTACGTGAGCGACGCGAAGACGAAGCTCTTCGGCGACACGAGCGCGAGCGAGGTCGAAGACGACATGGGCTCCCTCCGCGCGGGCACGCACGAGCCCGCGACCTTCACGGATCCGGAGACGCGATGGCCGCCCGCGGCGCTCGCGCCGATCGTCCACCCTTCCCTCGCGGGCGAAGGCCAGTGGATCGCGCTCGACGGCGATCCGTTCATCACCCCCATCCCCGGTGTCGGCTCGCCGTTCGTGACGACGTTCTTGCGCTCGGATCCGTCGGCGCTGCAAACACGGGTCTACGTCACGCTCTGGGATCCGCGGCTCGTCGCCCTCCACATGGTCGCCGGCACGATCGAGCCGGTGAGCGCCACCGGCGAGGCCGGCCCCGGGCGCATCCCTCGGAAGCCGGAGATCCTCCGGCACGTCGTCGCAGGGTTCAACGGCGGCTTCCAAGCGACGCACGGCCAGTTCGGCATGCAAGCCGACGACGTCTTGTACCTGCCGCCGAAGCCGTACGCCGCCACCGTCATGGAGATGCGCGACGGCACGACGGCGTTCGGTGCTTGGCCCCTCGGCACCGGTCAAGGAGCTGGGCAAGGCACGGGCCCACGCGCGGGCAGGACCGCCGGCGCCGTCCCGGAGAACGTCGTCTCGTTCCGGCAAAACCTGACGGCGCTCGTGCAAGACGGCAAGTACAACCCTTGGGGACGAACGTGGTGGGGCGGCGTCCCGCCGGGCTGGCACGACGCCGTCCACACGACCCGCAGCGGCCTCTGCCTGACGAAAGACGGCTTCGTCGCGTACTTTTGGGGCAACGACATCGCCGCCGAGCCCCTCGGCCGCGCGATGCTCGCGGCGCAGTGCACGTTCGGCATGCACCTCGACATGAACCCCGGGCTCGCGGGCTTCGAGTTCTACGACGTGCAACCCGTGCAGAGCTTCGAGCCGCTCGGTCGACCGCTCCAGACGGACTGGGAGTTCGAGGGAACGCTCAAAGACGTGCCGGACGTCCGCTACCGGTCGCGACGCATGATCAAGAGCATGGGGCACATCTTGTTCCCCCGGTACATCCACCGCGACGGGCGCGACTTCTTCTACCTGACGACGCGCGACGTCCTGCCCGGACCGCCGCTTCCGGACGCCGCAAGCGCCCCCGGAGCGACCGCCGAGCCCTGGCGGATCAAGGGTCTCCCGCAGCACGGCTACCCCTACGCCATCGCCACGGCGGCCATCACGCTGCCGAATGGGCGACGCGCGCGCGTCCTTCGTGTCGATCCCCGCGTCGTACGCGCGATCCCCAAAGAGTCGTCGACCGGCGGCGCGACGGCGGAGAGCGGCGCGCTCGTCGTGGCCTTCGGGAGCGCGGCGCGCGCGAAGAACACGGAGAAAGCCGGAGGGGCGCACGCCACCGCGACGCCGGCCGGTCACGGTTCGCTCGGCGCGCTCGTCCTGCGCGATCGGGCGTTCGCCCTCACGGACGCCGCGGCCGCTGGCACCGAGTTCTTGGCGTCGGTCCGCGCGGCGCCGGCGTCGGAGGGCGCGCTCGAAGCTCCGGCGCGGGCGGTCGTCGGCCTCTCGGACGACGGCATGCTCCAATGGATCGAGCTCGCGCCCGCCGCTGACGCCGATCCCGCGACCACGAACGCGATGTTGGCCGTGCTCGCGCGGATCGGGTGCGCGACGCGGGCCTTGGTCGACGGCGACACGCGCGCATGGCCCGGCGGCGCCGTCGACTTGGGAGGGAGCCCGGCGGCCCTGTCCACCGTGACCGCGCGCCTCGGCCGCGTCCCGGGGCCGGGGGCCCAAATGATATTTGACACCCCCGTCGTTCCCCTTTCCGTGTGGCAACCGCTCCAAGCCCAGCGGGTGAAGTGGCGCCCGACCCTCGCTCCCCCGGAAAAACCAGCGGATTTTACGGCTGACGCCGGCGCGTCCACGCCCGAAAGCGGAGCGACATCTCCGCCGTAGCGGGGGCGAAATCGGGTCGAAATATCTGGCGGCGCGAAACCCGGACGAAACGTCTCGAAAAACGTACCGAAGGCGCTCGCCAACCGACCCGACGAGCGCTACGGTTCGCCCGAAACTTTTTCGGAATCGCGCGCTTTTTGTCGTAAAGGACGGATGCCTGGCGCCTTCTGGCGTGGTTCTCACGAGCCCGACCGGAGGCGAGCACCGGTGCGTCGGGCGCGGAAACGTCGCCCGCACGCGCGCGAGAGGTAGCATGGAGCTTCAGGAGACGCGGATGTCAAACGAGAACAACGGCGGTTCGGACCTCGATATCTTCGAAGGTCTCGGGAAGACGAGCACCGCACGCACGTCCGCGGTCCCCCCGCCGCCCTCGGTGTCGAAGACTCCCGCGGCCAGCTCCGCGGTCCCCCCGCCGCCCTCGGTGTCGAAAGCGCCCGTGGCGAGCGCGGCGGACGTCGCATCGCCGGAATCGAAGCGTCCTTCCGCCCTGACGCCTCCGGCGCCCGAATCGCCGTCCTCGCCTCCGTCGACGGCTCCGGCCGTCCCGGCGACGACGGCGTCGCTGCCGGCCGCCGCGTTCCCGAACGGTCGGAAATCGGGGCCCCCGTCGTCGACGTCGCTTCGCGCGGCCAGCTCGCGTCCGCCGTTCCCGCCGCCCGCGCGGAGCTCGCTCCCCCCGCTGGGCCTCCCGTCGAACAGCACGCCGCCGGCAACGACCCGGGCGAGCGCTCCGCCGGTGACGATGGAGGAGTCGTCGAACGACGTGACCGCGCCGCAGCACATGGATCCGCAGCGCGCGAAGGCCGCCATCGAAGCGAGCGAAGCCCCGAGCAAGTCGAACGGCCACGCCAAGCTCGAAATGGCGAAGGTCCCCATGGAATGGGACGACGACGACGCCGCGACCCAGATCTTCGACAAGGACGTCCCAGAGCTCGAGACCTCGAAAATCGAACCGGGGAAGAAGGACTCCGTGCGCGCGGGGCTCCTGCCCGCGAGCGCGTCGACCCGTCCCTCGGCGCCGCCGAACGGGACCCCCTCGGCGCCGCCGTCGATGCTCTCGGCCGCGTTCGGAGCGCTCGACGCGAACGGCCGCCCGTCGCAAACCTCGGCCTCCGCGCCGCCCGCGCCCCCGTCGCTCCGTCCGAGCGTGCGGCCGGCCTCCGTCCCGCCGCCCCCGCCCGGTCAAACGACCACGGCGCCGATGAACATGCCTCCGGCGCGCCCGGCTTCGGTCCCGCCGCCGGCCGCGACCCTGGCCTCCGGGTTTCCCGCGGGCGCGCCCTCCTCGGGGTTCCCGTCGGCGGGGCACCCGAGCTCGCCCATGCCGGCGCTGCCGCCGGTTCCCTCCGTTCCTTCGGTTCCGCCGAGCGCGCTGGGGATGACCCCGCCGTCGAGTTACGCGCCGAGCGCCCCGCCGAGCCGCGCGCTCGAGCAGACCGCGCTCGTTCCGCGTGCGCCGTCGTCGCGCGTCGGCGTGTGGCTCGGCCTCGCGGCGGTCGGCGTTCTCTGCTGCGTCGGCGCGTATTGGGCGATGACTCCGCGCACCGGCACACTCGCCGTGAACGTCGCCGACGCCAAGGGCGGCGCGGTGAGCCAGCTCAAGATCTTCGTCGACGGCAACGCGCAGTGCGAAAGCGCGCCGTGCACCGTCGGCGAGCTCTCGACGGGCGTCCACGAAGTCCGCGTCGAAGCCCCCGGCTACCAAAAGCCGGCGGCGCGCGCCGTGACGATCGAAGGCAAGGGCGCGACGATCGACTTCACCCTCGTCAACCTCGCCGGAGGGGCGGCCGCGCAGAGCACGGGGCTCCGCGTCACGTCGAAGCAGACCGGCGTCCGCCTGACCGTCGACGGCAAGCTCTTGGGGGCGCTCCCGCAGGAGCTCCATGACATCGCGCCGGGCGAGCACAAGCTCCAGTTCTCGGCGGGCGAGCGCTACGGCACGGTCGAGCGAACCGTCACGATCTCCGGAAACGAGCTCACCGACGTGAGCGACGTCGTGCTCCCGGTCGTGAAGGGCAAGGCGACGATCCAGCTCGGGACGCCGGGCGCGAAGGTCTACCTCGTCTCGGGCTCGAACCGCCGCGAAGTGCCGCAGTTCCCGATCTCGATCGAGCTCGATCCGCGCGAACACTGGCAGCTCGAAGCGAAGAAAGACGGCTTCGCCGACTACGTGCTCCCGATCGGCTTCGAAGACGGCGACGCCGAGAAGAACATCGTCGTGACGCTCGAGCCGAAGTCGGCCGCCTCCACCGCGCGCGCCGCGGCAGTCGCCCCGGTGACCGCCGCGCCGACGCCCGCGCCGGCGCGCTCGTCGTCCACGAAAGCTCCCGCGACCGAAGCCGCCGCGACGACCGAGTCGCCCAAGAAGCCGGCTGCGGCTGCGGCGGCCACAGGCGAGGCCTTCCTCAACATCAACTCCCTCCCCGCCTCCACGGTCGTGCTCGACGGCAAGCCCCTCGGCCCGACGCCGCGCGTGAAGGTGCCGGTGAAGCCGGGCGAGCACACGGTGCTCTTCGTCAACGCCGAGCAGTCGCTCAAGAAAACGATCACCGTGACCGTCGGCAACGGCGAGACGAAGCCGGCGTTCGCGAAGCTGCGGGATTGAGCGTCCGCCACCCCAAGAGCGCCTACACCGTGGCGCATACGAGTCGCGCGTCGCAGCTTCGGCGCGCGATTCGTCATTTCGCGGTGACGTCTCACCGGCGAGTTTCATCGCACGAGCGCGTGTGCACACGATGCGACGCTTCGAATGCGCGCGGACAAGCCGCGCCCCCTCATGTGACGCGAACAAGTTCTGGAATTTCACTCGCCGGCGCGGGTATTCTTCGCCACCATGGCCGGTCGAAGCAGCATTCTGGTCGTCGACGACGAACCGGGACTGCGCGAGATGTTGAGCATCCTCTTCCGCCGGGAGGACTATGAGGTGACCGCGGCCCCGGGCTTCGTGGCCGCGCGCGAAGCCCTTCGGAACTCGCCGGCGCCGTTCAGCGTCGTGCTGACCGATCTGATGATGCCCGACGGCTCGGGGCTCGACGTGCTTTCGCTCGCCAAAGAGCGGAGCTCCGAAACGGAGGTCGTCGTCATGACCGCGCATTCGACGGTCGAAACCGCCATCGAGGCGATGAAGCGCGGCGCGTACGACTTCGTCACCAAGCCGTTCGCGACGTCGGAGCTCCGCGCGCTCGTCCACAAGGCCTTCGAAAAAAGCGCGCTCATCGCGGAAAATACGCGTCTTCGCGCGCAGGTCGACCGTCAGGCGCCGAAGGATCTGCTCGGGCACTCCGAGCCGCTCCGAAAATTGCTGGAGCTCGCTCAGCGCATCGCATCGAGCCGGAGCAACGTGCTCGTCACGGGCGAGAGCGGCACCGGGAAAGAGCGCATCGCACGCGCCATCCACGAATGGTCCGACCGCAAGGACAAGCCGTTCCTCGTGGTCAACTGCGGCGCCATCCCCGAGGCGCTCGTCGAGAGCGAGCTGTTCGGTCACGAAAAGGGCGCCTTCACGGGCGCGACGACCCGGAAGCTCGGGATCTTCCGAGAGGCCGAAGGCGGGACCGTGCTCCTCGACGAGGTCGGCGAGCTGCCGCTCGGAACGCAGGTGAAGCTCCTCCGCGTCTTGCAAGAGCGCAAGGTGCGCGGTGTCGGCGAGACGAACGAAACGAGCGTCGACGTGCGCGTTCTTTCGGCGACGAACCGCGTCGTCGAAGACGAGGTCAAGTCGGGCAAATTTCGTCAGGACCTCTACTACCGGCTCAACGTCATCCGGATGCACATGCCGCCGCTCCGCGAGCGACGCGAGGACGTCGGCGAGCTCGCCAAGTACTTCCTCGATCGCTGCGCGCGCGAGCACGGCAAGCATCTGCGGGGATTCTCGGCCGACGCGCTCCGGGCCCTCGACGCCTACGACTTCCCGGGCAACGTGCGCGAGCTCGAGAACATCGTCGAACGCGCGGTGGCGCTCACGATGGCGCCGCTCATCGGCCTCGGGGATTTGCCGCACGAAGTGAGCGGCGCGGCGGCCCAACCGGGCCCAGCGCTCGTGAATTTGCCCGACGAAGGCTGCAACATCGACGACGTCCTCGGAGAGATCGAGCGGCGGCTCATCGTGCAGGCGCTCGAACGATCGGGAGGCGTCCGCACGACCGCGGCGAAGTCCCTCGGTGTCACCTTGCGCAGCCTTCGCTACCGCATGCGCAAACATGCGCTGAACGACGAAGACGACGGACTCGCGAGCGATCCGCCGCCGTCGGAAGACATGCCAGCCTCCGTGCCGAAGAGCGATCGCTGAACGTCGCGCGCACGCGCGTGGGCGACGACTTCGATATCCGCTTACGGAGACTCGTCCCCGTTTCGGCCCCCGGAACGAAGGCGAGCGTCGTTCGTGTCACGGAGTTCGCTCTGCACGCGGGTTGTGTGAGCGTCGTCTCGTCGTGCGGCGACGGTATCCGTCACACCCGCTTGCACCGACATCGACGACGGGCATTTTTCGTCCATCCCGCGGCACGCCATGGACACTTTTTGTCGCCCCACATCGCCTCCAACTTCGAAACATCGTCATTGGTACGTGCGACTTTTTCGCTATTCACCGAGAAATCACGCATCATCATCCTTACCGATGGTCCGACGATCCACCTGGCACGCAGACTGCTTATGACTCGAGCACGCATGGTGAAGCGACCCCGGACCGGGACGAACGTTTCGGGGATGCGAGTCTCGCGCGGATTCACTCTCGTCGAGCTCGCGGTGGTGGTGACGATCATCGGTGTCCTCGCCGTCCTCGCGACGGTCGGTTACCGGAAACTGACGCGCTCGGCGAAAGTCACCGAAGCGCAGAACGTCATCTCCGCCATTCGAATTGCCCAGGAGGACTATCGCGCGGAGAAGGGTTCATACGCCAACATCGGATCGAACTTCTGCCCGGCCGCAGGGACGGGATCGAAGAAGACGATGTGGAACTCGGCGTGCGACGGCGGCACGAACAAGTGGAACATTCTGCCGGTCAACGTCGATGGCCCTCTCTACTTCGGGTATCGCGTGGCCGCAGGTGCAACCAACGTCACGGATCCCTTCTCCACGGGGGTCGACTTCAGCGCCGCGAACAAGACCGTGCCTTGGTACATCATCCAGGCCCAAGCCGATCTCGGCAGTGACGGTACGCCTTACACGCAACTCACCGGCACGTCGTTCACGAATCAGATTTTCACCAAGAACGAGGGCGAGTAGCCCGAGGCGACTCGCCCCGAATCTTTTCCCCACCGCACGACGGTCTCCGTGCGGCTGGGCTCGTCGAGACCGAACGCCAGCAACCCAGGAGTTAGCTATGTCCCTTCGATTCAAGATGAAGCGTGGTTTTACCCTCGTCGAGCTCATGATCGTCGTCGCCATCGTCGGTGTCCTCGCGGTCCTCGCCGTCTTTGGGGTCCGCAAGTACATTGCCAACGCGAAGACTGCCGAAGCGCGCAACTCGCTCGGCCAGCTCGCGCAGAACGCCGTCGGTGCGTACGAACGAGAGAAGATCGCGAGCAATGCGGTCATGGCCGACAACTCCTCCGTCGGCTATTCGCAGAGCTTCTGTCTCACCGCGGCCGCAACCGTTCCCTCGTCGAAGACCGCCATTGCGGCGAAGAAATACCAGTCTCAGAAGACGGATTGGGAGGCGGGAGATGCGACGACGGGTTGGCAGTGTCTGAAGTTCGTTCTCGATCAGCCCCAGTACTTCATGTACGGCTACACGGGTAGCGCGGGTACGGCGGGCGCGTTCACGGCGACGGCGAACGGCGACCTGAACGGCGACGGAAGCACGTCGGCGTTCACCCTCGGTGGCTCGGTCAGCGCGGGCCGCGCCAAGATCGCCCCGGCGATCGCGGAAACGAACCCCGAGGAATGAGTCTCGTCTAACGACGATTCGAGGCCGTGCTCCCACAAGGAGCACGGCCTTCGACATTTGCGAGCATGGACTTCCGAGAAATGTCTTCCTCGAACATGCGGACCTCCTGGATTCTCGTAGTGCTGGGGGCGCTCTCGTTGGCTCTGCCAACCCTCATTTCATTCTACCCCCCGATGTCGGATCTCGCTCTTCACGAGGGCATCATCGGGCTTCTGGCACATCTCGGAGAACCCGATTTTACCCCTCATTCTTTGTATCGACTCAACCTCGGCCACCCGAACCAGCTCTTTCACTTCATCAGCGCTGCGATCGCGACCCTGACGGACACGCGGATCGCCGTCAAAATCGTGGTGGCGAGCACGCAGATCCTGCTCATTCTCGGGGCTGCACGCCTCGCACAAAGAGCTGGCAAAAACCCGTTGCTCGGTCTTCTGGCATCCCCGATGGCCCTCGGCTGGTTCTTCTATTGGGGTCTCATTACGAACATGTTGGGGTTGGCACTCCTTTGTGTGGCTCTCCCCTTTCTCGTTACGACCGCGCGCACAGTCGCGACGCCAGCTCTATTCAGAGCCTTCGCGTGGTTCGTTCTTCTGTTTCTGGCCCATGAAACGGCGTTCTTTCTCGGTGTTGGCTTCTTCTTCGTCCTCGCCTGTATCTCCGCCCGATCGATTCGCCACATCGTTCGAGCTTTGGCTCTGTGCATGATGGGCGGCGCCATCGCACTGATTCACCTTCGCTACCAGGCAAGGTTTTTCGCAAAGAACCTGCTGCAACCCCCCCCCGACTTTCCGACGCTCGGACATCGTGCCGCCCGCCTCATGGATTCCTTGTTCGGCACGCATCCACTCCACGTGTGGGTGCTTCAGGGCATCTTCTGCTCGCTGATCGCGGCGCTACTCCTCGCACCGCGAACAAAACATGCCTCTCCGAAAGTCAAACGCTCGTTGCTCGTCGTCGGTTCCATCACCGTTTCGCTCCTCGTTCTTAGTTTCGTGGCCACGCGAACCGCCGAAGACGACAACGAGCTTCGGTTCGTTCGCTTCGTGTCGATGGCCGGCGCACTCGTGGTAGCTCTCTTCACGATCCACGTTTTCGATGGGGTCAACGCCTTCCGGTCCGCCCTATCAAACGTCGAAGAACGGGAACGCCTTCGACGCTCGATGGAGAATTCTCCATATCTCGTACTTGGAGCACTGCTGTTCGCGGCGTTCTGGCTGATTCCCTTCAACTGGAAGGGCTCGACGCTACTCTACGAAAGGGCGCTCGCTCCGTCCTTCTTGCTATTGGGAATAGGGCTCGCGCCGCGTCGCCTGCTACCACGCATGACGAAGCTCGCGCTCTGCGGCATGCCGTTGGTCATCCTCGCCACGGGGTTGCCTCAATTCGCCGAAGCATCGCGGCTGGCGCGCGATCTTCAACCGGTCATCGAACGGATACCGAGAGGGCAAGCCATCGCCATGATTCAAGTCGCACCTGGGGAGATCAAAGGTAGAACCTTTTCACCGCAAACCATTTCCATGCGCGCACTTGCCGAACGCGGTGGGCGAGCAGGCTTGCAGCTGACCGACTCTCCAATTGCCGTGGTCACCATGGTGCCCGAGCTACGATGGGAAAGGTTCGCGCTACGCCTTTGGACAATGGGCGCCGACCTTCGCCTTCCCCACGACATCGAGATGTTCTCGTACGTCCTCGCTCATGTGAGCGAACCTATGCCCCAGTTCGTCCTTCGGCTGGCAATGAAGCCGTACGCCACGCACGTCGTCACATCCGGCGAATGGATGCTCTTTCGCTCGTCCTACCCTCCCCGCGCCATCGATCTTCCGGAGCTGCCCGCGGGGATCCCGCCGAGTCAACGACTTCCCGATCTCTGCCAATCCATTGCGGATGGCATGGTCGACGAACTTCGCTCCAAGTCGTGGGATACGGGTCCAGGACAAGCCGGAGTGCCACCCGACTTCATACCGTAACGCCATGGCAACTTACGAACGATCCGACAGTGTCCTTCCGCTTCATGGATCCAATGGCGTCTTCGTGCGAAAATAGATAAGGAGGCGTGCGTGGAGAATCGTCGCATTCGAATCGACGTCGTCGACCTCGAGCCGCATCAGGTGAGAGACTTCTTCGAGAGGCGTGGTCGGGACATCGATCCGGCTTCTCCGATCACGAGCGTCCTCTATCAGGACAAGAATCCCGGACTCGCCCAGGAGCGGGACCTGCACGAGCGCACGCGCATCGGTGCGCTCCTGCCACTCCAAGGCTCCGAGCACGTGCTCGACGTGGGCTGCGGCATCGGGCGGTGGGCGAAGCACCTGGGCTCACGCGTCGCTGGAGGGCTCGGGCTGGACGTCAGCTCCACCCTCGTCGAGTTCGCCCGGTCGCAAGAGTTCGAAACCCCGTGGAAGTTCGAGCGCATGTCCGCGGATCGGATCTCGCGCGAGCATCTCGCGTCCCTCGGCTTCGACCGGCCGTTCGATCTCGCCATCGTGTCCGGGCTCTGCATCTACCTCAACGACGGGATGGTCGATCGGATGTTGGCCGGGATCGCCGAGGTCATGCGCGCGGGATCGGTGGTTTACGTCCGCGAGCCGATCGCGAAGACGGAACGCCTGACGTTGAAGAACTACTGGTCGGACGAGCTCAACGACACCTACAACGCGATCTACCGCACCCGGGCGTGCTTCGACGCCCGATTCCGGGAGATTTTCGGTCGCTCGTTGCGCGTCCTTCACGAGGGGCCGATGTACGAAGACGACGGATTGAACAACCGACGCGAGACATTCCAGTATTTCTGGATCCTGGAACGAGGGGCCCCGTGACCGTCGAGGGCGCCACCTGCTACGCGTTCGATCTCGACGGCACGATCACGCAGCAGGAGATCCTCCCGCTGATCGCGACGGAGCTCGGCCTGAAGAACGAGATGGATCTCCTCACGAAGCTCACGCTCGAAGGGATCATCCCGTTCGAAGATTCGTTCCGCCTTCGCTGCGCGGTGCTGCGCTCCGTCCCCGTCTCCACGGTGCGCGCGATCGTCGCCTCCGTCACCCTCGATCCGTCGATCGAGCGCTTCATCACGGAGCGGAAGGACCGCTGCGTCATCGTGACGGGAAACCTGCGATGCTGGGTTCAGTCGATCGCCGATCGGCTCGGGTGCCAGCTCATGGCGTCCGAAGCCCGAGTGTCGGACGACCGGATCGTGGAGGTCGCTTCGGTGCTCAACAAAGGACGGGCGCTCTCCGCGCTCCGATCTTTTCCGAGAAAAATCGCGATCGGTGACAGTTACAATGACGTTTCGATGTTCGAAGTCGCGGACATCGGCGTGGCATTCGGCGGTACGCACGTCCCCGTTCCCGCGCTCGTGAACCTCTCCGACTACGTCGTCTTCGAAGGCGAGGCTCTATGTCGATTGTTAAGCACGTTGTAATCGCGGCGGCCGGCGTGGGCTCTCGGCTCGGTTACGGTATGCCCAAATGTTTGCTCGAGGTCGGGGGCAAAACGCTCCTCGCCCGCCAGCTCTCGCTCGTCGCCGGTGTCGAGGACGTCCGCCTCGTCGTCGGATTCGAGAAGGAAAAGATCATCGAGGCCGCGAAGGAGGTCCGGAGGAACGCCATCTTCCGGATCAACGCGGCGTACCGTACGACGACGACGGCGGACAGCTACGACATGGGCGCGAGCGGGATCGACGACTGGTGCCTCTTCATGGACGCCGACATCCTCTTCGAGCGGGACGCGTTCGACCGATTTTGCGCCGAATGCAAACCGGGTCAGCGCAGGATCGGGATCACCGACGCGAAGACGGAGGACGCCGTGTTCGTGCACATGAACGAACGCGACGAGATCGTGCGCTTCTCGCGGACCGAGAAAAGCGATGACGAGTGGGCGAACATCGCGTGGCTCCCCTCCAACTACTTCACGGGGCATTCGGACAGCGCCTATTCTCGGATTGCTCAGGAGCTTCCGGTCACGACCGGCCGTGTCGAGAGCTACGAAATCGACACCGAGGGTGACCTTCGGCGTGCTCGGAGGTTCGTCACCGAAAGGCCCGGACGATGAGGCTCGACGAGCCCTGCGCGCGTCACGCGGTCCCGGATCGGCGCCCCTTTCGCGCCGCTTTGGGGGCACCGCGTCGGACGGTCTGGACGCCTTCGCGCATCGTGCTCGTCGTCATCGCCATCTTCCTCTATCCACGACCCGCATACGCGTACCTCGATCCGGGGACCGGGAGCGCGCTCGTCTACGTCATCAGCGGCGTGGTCGTCTCCGCGCTCTTTCTCGCGCGCAGCCTGTACGACCGGACGATCGAGCTCGTCTTGCGCGGTCGCTTCAAGGCTCCGAAACGTGACGTCGTCATCCATTCCGAAGACCGTCGGTACGAGACCACGTTCCTGCCCATCATCCGCGCGCTCGCGCGGCGGAAGATCGAGTTTTCCTACATCACGATGTACGAACGCGACGCGCTCTGCAAGCCGCTCCCGCCCGAGGCGACGCACCAGGTGATCCCGCCGGGTCTCGTCGGCTATTCCTACCTGAATCACCTCGAAGCAAAACTGCTCCTGACGACGACTCCCCAGCTCGACGTCATGATGTTTCGGCGCTCCAAGCGGGTCAAACACTACTGCATGGTCCAACACGCGCTCGGGGAGTCGCGGTTCGTCCGACCGTACGCATACGATTTCTTCGATTCCGTCATGTGCTGCGGTCCGATCCTCGAGGAGAACATCCGCAAGATCGAGTCGATCCGAGGAATGCCCACGAAGCGCCTGCTCCGGACGGGGATCCCCCACTACGGTGAGCTGGTCGGGCAGGTCCGCCCATCGACGGAGGTGGCCGAGCGGAAGACCGTCTTGGTCGCGCCGAGCTGGGGTCCGATGAGCCTCTTTCAGGTCTTCGGCACCGGCTTCGTCCGACGGCTCGTCGACCGCTATCGTGTGATCGTCCGACCGCACCCGCAGATGAAGGTCTCTCAGACGGCGCTGTACGAGGAAATCCTCGCGATCGAAGGCGCCGACATCGACACCGGACCGACCCCGGCGGGCGCGATCTCGCGCGCCGACATCGTCGTGAGCGACATCTCCGGCATCGCCTACGAGTTCGCCTTCATCCATGAGAAGCCGGTCATCGTCATCGATCACAAGATCGGCGTCGACGCTCTGGAGGGACATCTCCTCCGTGACGTGACGACACTGCAGGAGCGGTGCGGCGACTTCATCGTCGCGCTGCCGCCATCGGAGATGGATACGCTCCCCGAACGAATCGAGGACGTGTTGGGGCGGGACGTGGGGACGCGGATCGTCGAGGCGCGGTCGGAGCTGATCTACGGCTTCACCGACGCCGGTGAGACGGCCGCCTCGCAGATCGAGGAGATCGTCGCATGTCTCTAGCCGGCCTGCTCGACGTCTTCTACTTTCAACCGCTCCTGGCGATTTACGATTTCGTCTTCTGGGCAATCCACACGATCGTTCCGTCCCTCGGGGCGTCTCTGATCCTGTTCGGCATCGTCCTGAACCTCGCGCTGCTACCGATCTATCGTCGGATGGAGCACGCCGGACGCGAGCGCGCCGCGGCGCGAAAGGCGATGGACGCCGAGATCGCTCGGATCGAAGCTCACTACAAAGGACGCGAACGCTATTATTACGTCCGGACGATTCATCGGCATTTCCGGTACAGCCCCATCTCCGTCGTCTTCACGTCGGGCGCTCTCTACTTGCAAATGCTCGTGTTCCCGACCGTCTATCATTTCATTTCGACGCTCTGGGTCTTGAACGGCGCACGATTCCTCGCGATCTCGGATCTCGGACGCCCCGACGCTCTCCTCTTTGGGGCCAACCTGTTACCGATCGTCATGACGCTCCTCAACGTCGGATCGGCGCTCGCCTACAGCCCATCGAAATCGGGGCGCCTCTTGGCGTTGGTCGTCGCCGTTTTCTTCTTGGTCCTCCTCTACGGAAGCCCCTCCGGCATCGTCCTCTATTGGACGAGCAACAACGCATTCTCGCTCTTTCGAAACCTCGCCCAGCGCAGGATGGGCATCGCCGTGCCCGACGGCCTGAGGCGCATCGTTTCGAGCGTGGCCCACCAGGAATAGATGGACGGCATATTCGAATCGAAGGCGGTCCAACTCGCCGCGTACGTCCTGAACCTGCTGCTGATCTCGCTCGGCGTCGGCGCGCTGGCTCGGATCAAGCCGACGGCGAGGTTCGAGCTCGTCCGAGCGACGCTGATCGGCCTGCTGATCCTGGGGGACGCCATCGCTCTGCTCTGGCTCGATTGCAGCGCGCGCGGGTTGTTTTTCCTGGTGGCCACCGTTTGTGCCTCGACGATCGCTCTTCGAGAGGGTCCGACGAAGGTCCTCGGGCACGTGCTCGGGACGTGGCGCTTCGCGATCTACATCGCGTCCGTATTCACGATATCGACGCTCGTTTACATCCATCTTCCGATCACGACGTTCCTGACGTCCCCCGGCGACATCGGCATCCACGTCGGGGCGTTGCTGGCCACGAACCTCAAGAACGTGATGACGGCGACCTATGTCGCGGCCTTGCTCTACGCGCTCGCGCCGTCACCACGGATGAAGACGGTCCTCGCCACGCTCTCCGTGATCATCCTGCCGCTCACGCTGATTTGCGCGTTCGCCTACCCGTTCGGTTATCCGACGATGAACGGGTTCATGTTCGAGCAATTCCCGATCGCCACGTCGACCCTCGCGATCCGGATCTTCGTCGACGTGGTGACCGTCGCCGCCGTCATCGCCGTCGCGCTCGTGGCGATGGTCAAGTTGGGCGCCAAGCGGATCTTCGTGGGCATCGCCGTCGTGAACGTGTCGTTGACGGTCGCGACCGTGTTCCGTGTCGTCCAAGACACGACCGCGTCCGCCGCACATCCGGGAGAGTCCGCATCCTCGTCCTTCGAGCGACCGATCCAGTTCGCCAAGGGAAAGGACAACGTCCTCATCCTCTTCCTCGATCGCTTCATGGGTGGGTTCGTGGAGCCGATCCTGGAGCAAGAGCCGCAGCTCGCCGCCGAGCTGGACGGATTTACCTGGTATCCGCGCACCGTCGCCGCTGGCGAGAACTCGATCGCGGGTCTGCACCCGCTCCTCGGCGGCTACGACTACACGCCGCGGGAGATGAACAAGAGAGGGCAGCTCCTCCGCGACTCGTCGGTCGAGAGCTTCGCGATCCTTCCGTACAACTTCACGAGGAAGGGCTATGCCGCCAACCTCGTCAACCCCCACGGCCTCGGCTTCACCGTGACCGGGGATTGCAGCTTCCTCCACATCGACGGGCTGCACTGCACGCACATCCCCCCCGCGGTCTCGAAGAAGGCCGCGGAGCAATACGGCATGCCTTCGGGCGAGCTGGCGAAGGCCGGCTACGCCGATTTGCTCTCTCTCCTCGGCGCGATGCGGGCGACCCCCTACGGCCTGCGAGAGGTGATCCATCGACGTGGGCCATGGACACCCTTTCTCGAAAACTCGGCCGGGGTGACGTTCAAACAGTGGGCGGAGCTGAAATCACTGCCGGCGCTGTCGAGGACGGACTCCGATCGCAGCAACATCAACATCGTCTTCAACTTTCTTCCCCACGAGCCCTATTTCATGGGGGAAGACTGCCTCCCCAAGCGTTCGATGCTCTCCGTGCCCTCCGAAGAGCTCAAACGTCGTGGATATGCCAATATCTTCGCATTCCAGCACTTCGTCGCGGCCCGTTGCACGCTTCTGCTCGTCGCCGACTATTTCCGCTGGATGAAGGAAGCCGGCGTCTACGACTCGACGAAGATCGTCGTCGTGTCCGATCACGGCATCGTCGGCCCCATCGAAGATCACTCGTCGAGGGCCCTCGCCGGCGGGACGAAAGACGCCGCCTACGTCCGATCTCGCTCGATGCTCATGGTGAAGGATCGGCAGGCTCACGGCACGCTCCGCGTCTCCGAAGCATTCATGCCGAACGCGGAGGTGCCGCGGATCGTGTGCGAGGAGATCGGAGGGTGCGTCAATCCCTACCTCGATCATCGGACCATCGAGGCACATGGACGGGACAAGCCTTTTTATGTCTCGTTCGTCCCCTGGCAGTTCAACCTCCAGGAGCTCCAATCGTTCAAGATCTTGAGCGAGATGGCCGTCGTCAACCGCGATCCTTACGATCGCAACGGTTGGGTCAAGGAACCCCCGTCGAAGTAACGAGGTTCGTTCCCTCGCGGCCGGCGTTCGCGCTCGTCACGTCGCCTGCGCCGTGGCGAGCCGACGACGCTCTCTCGGCGTTCGCGGACGCATGTCGACGACGAAGGCGTGAAGGTGCGCCGTTCGAGCCCGCACGACCGGAGACTTCGCGCCTTCGAAGCACGGGTGCTTGAGGAGCCCCGGCAAAAGCTCTTCGACCCACCCCTCCCCGCCGAAGTAGGGCCAGCGCTTCGCGCCGTACGCATACTTTTCGGCGAGTTTGCTGTCCTCGGGCGTATCCGTGAAAGCGAAGGCCTTCTTGTTCACGGAGACCATCTTTCGAATCCGATCGGTCAGCGACTGTCCCGCCGAAACCTGGAGATCGGGCCACCACGGACAATCGAAATACGTATGCTCGCGAACGCGCCCGATCCGCCACAGCTCGGAGCCGAGGACGTCTTTCTTCCAAGACTCGGGGGCCTCCATCCCGCTCACTCCGCGGAGTCGTGCGAGCGAGCGAATGACGGCGACGCCCCAATTGTCGGGATTGCAGACCGTCACGACGAGGACCTTCTTCGCGAGCGCCGCTACCCTTTCGAGGTACGCTCGCCAGTCGTCGACGAAGCTGAGCGCGTGATAGCAGACGACCATGTCGCTCTTCGGTAGACCTTCGAGATCTTCCCCGACGACGCGAACGTCCGCGGGCGCGTCGCACGTGCGGTAAACGGCCCGCGCGATTTCTGCGTGTTCGGGGGTGGGCAACGCCGAGACGACCTGAACGCCCCGCTTCGCGAGCCCGACGCCGTGGACGCCCGCCACCCCCGCCATCCCGTCGACCGGTCCCTCGAGGAACGTCTCGACCTCGTACGCTTGCGCCCAGCGTTCGAGCAATTGGTAAAAACAATACCGCTCGTACGCCGTCCCGAGCCCTCGATCTTCTTCGACCAGGTGCTTCATCGCAGACACTCCCATCCCACGGCGACGACGTATCCGGAACAGAACGAGGATCCCATCCGCGGTAGCGTCATCTTGGATTCATTTCTCCGATTCCGAGCCGGACGCGAGCCCTTCGAGCACGCCGTCGAGGCCCACGAGGTTCGCGCTGACGCGCGCGAGCGACGGCGCGTCGAGGAGCAAGTTCGTGTAGCTGGCGTTCGCCAGCGGACACGCGCACTCCTTGTTGCGTACGCTCTCGCGGAAAGCGTCGGCCGCGGGCCCTCGCCAAACCGTGCGAACGTCGTAGTCGTAGTCGCGAACGTTGCCGAGCGACTCCGCGCGGATGCAGCAGCCCCAGAGATGGCCGTCCGGCGCGAGGTGCGCGCTCGCCAAACCCGCGTAGCAATCGATGACCTGCCGCCTCTCTTCGAGCACGCGGACGACCATGTCGTAATACTCGAGGCGCAAGGACTCGACGAGGCGCGGCACGGGCGCCGTCGAGCGATGCTCTCGGATGGAAGCTTTGAGGTGCTCGACGGCGCGTCGGTAGTCCGCCGTGTCGGGCGTGATGTGCTTGTCCATCGTCTTGAGCTCGACGCGGTTTTCGGCGATCTCGGTGATGTACGAGTCCGGCCGGAAGATGCGCCGCGCCTCGCGCTCGATGTCCGCGATGCGGTGGACGTTGTGCTTCGAGACGACCGTGTGCACGCCGAGGACGACGTGGTCGTAGGTCTTCTTGAGGTCGCGAATGAGCTCGGCGACGCCGAGGAGCTTCTCCCAGTTGCCCGGCGCCCCGCGCAGGCGGTCATGCTCGGGGCCGATCTCGTCGACCGACAAGTTGAGGACGAGCTGCGAGCCGCGGGTGTGCGCCGCGATGCGCGGGAGGAGCGTGTGGATGCGCTCGGTGATGATCCCGTTCATCGGGATGTTCACGATCTTCGGATCGATCTGCGTCTTGACCAGCCGGACGATCTCGTCGAGATCCGAACGCACGAATTGGTCGCCGCCCGAGAGCGTGACCCAGATCGGGACGCGCTCGAGCGTCGGGAAAATGCGGCCGTATTCGTCGACGGAGAGATCGTCGACCTTCTTCTGCCAGATGTCGCACGTGAGGCACCGCGACGGACACGAGTACGTGACCGACACCGTGAGGTTGATCGGAAGCGGTTTGATCCGGCCCGTCGCGTGCGCCGCGCGGTAGACGCCGAGGTGTGCCAAGAGCGGTAGCTTCCGTCCCATGCCGTCACGCGTTCCTTTTTCGGAGTCGCTTCGTCGATGAAAGCGGACGCCACGTGCGGCGTCGACCTCCGACGACGCGCGCGTCGAAGAACACGGCCGCCCGCGCCGCGACCTCGACCGCGATGGCGGCGCCGAGGGCCTTCTTTCCCTCGAGATCCTGATCGCGGAACAGATCGTACGCCGTGCCGAGCAGGCGCGCCTTCCCCATCGTCGCGACGTCGTAGCCGAACGCGAAGCTCAGCCAGTAGTGACCGCGCGCGATGCGGCGCCGCTGCTCGAAGTATTCCTCGAGTTTGTCGGGGCCGTGGTTCGTGACGACGGCGTCGGGCAGGTAGCCGAGCTCGTAGCCCTTCGAGAGGATGACGTCCTCGATCGAGGCCTCGTCGACGACCGAGAGCTCGCTCACGCGGTCGACGAGATCGGCGCGGAACGCGACGAGCTCACCCATCTTGGGGGTCTCGAGGGCGATGCGGTGGTGCAGCTCCCAGAGCACGTGCACCATGCGTCCGATGGGCGAGCCCGGATCGTTGTCCGGCACGGGGCGCGCGCCGACCATTCCGACCTGCGGGTGATCTTCGAAGTAATCGACGATCTTCTCGACGACGTCGGGCGCGACGAAGAGATCGGCGCTCGTGCTGACGACGATCTCCGCGCGTTTGTCGCGCATGTGGAGGTACTGGTTGATGGCCGCGACCTTGCCGGCGCGCCGCTCTTGGACGACGACGTGCATGCCCGGACGGCCACGCGCCACCTTGCGCGCGAGATCGGCCGTGTCGTCGGTGCAGCCGCTCGCGACGACGACGATTTCGATGATGCGCGCGCGGCGTGTTTCTTGAGCCAGCAGCGAATCGAGCAGGTTCTCGATGTTGCCCGCTTCGTTGTGCGCGGGCACGAGGATGGACACGTTCATGAGGAGGGTCGAGCGAGCGAGAGCAGCGCTCCGATGATCCCGCTAGCGTACCAGAAGATGCGATAGAGAAGGCAAGCCGCCGCCGCCACGGAGGCCGCGACGCCGGCGCGCGCGAGGAAGAACACGAACGCGGCGTCGGCGGTTCCCCACCCGCCTGGAAGCGCGGGGACGGCGCCGACGATCATGCTGAAGGTCGTGCCCACGTACATCCACCCTTCGTGTGCGGGAGAAGCGCCCACGGCGGCGACGAGCCCCCGAACGACGAGGAGCTGGACGCCGCTCACGACCAAGCTCAGGCCGAAGCCGCGCAAGAGCACCCGACCGCCGCCGGGGGCGGAGGCGTACGCGAAGAGCGGCTTCGTCAAGCGGCCGACGATGCCTCGTTGAAAGAACGACGCGCGCGCGACGGTCGGATGGCGGAGGACGGTCCAGCCGAGGGTGGCGCCGATGGGGATCGCCGCGAGCACGGGGAGCGCCGGGCCCATGTCGCCGGCGCCGAAGCCAAGGGCGGCGATCAACGCCAGCACCACGAGGGTGACCAGACCGATGATTCGATCGGCGAAAATGGACGCGAGGATCTTGCCGAGCTCGGCCTCGCCGGCGGCGTTCTTCGCGTAAGTCACGCGAAGCGCGTCGCCCGCGATGCCGCCCGGTAAGAGGATGCCCCCCGCCTGAGCTTCGAGCGTCACACGCCACACCTTGCCGAGCGGGAGCTTCACGCCCGCGATGCCGAGGAGCGCGTTCCATCGCGCCGCCCACGCGAGCGAGCCCAGCAAATAGAGGACGAAGAGCCCGAACAGGGCGGCGAGGTTCGTCGATCGCAGCGTCGACAAGAGGCCCGGCTCACACCCGGCGTCCGTGCAGCGATCCCGAAACGGCACCACCGTGACGACGAACGCGACCGCCGCGATCGTCAGCCCCCACGAGAGCGCGCGCCGGAGCCAGATTTTCTTCGTGCCGCTCATCCGCGTTGCGCGCTCGAGGCTTCGGCCGCAAGGCGGAGGGTCCGAGCGACCCCGGTCCGGTAGTCGACGCGGGGAACGAACCCGGCGCGCTTCGCCTTCGACGGGTCGAACGCGATGGGCACGGTCATGACGTCGAGTTTCTCGTGGTTGATGGGCGGCTCGCGCTTCGTGAACGCCAGGCCGCGGTAGGCCGCGAGGTCGATCGCCGTCGCCACCGAACGCGCGATCCCGAGCGGCACCGACACCGGCCAGAGCCGCACGCCGAGCTCCTCCGCGACGAGCTCGCTCAGGCGGCGGAGCGTGATCGTCTCCGGCCCGGCCACGATGAAATCGTCGTCCTTCGCGGCGGCGCTCCGAGCGAGCGTGAGGACCCCGTCGACGACGTCGTCGATGTATGTATGATGCAACGAATTGTCGCCGCTGCCGACCACGAGGTAGCGGCGCGCGCGGACCATCGCGACGAGCTTGTCGAGCATGCCGTTCGTGTCGCCGGGGCCGTAGATGATCGTCGGCCGCACGATCGTGTACGGCAGCCCGAGCTGCGGAGCGAGGGAGCGAACGAGCTTTTCGGCCTCGATTTTCGTCTGGCTGTAGAGGGTGCGCGGCGCGAGCGGCGTCCGCTCCGTGATGGGCAAATCGTCGGGGAAACCGTAGACGCCGACGGAGCTGACGAAGACGAGCCGGCCGACGCGACCGGCCGACGCGCGGAGGAGCGCTTCGACGAGATCGATGTTCGTCGCGCGGTAAGCGCGTGCGTCGGCGCCGTGGCGATGGCGAATCGCCGCCGCGTGAATCAAGGCGTCGGCCCCGTCGAGCCGCGAGGGATCCGCGAGCAACCGGTCCATCGCGACGACGTCGGTCGAGGTCGCGGCCGAAGGCACACTTCGCACGACCGAGAGCGCGCAGCCGCCTTCGTCGACGATGCGTCGTACCAGGTGGCTCCCCAAGAAACCTCGAGCGCCGGTCACGGCGAGCCGTTCGGAGGCCATGACGCCATGTTACACGGTCCGCCCCGCCCAAGGTACGAAGCCGCACGAAGCCGGCGGCGAGATCTCCCAAGGTTCCGCCGTTTCCGCTATCGTGCATTTCGTGAAAATGGCGACCGTAGCCCCCGACGGACCGCACGCGCTCGAGGACGTGTCGCGTTCACGTCCCCGAAGATGGGGCCGGACGGCTTGGGCTTCGGGAACCGGGCGCGACGTCGGACGCGACGTCGGGCGGGCCTCCTCGGACGCCACGGACGCCCCGCGGCTCGCCCCTGCGGAGCGGCGCGCTCGAACCGCCGGCTTCACCGCGGTCGAGCTGATGAACTTCCTCGCGCTCGCGGCCGTGCTCACGGCCGTCGGCATGTACGCGCTCGCCGCCTACGTGCGCCACGCGAAGACCGCCGAGGCCCACAGCTCGCTCGCGTCGCTCGCGACCGCCGCCGCCGAATATTACGACACGTCCGACGCCAACCAACCCACGGGCGCGACCCCGCAGGCCGTCCAGGCGATGCGCCATTTCCCGCCGAGCTCGCGCGTCGGGGTCCCCGAGGATCCGCTGAACGTTCGCGCGAAGCGCTACCAGAGCAATTTGGCGGACTGGTCGGCCAGCCCTTGGCGCGAGCTGCACTTCTCGATCGTCCAGCCGCAATGTTTCCAGTATGCGTTCGAGGCTTCGGGGGCCGGCGCGTCCGCGAAAGCCACCGTCACCGCCGAGGCCGATCTCGATGGTGATGGAGAACGCTCGTCGTATTCGATCGCGATCGAATCCGGACCGAGCTTGACGGCGCAGGTCGGACCGCTTTCTGTTCGGGAGCCGGAAGAATGATGCGCCGCTTCTCGCCCCTCGAGCTCGCCATCGGCTTCGCCCTCATCGGCTCCGTCTTGGCCGTCGCGATCCCGTCATTTTCGCGCGAGCTCCAAGCCTCGAGGTTCGTCGAACCGGTCTCCGGGCTCGCGCGCCTGGGGGGATCCGCGTGCGCGTACGCCGAACAGGTCGGCGCGTTGCCGGACTCGGCGCCCCTCACGCCCGAGGCGCCGCCCCGTGGACGCCGCGCCGTCGATCCGCCGGGGACGTGGGATCATCCGACCTGGACCGCCCTCGCCTTCCGCGCATCGGAGGAAGGAGCGCCCCACGCGTACGCCTTCTCGTTCGACAAGACCGACGCAGGCTTCGTCGCGACGGCGCACGGCGATCTCGACGGCGACGGCGTCCTCAGCACGTTCGAGATCCGCGGTCAGGCGCACGACGGAAAGCCGCTCGCGGTCGTCCCCGGCATGTACGTCGAAGCGGAGTTCGAATGAGCGGAGCGCCCCCGCCGAGCCACCGACCGACGACGGGTGCCGGCGCGAGGGGCGCGAGGATCGCGCGCACCTTCGGCGTCGTCGCCGCCGTGGCGCTCTCGGCGCTCGGCATCGGGATCGTGCAGCCGCGGATGGGGGTGACGACGAAGAAGGTCCGGCAGCGCGACGACGTCTTCCTCTTGCCGCCGCCGAAGGAGCTCCGCGCGATGTCGCTCGGCTACCACGCCGCCGCCGCCGACATGCTCTGGTCGAAGCTCCTCGTCGAGTACGGGTTGCACGCCCAGGAACGGCGCGCGTTCCCCGACGTCACGCGCTACATCGACGGCATCCTCGCGCTCGAACCGACGTTCGCGCCGCTCTACAAGTTCGTCGATACGATCTTGATCTTCACGCCGAACGGCAAGGCCGGTCCGGCCGAGGCGAGGCTCGCCCGCGCGTACCTCGAACGCGGCACGCGCGAGCTCCCGTACGACGCGAACGTCTGGATGGGATACGGGCAATTTTCGGCATTTTTGGCGCCTTCGTTCTTGGAGGACGAAGCCGAAATCGACCGGTGGCGCGTCGAAGGCGCGCAGGCGATCATGCACGCCGTCGAGCTCGGCGGAGACGCGCAGCGCTCGCTCTCCGCCGCGAGCATCTTGAACAAAGCCGGGGAGCGCAAGGCCACGATCGAGCACCTCCGGCGCGCCTACGCCATGACGGACGACGTCGACGCGCGCGAGCAAATCTTGCGGAAGTTGAACGCGCTCGAGGCGTCCTCCGAGGCCGCCGACGCCACCTCCGTCGTCGAGCGCGAGTGGCGGATGAACTACGGGTTCCTCTCGCGGAGCGCGACGTTGCTCGTCGGCCCGAAGCGCGATCCGGCGGCGTGCGCGGGCCCGTCCTCGTACGAACGCGAGGGCTGCGCGCGCGATTGGCGCGGCGCCATCGCGGAACGAAACCCCTGAAGGCTCGTTCGACGCGGAAGGGCGTCACGCGGCGGGACGAGGCTCACGCGACGCGGCGGGGCGTCACTCGACGCGGATCGTGCGGAGCCCCGCCAAGGAGTGTTCGCTCGACCCATCGATCTGGGCCCATACGCTGATCTCGTAGAGCCCCGGCTGCCCGCGCTCCGAGAGCGGGATCTCGACGACGAAGCGCCGCCCGTCGACCTGCACGGGCTTCGGCGTGACGAAACCGGCCTTCCAGTACATTTGGTACGGCTTCGGCACCGGGTACGAGCGTCGTTTGTTGAGCTCGCCGGCGGAGAGCGGCTTCGGCGACGCGACGCGGGCGACGCCGACCCCCATCGGGACGGCCCGCTTTCCGAGCGTCCCTTCGACACGGACCGTGGCGCCGACGGTGGCGGTCTTCGGGAGGGCGCCGTACGTCCCGTACGTGTCGACGAACTCGTGCGTGAAGCACGGGACCGCGATCTCCGTCGCCGTCGATTTGGGTTGGGCGACGCCGACGCCGACCTTCGTGTGCGTCGGCCGCAGGATGTTCTTTCGGTGGCCGTCGTTCGGAGGCACCTCGTCGAAGAAGAGCGACTCCGCCCGCTCGACCGCCGCCGCGTCGATGCGCGGATCCGGATCGAGCTCGCGCTTCTTCTCGTCGGTGAAGCAGAGCGCGTTTTCGAGGACCATGTCCGCGCCGCCGGCCTCCGTGTAACGCTGCTCGGGGACGGAGCCGTCGCTCCCCCAATGACCCAGGTACCCGAGGCGCGCCATGTCTTCGGCGTGCGCTTGACCGGCGCGCGTGGCGGGGCCGTCATCGAGCTCCACGGGCCCGAGCCCGTGGGACGCGCGATCGCGGTTGATGAGCTCGACCATGTAGCGACGCGCCTCGGGGATCGTGAGGAGCCGTCGCGATCCGTTCGGAGGAGACGCCGCCTCGCCTTTGCGAGGCTCCGAGGAGGGCCGCGAGGCGCCCGACGGGGCCGGTCGAACCTCCGAGCGCGCGGCCTTCTCCGTGCCCGTCGGCGGCGACGCCTGCGCGTGCGAGGCCTGGGAGAGACCGGGCGACGGCGTGCACGAAAATCCCGCCGCGACGGCGACGCCCAGGACGCACCGGCCAAGCGAACGCACGCGCGGCGCGGAGGGCTCGCCCGGCGACGAGCGCCTGGAAAATGGCGACGCCCGACGCGTGGAGGAGGAGCCGAAGATCGACCGGAGTTTCCGAATCATGCGCGCGATCTGGTAGACGATAGCGAATGGTCCGCTCGTTGTCTGTCCTCTGCGGTCAGCTCCTCGTGGTCGGGCTCGCGGGGCCCTCGCTCCACGACGACGAGCGCCGAAGACTCGCGCGGGCGGAGCGCGGCGGCGTCGTGTTTTTTCGACGGAACGTCGAACCCGGTGCGGATGGGCTGGCGCGCCTGACCGACCTTTCGCGCACGGTGCGGCAAGCGGCGACCTCCGACACGCCGCCGCTCGTCGCGATCGATCAGGAAGGCGGCCGCGTCATGCGCCTCGGTCCGCCGACGCTTCGCCTCCCGCCGATGCGCGCCCTCGGAGATCTCGACGATCCGGGGTTCGTGAGGCGCGTCGCCCATGCTCAGGGGCGCGAGCTTCGCGCCCTCGGCGTCACGATGAGCTTCGCCCCCGTCGCCGACGTCCACACGCGCCCCGAAAATCCGATCATCGGCGATCGGGCCTTCGCGAGCACCCCGGAGCGCGTCGCGACGCTCGCCGGAGCCTTCGCCGATGGACTCGAAGACGCGGGCATCCTCACGTGCGCGAAGCACTTCCCCGGTCACGGCGACACCACGGAGGATTCGCACCTGTCGCTCCCGCGGGTCGACCGCGACGCCGATCGCCTCGACGCGATCGAGATCGCGCCGTTCGCGGCGCTCGCCGCGCGACCGAGCATCGACGCCATGATGACCGCGCACGTCCTCTACCCCGCGCTCGATCCCGAACGCCCCGCCACGCTGTCGCCCGTGATCGGCACGGAGCTCCTCCGCGGAAAGCTGGGCTTTTCGGGTGTCCTTTTCTCCGACGATCTCGAGATGAAGGCCATCGAAGGCGACGCGGGAGACGCCGCCGTCCGCGCGGTGCTCGCGGGCTGCGACGTCCTGCTCGTGTGCTCGCGCGACGACGTCGCCGAGCGCGTCCACGAGGCGCTCGTCCACGAAGCCGAATCGAGCGCGACGTTTCGCGCGCGGTGCGAGGAGGCCCTCCGTCGCTTCGAGGCCATGCGCCGGAAGACGCCCGCCGTCGCTCCCTCGCCCACCGACGCGCTCGCCGAGGCGCTCGCCGACAGCGAGGCCGTGGCGCGCGAGCTCGAACGACGCCTCGGACGAGGAGCCCAAGGAGCCCGCTCATGAGCCTCGTGGGACTTTCGACCAAGCGGCTCGTGACGTGCGATCCGGCGCGCGCGACGGACGCCGATCCCCTCGGCGTCGTCGAGGACGCCGCGATCGTCTGGGACGGCGCCACGATCGTCTGGGTCGGTCCCGCGAGCGACGCGCCGTGCGACGCCCGCATCGAAGATCTCGGCGCGCGCGTCGTCACCCCCGGGCTCGTCGACGCCCACACGCACGCCGCGTGGGTCGGCTCGCGCCACGACGAGTACGTGATGCGCATGGCCGGCGCCGACTACCGCGCCATCGCGAAGGCCGGCGGCGGCATCCTCGCGTCCCAACGCGCCATCGCGAACGCCTCCGAGGCCGAGATCGCCGCCGTGCTCGCCGCGCGCCTTCGCCGCATGGCCAAGCTGGGCGTGACGACCTGCGAAGTGAAGAGCGGCTACGGGCTCGAGCTCGCGCTCGAACGAAAACAGCTCCGCGCCATTGCGGAGGCCGCCACGAACGCCGATCTGCCCCACGTCGTCCCCACGTTCCTCGCGCTCCACGCGCTGCCGGAGAGCGCGCGGAGCGACCGCGCCGCTTACGTGGACGGCGTCGCGCGCACCGCGGTCGAATCGGTGGCGCGCGACGGGCTCTGCCGGTTCGTCGACGCCTACATCGACGAGAACGCCTTCTCCGTGGCCGAAGCGCGCCCGGTCTTCGAAGCGGCGAAAAAGGCGGGCATCGGCGTTCGTGCGCACGTGGGGCAGTTCGCGGACGTGGGCGGCGCCGAGCTCGCCGCGGAGCTGGGAGCGCTGTCGGTCGATCACCTCGAGCACGTCGGGACGGACGGCGTGGAGGCCCTCGCGCGCGCCGGTGTGGCCGCGGTCCTCCTCCCGACGGCGAGCTTCACGTTGGGTCAGTCACCGCCGCCCGTCTCCGCCCTTCGGAAGGCCGGCGTGCCCTTCGTCGTCGCGAGCGACGCCAACCCCGGCACGTCGCCGACGGAGAGCCTCCCCCTCGCGATGGCCATGGCGGTTCGCCTCTACGGTCTGTCGCCGGACGAGGTCCTCCTCGGCGTCACGCGCCTGGCAGCGGCGTCGCTCGGGCTCGCGGGCCTCGGGGGCCCGTCGGACGGCGAGCGGCGAGGCGTGCTCGCTCCAGGCGCGCGCGCGGATCTCGTGGCGTGGAACCTCCCGCACGAGCACGCGCTCGTCCAGCCGTGGGGTACGTCGATGGCCGAGCGCGTGCACCGCGACGGCGTCCGCATCGACGGCGCGTAGACCGGCTCAGCGACCTCGGAGCCCCGTCCACGCGAGAATGCGCTGCCACACGCTCGTGCGCCGGGACGCCGTCCCAGCGCGCGGCACCTCGGCGCTTCGCACCGGAATCTCTCGTGAAATCGGGGACATCGATGGATGCATCCCGGGTCCGCCCAGGCTCGGTGCACGAGGAATCGAGCGCTCCGCGGTCCGGATCGGCGACGTCGATCCCATGGCCGCCTTGCGCACGCGCACGGCCTCTTGATCCATCGCCGCGAGCGATATCCCACACCCCGCGCAGGCGATGGCGAAGGGCGAATTGATCGTGCCGCACATCGCGCACTCGCGCGGAGGATCCGTCCGGCGAGGTCGATCGCCCTGTCCCAGCGGCTTCGTCTC